>NZ_CP043808.1:2487472-2798406 GCF_008386315.1 Serinicoccus marinus DSM 15273 | reverse complement strand
GATGCCGCGCAGGATCTGGCCGGGGGTGGCGCCGAAGGCCTGGCCGGCCTCGACCGTCTCGGCGTCGACGCCGCGGATGCCGAGCTCGGTGAGCCGGACGCCGGGGGGCAGCGCGAAGATCACGGTCGCGAAGAGCCCGGGGACGAAGCCGATGCCGAAGAAGACGACTGCGGGCAGCAGGTAGACGAAGGCGGGCATCGTCTGCATGAAGTCCAATACCGGGCGGACCACGGCGCTGACCCGGTCGCTGCGGGCGGCCACGATGCCGATGGGCACGGCGATGACGACGGCCACGACGGTGGCGATGAGCACCAGTGCCAGGGTCTGCATGGCGAAGGTCCACTGGTCCATCGCGATGATGAGCAGGAACGTCAGGACGGTCCCCACCGCGAACTCCCAGGAGCGCACCAGCAGCCCCAGGAGCGCGAAGAGCGCGATCATGACCAGCGCGGGCACGACGAGCAGCGCGTCGATGAGCGTCGTGATGGACCAGTCGAGGACGAGCGAGATGAAGTCCAGCAACCACTCGAAGTTGTCGTTGATCCAGGCGATGGCCGCGCCGCCCCACTCACCGATCGGGATCCGCGGGACGATGGAGTCGTTGTCGTTCATGCCGCACCTCCGGTCGGCTGCAGGTCACCGGTCGTGGTCGTCTCGCTCGTCGCTCCCGGGCCACCGACCTCGCTGGGCCCGGTGTGCAACGCGGCCAGCAGGGTGACGCGGGGGATCACCCCGACGACCCGGTCGCGCTCGTCGAGGACGACGAGCAGCGGGTGCTCGGTCGCGCTGGCGAAGAGGTCCACGAGGTGGGCGTCCTGCGGCACCGTCCCGACCTGGTCGGCCGGCTGGACCCTCATCTCGCTGCTGTCGCGCACCGCCCCGGCCACGTCGTGCTCGTGCACGAGACCGGCCAGCGTGCGGTCGCGCCGCAGGACCGGGAGCACGCTCGTCTGGTGCTCGCGCATGAGCTTGTGGGCCGTCTGCGGCCCCTGCTCGGCGCCCAGCACGGCCACCGGCGGCTCCATGATGTTGGCCGCGGTGAGCACACGGGTGCGGTCGACGTCCTGCACGAACTCGGCGACGTAGTTGTTGACCGGGTCGTTGAGGATCTCCTCGGCGGTGCCGATCTGCTCGATCCGGCCGTCGCGCATCATCGCGATCCGGTCACCGAGCCGCATCGCCTCGTTGAGGTCGTGGGTGATGAACAGGATGGTCTTGCCGAGCTCCTGCTGCAGCTCGATCAGCTGGTCCTGCATGTCCCGCCGGATGAGCGGGTCCAGGGCGCTGAAGGCCTCGTCCATGAGCATGATGTCGGTGCCGGAGGCGAGCGCGCGGGCCAGGCCCACCCGCTGCCGCATCCCGCCGGAGAGCTCGCCGGGCATGGACCCGCCCCAGCCGCCCAGGCCGACCATCTCCAGCGCGCGCGAGGCCCGCTGCTCCCGCTCGGAGCGGTTCACCCCGCTGATCACGAGGGCATACGCGGCGTTCTCGCCGACGGTGCGGTGCGGCAGCAGCGCGAAGTGCTGGAAGACCATGCTGACCTTGTCGCGCCGCACCGCGCGCAACTTCTCTCCGCCCAGCCGGGTGACGTCGTCGCCGTCGATGGAGACGCTCCCGCTGGTCGGCTCGAGCAGGCCGTTGACCATGCGGATGAGGGTGGACTTCCCCGAGCCGGACAGGCCCATGACGACGAAGATCTCGCCGTCCGTCACGTCGAAGGAGGCGTCGATGACTGCCGGGGTGAGACCCTGCTTGCGCAGGTCGGCGCGGGTCGCGCCGTTCTCGAGCGCGTCCACCCCACGCTGGGGGCGGCGACCGAAGACCTTGTAGAGCTTCTCGGCGGAGATGGAGGCCACGGGACTCCTGAGGGGTGTCGGGACGTGCCGGAGGGCACAAATGACCCTTCGAACGTAGCAACGACGGGGTGTCGCAGGTGGCGCCAGAGAGGTGCTGAGCGGGCATCGTGACGCGATCGTGACGAAGACAACGGTTGGGTCACGATATCTCTCGATCGGGAATCCGCGCTCCTCAGGCGGGCGAAGCCGCTGGTCAGCGACCTGCGCTCAGCGCAGCAACGGCCCGAGCCACCGCTGCGCGGTCTCGAGGTCCCAGCCCTTGCGCTCCGCGTAGTCCGCGACCTGGTCCTCGTCGATCCGTCCGACCGCGAAGTAGCGCGCCTCGGGGTGGCCCAGGATGAGCCCGGACACCGCGCTGTTGGGGCTCATCGCGCCGTGCTCGGTGAGCGTCATCCCGGCGGTCTCCCGGGCGTCGAGCAGGTCCCAGAGGGTGAACTTCTCGGTGTGGTCCGGCTGCGCCGGATAGCCCGGTGCCGGGCGGATCCCGTCATAGCGCTCCTTGAGGAGATCGTCCACCGGCAGGTCCTCCTCCGGCGCGTAGCCCCACAGCGTGGTGCGCACCTCCCGGTGCACCCACTCGGCGAAGGCCTCGGCGAGCCGGTCGGCGAGGACCTGGACCATGATCGCGCCGTAGTCGTCCTGCTCCTCGTCGCGCAGCCGCGCGGCGAGGGTGTCGGCACCGTGGATCGAGACCGCGAAGGCGCCCACGTGGTCACCCTCGGGCGCGACGAAGTCGGCGAGCGCTGCATACCCGCCCTGGCGCCGCTCCTTCTGCTGCCGGAGGGTATGCAGGGTGACCGGGTCACCTGGCACGTCCAGCACGATGTCGTCGCCGTTCTCGGCGCGCGCGGCCGGCCAGAGGCTGACGACCCCCCGGGGTCGGAGCAGGTCCTCCTCGAGGATGCGGCGCAGCCACCGCTGCCCGTCCTCCCAGGTGGCGCGGGCCTGCTCGCCGACCTTGGGGTCCTCCAGGATGCGGGGGTAGGAGCCGCGCAGCTCCCAGGCGGTGAAGAAGGGGGTCCAGTCGACGATCTCCACCAGCTCGGCCAGCGTCGGCTCCACCACCCGGGTGCCGGTCAGCGACGGCGCCACCGGCACCGGCTCGGCCACCGCGCGGGTGCTGGCGCGGGCGTCGGCGAGCGGCGTCAGGCGGACCTCCTTGCTGCCGTGCCGCTCGCGCAGCTCCTGGTAGGTCCCGGCGACCCGCTCGCGGAGGCGGTCCGGGTGGTGGATCGCGTCGGCGACGACGCCGACGGCCCGGGAGGCGTCTACGACGTGGACCACCGTGCCCTCGTAGGCCGGGTCGATCTTCACCGCGGTGTGGGCCGCCGACGTGGTGGCGCCGCCGATGAGCAACGGGGTGGTGAGACCGCGGCGCTGCATCTCGGTCGCCAGCGAGACCATCTCGTCCAGGCTGGGCGTGATGAGGCCGGAGACGCCGATGACCTCGGCGCCGAGCTCGTCAGCGGTGGCCAGAATCTTCTCCGCCGGCACCATGACGCCGAGGTCGACGACGTCGTAGCCGTTGCAGCCGAGGACGACGCCGACGATGTTCTTGCCGATGTCGTGCACGTCGCCCTTGACCGTCGCCATGACGACCTTGCCCTTGCTGTGGCCGCCGGTCTCCGCGGCCGCGGCCTCGAGGTAGGGCGTGAGGTGCGCGACCGCCTTCTTCATCACCCGGGCCGACTTCACCACCTGGGGGAGGAACATCTTGCCGGCGCCGAAGAGGTCGCCGACGACGTCCATGCCCGCCATGAGCGGGCCCTCGATCACCGCCAGCGGCGACCCGAGCTCCTGGTAGGCCTCCTCGGCGTCCTCGACGGCATACGTGTCGATGCCCTGGACCAGCGCGTGCCGCAGCCGCTCGGCGACCGGCTCCTCGCGCCAGGCCAGCTTGGCGGCCGCCGCGGCGCTGCGCTCGCCGGGTGCCGCCCCCTCGCCCTGCGCCTTGATCCGCTCGGCGAGCTCGATGAGCCGCTCGGTGGCGTCCTCGCGCCGGGCGAGCACGACGTCCTCGACGGTGTCGCGCAACTCGGGGTCGAGCTCGGCATACACCCCGAGCATGCCGGCGTTGACGATCCCCATGTCCAGGCCGGCCTTGATGGCGTGGAAGAGGAAGACCGCGTGCATCGCCTCGCGGACGGTGTTGTTGCCGCGGAAGGAGAAGGAGACGTTGGAGACGCCGCCGGACACCAGCGCCCCCGGCAGGTTGGCCTTGATCCACCGGGTCGCCTCGATGAAGTCCAGGGCATACCGGTCGTGCTCGCTCATGCCCGTCGCGACGGTGAGGATGTTGGGGTCGAAGATGACGTCGTGCGGCGGGAAGGGGTCCGGCAGCGCCTCGCTCGGCGTGGTGAGCAGCCGGTAGGCCCGCTCGCACACCTGGATGCGGCGCTGGTAGGTGTCGGCCTGCCCGGTCTCGTCGAAGGCCATGATGACCACGGCGGCGCCGTAGCGGCGCACCACGGCAGCCCGGCGCAGGAACTCCGCCTCGCCGTCCTTGAGCGAGAGGCTGTTGACCACGCCCTTGCCCTGGACGCAGCGCAGCCCGGCCTCGAGCACCTCCCAGCGGGAGGAGTCGATCATCACCGGCACCCGGGCGACGTCGGGCTCGCCGGCGAGCAGGTTGAGGAAGTGGGTCATCGTCTCCGGGCCCTCGAGCATGCCCTCGTCGACGTTGACGTCGACGATCTGGGCCCCGGCCTCGACCTGCTGCCGCGCGATGGCGACCGCGGCGTCCCAGTCGCCCTCCGTGACATGTCGCGCGAACTTAGGGGAGCCGGTGATGTTGGTGCGCTCGCCGACGTTGACGAAGTTGACGTCCGGGGTGAGCGTGAACGCCTCGAGCCCGGAGGTGCGCAGGTATGCCGACGGCTCGGGCGCGCTGCGCGGCGCCACCCCGTCGACCGCCTCGGCGATGGCCCGGATGTGCTCGGGCGTCGTGCCGCAGCAGCCGCCGACGATGTTGATGAGCCCGTCGCGCGCCATGTCCCCGAGCACCTGCGCCATGTCCTCGGGGGTGTCGTCGTAGCCACCGAAGGCGTTGGGCAGACCCGCGTTGGGGTGCACCGAGGTGAGCGCCACGCTCGCGCCGCCGAGCTCGCGCAGGTGCGGCCGCATCTCCTCGGCCCCGAGCGCGCAGTTGAGGCCCACGGAGATGAGGTCGACGTGCTCGGTGGAGACGGCGAAGGCCTCCGGGGTCTGGCCGGAGAGGGTGCGGCCCGAGGCGTCGGTGATGGTGCCGGAGAGCATGACCGGGACCCGCGGCATACCTCGCCCCGCCCGGTCCGCGAGGACGTCGGCGACCGCATGCAGCGCGGCCTTGGCGTTGAGGGTGTCGAAGACGGTCTCGACCATGAGCACGTCGGCCCCGCCCTGGAGGAGCCCGCCGGCCTGCTCGGCATAGGCCTCGCGCAGCTGGTCGTAGGTGATCGCGCGGAACTCCGGGCGCTCGACGTCGGGGGAGAGGGAGGCGGTGCGGTTGGTCGGCCCGAGCGTGCCGACGACCCACCGCGGGCGGCCGGTGCTGGCCTCGACCTCGTCGGCGACCTGGCGGGCGACCTGCGCGGATGCGACGTTCATCGCGTGGGCCAGGTGGCCGGCCTCGTAGTCGGCCTGGGCGATGGTGGTCGAGGTGAAGGTGTTGGTCGTGAGCAGGTCGGCGCCGGCGTCGAGGTAGGCGCGGTGCACCTGCGCCAGCACGTCCGGGCGGGTCAGTGCCAGGAGGTCGAAGTTGCCCTTGAGCGTGACCTCGCGCAGCGACTCCCACGGCTCGCCCACGCCGTGGAAGTCCTCCTCGACCAGGCCCTCCTGCTGCAGCAGGGTGCCGTAGCCGCCGTCGAGCACGAGGATGCGCTCGCGGGCGAGGTCGCGCAGGTCGGGACGGGACGGGGAGGGCACCCGGAAGATTCTACGGTCGCGACCGCCGCCTCACCCATTCGCCCGAAGGATGCAACGCCGGTAGGCGGGCGCGGGCGCACCTCCGCAGGACGTGCGGGTCCGCCCGGCGCGCGCCGCATACCGTGCGGAGCAACGTCAGCGGTGCCCCACCGCGTCAGGAGAGGTATGACAGTCAGGACCGGCCCGTGAGGCTCTTCGGCGGCGGCAGCGCGCAGCGCGCCGAGGCCGAGGCCTACGTCGAGCAGGCGATGCCGCGCCTGGTCGGGCTGGCGTATGCCATGACCGGGCACAAGGCGGACGCCGAGGACCTGGTGCAGGACACCCTCGCGCTGGTCGTGACCACGTGGTCGCGGGTGCGGGAGGCGCAGAACGTCGACGCCTACGTGCGCCGCACGATGGTCAACCGGCTGAGCTCGGTCAAGCGGCGCAAGGCCGCCACCGAGGTGGTCTCGCACGAGGCGGTGACCGCCGACTGGTCGGTGGCCGCGGCTCCGTCGCCGGCCGGCGGGATCGCCGAGCGGGAGGCCGTCCTGGGCCTGATCCGCCGGCTCCCGGACCGGCAGCGCGCGGTGATCGCGCTGCGCTACTACGAGGACCTCCCCGACCGGGAGGTCGCCGCGGCGCTCGGGTGCTCCGAGCAGGCGGTGCGCAGCGCCGCGCACGCGGCGCTGAACAACCTTCGGCAGCTGGTGCCGGAGACCGACGGCGAGGAGGCCCAGCGATGACCTCGCAGGACGACCGGGACGGGCAGCCGCGCGCGATGGACGAGCAGCTGCGCCACGCCCTCGGCGGCGACCCGCACGAGGCCTTCGACCACGACGCGCTCGTCGCGGGGGTCAAGCAGCGTGCCGCGCGCATCTACCGGCGCCGCGCCGCCACGGCGACCGTGGCCGCCGTGGTCGTCGTGCCCGCGCTGGCGGCCTCCGGGTGGGTCCTGGGCAACCGGATGCTCGGCGACGGTGCCCACGTCGACGTCAGCGTCGCCACGCAGACCGCGGAGGCCACTCCCGCGCCCGGACCTGACGACTCGTCGGCGGCGACGGAGGTCCCCGAGGAGGAGACGGGCAGCGAGGACAGCAGCGAGCAGCAGACCGAGGCGGCCGACACCCCGCCCTGGCAGCCGACGCCACCGCCGGAGCCGGTCGAGCCGGACGACTTCGCCGGCACGCCGAACCTCGTCGACATCCCCGACCCGCGGCCGGTGGACATCGGCCTTCTCGACCGGCTCGGAGCACCGCAGTCCGAACTGTCGAGTCCACTCCTCATGCCGCTCCAGCGGTTCATGGCCGCGGGCAGCGGCTCCGGGGGCGTCGAGCCGCACAGCGGCCGGAGCTGGATGTACTTCGCCCGCGGCAACGAGATCGACCAGGACTCGGTCGACATCCAGGTCACGGCCTGGGACGACAGCTCCGCCGCGCTGGCGGCCATCCGGGACGGGGGTACCGGGCTCGGCATCGTCTGGGTCGACCACGACAACATGCCAAGCGTGCCGGAGCCGCTGCCGTGGCCCGGCCACGACGACGCCGACCACCTGCTGGTCGGGCGCGAGGAGACGTACGGAGGTAGCGCCCCGCACCACATGGCCGGTGCGCTCGTCCGGCAGGGCGACTACCTCGTCGGCGTCACCGTCACCGCGGCTCCCGGCGACGGTGGGATCCAGACGCTCGACGAGGCCGTCGAGGCCGCCGCCGAGATCGCGCAGAAGACGGCCGACAACCTCGCCTGGCTCGACCCCGAGAGGGCGAACGGCTGATGCGCGAGTCCACGCTGCGTGCGCTGGAAGACCTGCTGCGGCGGGTGCTCCGCGCACCCGGTCACGAGATCGAGCCCGGCGCGCAGAGCCTGGCCGTGCACGACCGGGTGCAGACCCGCCGCTGGCGGCTCGCCGCCGTGCTCGCCACCGCGGTGGCGGTGGTCGCGGTGCTCGCCGTGCTCGGCTGGTATGCCCGCTGGCACGGGTCCGGCTGACAGGACGGGTCGACCGGGACCGGGGCAGGCATACCGGTGAGAGACTGGGCGCGTCATGACAGCGACCAGCACCCGCCCCCTGACCGCCACCTACCGCCTGCAGTTGCACGCGGGCTTCACCTGCGCCGACGCCGAGGAGGTCGTGCCCTACCTGCACGCCCTCGGGGTCAGCCACGTCTACCTCTCCCCGGTGCTCACCGCGGTCCCGGGGTCCGAGCACGGCTACGACGTGCTGGACCACACCGAGGTGAACCCGGAGATCGGCGGTCGGGCCGGGCTGGAGTCGCTCGCCCGCGCCTGTCACGACCTCGGCCTGGGCGTCGTGGTCGACGTCGTGCCCAACCACATGGCGATGGTCGCCCCGCTGTGGCGCAACGCCCCGCTCTGGGAGGTCCTGCGTGACGGGCCGACCGCGGCCCGCGCCGCCTGGTTCGACGTCGACTGGGACCACCTCGGCGGACGCCTCGGGCTGCCCGTCCTCGGCGACGACCTCGACGCGGTGCTCGGTCGGGGCGAGATCACCCTCGGCACCGGCCGTGACGACGAGGGACCGGCGGCGGGTATGCCCGTGGCCCGCTACTACGAGCAGGTGCTCCCGCTCGCGCCGGGCACCGACCGGCTCGCCGCGGAGCACCCGCACGGATCGACGTCGCAGGCGGCGCTGCGCGCCGTGCTGGACGCCCAGCGCTGGCTGCTCGCCTCGTGGCGGGACGCCGCGGACGTCCTCAACTACCGCCGGTTCTTCGAGGTCGACGGGCTCATCGGGGTCCGGGTCGAGGAGCCGGACATCTTCGCGGCGACGCATGAGCTGCTCCTCGAGCTGCACCACGGCGGCGTGGTCGACGGCTTCCGCATCGACCACCCGGACGGGCTGGCCGACCCCACGGCCTACCTCGAGCAGCTGAGCGCGGCGGTCCGGCCGGGCACCCCGATCTGGGTGGAGAAGATCCTCGAGGGGGACGAGCGGCTGCCCGCCGGCTGGCAGTGCACCGGGACCACCGGCTACGACGCCAACGCCGCACTGTCGGCGGCCCTGGTCGACCCGACCACGACCGAGGTCGTCAGCCGCGCGTGGGAGGCGACCGGCGGTGAGCCCGACGTCCACGTGGAGATCGAGCGGTGCAAGCGGCTGGCCGCCACCGAGCTGCTGCGGCCCGAGATGGCCCGGCTGCTGCGGCGCGCGACCGAGGCGCTGCCCGGGCACGACCCGCAGCGGCTGCGCGAGGCGCTGCTCGAGCTGCTCGTGTCCGTCCACGTCTACCGCGCCTACGTCCGCCCCGGCGCGCCTCCGGGCGAGCACGACGAGGCGATGGTCGCGCCGCTGTTCACGGGCCAGGAGCGGGCGCTGGCCACCCGCCCCGACCTGCGACCGGAGATCGACGCCCTCGTCGCCGTGCTCGCCGACCCGCAGGGGTGCGCCGCCGACCCGGCCGCCGCGGCGGACCTGTGCATCCGCTTCCAGCAGACCACCGGCCCGGTCATGGCCAAGGGGATCGAGGACACCGCCTTCTACCGCTGGCACCGGCTGGTCGCGCTCAACGAGGTCGGCGCCGACCCCTCCGTGGGGCTCGACGCCGGGCGCGGTGTCGCGACGCTGCACGCGTGGGCCGAGCACCAGGCCGAGCACTGGCCCCTGGGCATGACCACGCTGTCCACGCACGACACCAAGCGCAGCGAGGACGTCCGGGCCCGCATCCTCGCGGTCTCCGGCGACGCCGAGGGATGGTCACGGGTCTCGGCCGCCGCCCGGGCGGCCGCCGACCGGCACGGCGTGGACGCCCCGACCGCGCACCTCATCTGGCAGACCCTCGTCGGTGCCGGGCCGGTCGACGCGGACCGCCTCGAGGCCTACCTCACCAAGGCGATGCGCGAGGGCAAGGAGCACACCACCTGGACCGACCAGGACGAGGACTACGAGGCCCGGGTCCTGGCCCTGGCCCGGGAGATGCTCGACGGCGGGGAGGTCACCGGGGCCATCGGCGACACCCTCGCGGACAACGTGCTGACGACGCGCACCCTGACGCTCGCCCAGAAGATCCTGCAGCTCACCCTCCCCGGCATCCCGGACACCTACCAAGGCTCCGGCGTCGTCGACCTGTCCCTCGTCGACCCCGACAACCGCCGCCCCGTCGACTACGACGAGCGGATCGCCCGGCTGGAGCGGCTGGACGCGACCGGCTGGACCGGCGACCTCTCCGACGAGGTGCTCTGGGTCACCTCACGGGTGCTGCGGCTGCGCGCCTGGTTGCCGCAGGCCTACGGTCCCGGTGCCGGCTACCGCCCGGTCGAGGCGGGCCCGCACGTCCTGGGCTTCCTGCGCGGCGACGTCGCCGCGACCCTCACCATCCGGGCCCCACGCAGCCTCGGCGCCGAGGGCGGACTCGGCGACACCCGCATACCCCTGCCGCCGGACCTGTGGGTCGACGCGCTCACCGGCACTGAGCACGAGGTCGGCGCGGAGGGCCTGCTCGCCGCCGAGGTCTTCGCCCAGGGGCCGGCCGCGCTACTGGTCCGCGCCGACCACCTGCGGGAGGGAGCCCGATGACGCACGAGTTCACGCTCTGGGCACCCGACGCCGACCGGGTCGACCTGCTGCTCGGCGCCCGACCCGAGGAGGCGGACGCCGCTCGGGTGCCGATGGAGCGCGGGGAGGGCGGCTGGTGGGCCGCCACCGCGGACCCGGCGCCGCACGACGGCCGGTATGCCTTCGCCGTGGACGGCGGGACCGCCGTCCCGGACCCGCGGTCGCGGCACCAGCCGGACGGGGTGCACGCGCCCAGCAGGCTGGTGGACCCCGACGCCTTCGCCTGGTCCGACGACGCCTGGACCGGGGTGCCGATGGAGCGCGCCGCGGTCTACGAGCTGCACGTCGGGACCTTCACCCCGGAGGGCACCTTCGCGGCCGCCGCCGAGCGCCTGGACCACCTCGTGGACCTCGGGATCACCGTGGTCGAGCTCATGCCCGTGGCCGCCTTCCCCGGCCGCCACGGGTGGGGCTACGACGGGGTCGCGCCGTATGCCGTGCACGACGCCTACGGCGGGCCGACGGGCCTCGCCGCCTTCGTCGACGCCGCCCACGCCGCGGGCCTCGCGGTGTGGCTCGACGTCGTCTACAACCACCTCGGCCCGAGCGGCAACTACCTCTCGCAGGCCGGGCCCTACTTCACCGACCGGCACCACACGCCGTGGGGCGACGCGGTCAACCTCGACGGGCCGGGCAGCGACGAGGTGCGGGCCTACCTGCTCGACAACACCGCGATGTGGCTGCAGGACTACCACCTCGACGGGCTCCGGCTGGATGCCGTGCACGCCCTGCACGACGAGCGCGCCGTGCACCTCCTGGAGGAGCTGGCCGCGCTCGCGGACGAGATCGCGGCGCGCACCGGCATACCCCGCAGCCTGGTCGCCGAGTCCGATCGCAACGACCCGGCCACCGTCTCCCGCCGCGGTCCCGGGGGTGCCGGCGGGCTCGGGCTGCACGGCCAGTGGGCCGACGACGTGCACCACGCGCTGCACGTGCTGCTCACCGGCGAGGCGCAGGGCTACTACGCCGACTTCGCCGACCCGGGAGCGATCCCCGCGGTGCTGGGCCGCACGCCGTTCTTCCACGACGGCACGTTCTCCAGCTTCCGCGAGCGGGCGCACGGCCGCCCGGTCGACCTGGAGGTGACCGAGCCGTGGCGCTTCGTCGCCTCGCTGCAGACGCACGACCAGATCGGCAACCGGGCGGTCGGCGACCGCATCCACCACGGCCTCCCTGCGGGACGGCACGCCGTGGGGGCGGCGCTGCTGCTCACCGCACCGTGGACCCCGATGCTCTTCATGGGCGAGGAGTGGGCGGCGAGCACCCCGTGGCAGTACTTCACCGACCACGAGGAGGAGTGGCTGGCGCAGTCCATCCGGGAGGGCCGGCAGGCGGAGTTCGCCGAGCACGGCTGGGCCGGTCAGGTGCCGGACCCGCAGGACGCCGGCACGGTGGCCGCCTCCACCCTCGACTGGTCCGAGGTCGGGGACGACGAGCACGCCCGGATGCTCGACCTCTACCGCACCCTGCTGCGGTGGCGGGCCGCGACGCCCGCCGCCGCCCGGGGCACCACCGCGAGCGTCGTCCGTGAGGATGACGGCCGGGGCGGCGAGATCCTCACGGTCGAGCGGCCGGGTGTCGTGGTCGTGGCGCGGCTCGGGGGCGAGGGCACCGTGGAGCGCGACGTCCCGGCCGGTGAGGTGCTCGCCACCTTCCCGCCCGGGGACCCCGGCGACGGCGGTGTGCTGCGGCTGGGCCCGGACAGCGTGGTGGTGACGACCCGATGAGCGAGGAGCAGGGACGCCGGCACTTCCACCGTCCGACGCTGCGGCCGCCGGACCGGCTCGAGGACGCCGGGGGTGGCGCCGACCCGCTGGAGCTGGCCGAGGCCGCCCACCGCAGCGCCGAGCTCGTCGTCGGTCGCGGCCGGGCGGAGTCAGCGGGCGACCACGAGCTCACCTCCCGCCTCGTCGGGCTCGTCGGCGAGGTGGGGCTGGCGACCGTCGCCCAGCTCTGGTCGGACCGGCCCGCGCGCACCCTGCCGGGGGCGTTGTGGCGGCTCTACCTGCTGCACGAGTGGGTGCTGCGGCAGCCGGAGGAGGTCGGGCGCCAGTTCGCGGCGGGCTCCGGCCACGCGGAGGTCTACCGCGCCATCGCCGGGGTCGCCGAGCCGCCCGACCCGGACGGCCTGCGCCACCTGACCGAGCAGATCCTGGGCGGCATCTTCACCGGTGACTTCGCGATCGCCCTGGAGCGGGCCAGCGCCTTCTGCCACGTCATGGCGGTCGGGCTGGCAGAGCCGGGCGGCGGCGACATCCCCACCAAGCAGGTCAACCGTGCGGCGCGGCTGCGGGACACCGCCGACGACCTCACCGCCTGCGCCCGGCTGTGGCGCCTGGGCGACCTGCACTGACCCTCCGGCCCCGACGGCGCGACTGCAGCGGGTATGTCGTGGAATCGCCCGGGCGGGCGACATATCCGCTGCAGTCGCGCACCCTTGGACGCGCCCGGTCCAGGTTTGGGGAACATCCGGCCCAGGCGTACCGTTGTGCAGTGCGTGCCGGGCCGCGGCAGCCCCGGGCTCCAACATTCGCCGCTTCGAGCGGCCACGCGCCGAGAGGCGCTCCCGGCCCGGCACGCATCACTTGTTCCAGGGCAGTTCAGGCCCACGTCAGGCGGGCCGGTGCCGCTCCACCGCGACGACGCGGGCCGAGCGGCCGCTCCCGAGCATCGTGCAGGCCAGCACCTCGCCCTTGTCCATCGCCTTCGTCGCCAGCCGGCCGAGCATGCGGCGGTCCGAGGAGTCCAGGGTCGGGTCGGCGCGGGCCAGCAGCATCCCGGCGAGGTCGGGCAGCAGCGGGCCGTGCGAGCACAGCACCGTCGACACCCCGCGGGCGAGCACCCGGTCGACGTGCTTGACCAGCTTGTGGGGATCTGCGGCGAAGCCCTCCTCGGACAGACCCTTCTTGGTGACGAGGGGTATGCCGTCGGCCGAGGCGAAGGGTGCCACCGTGTCCGCGCAGCGCACCGACGGGCTGGAGATCACCACCTCGGGACCGTAGGCGCGCAGCAGGTCCTGCACGCGGCCGCGTGAGCGTCGCCGCCCGGCGCCGGTGAGGGGGCGCTCGGTGTCCGGGTCCTCCCAGTCCGACCGGGGGACGGCCAGGGCGTGCCGCACCACGAGCAGTGTCCAGGTGGCGAGCCGGTCCGCGGCGTCCAGCGTGACGAGGGCGTCGAGCTGGTCCCGGTCACGGGGGTAGCTGAGCCGACGGCCCGCCAGCGTCGGCGAGAGCCAGGCGACCTCGTCGACCTCGTGCTCCAGGGCGCCGGACCCGTCCAGCACCTCCCCGGCCCAGTAGTGGACGAGCTTGTCCGCCCCGCCCGCGAGGCGGTAGCGCGCCGGCGGCAGCGGGGTCCGCAGCCGCACCCGCAGCCCGGTCTCCTCCCAGGTCTCGCGCACCGCGGCGGAGGGGAAGTCCTCGCCCCGGTCGAGCTTGCCCTTGGGCCAGGACCAGTCGTCGTACTTCGGCCGGTGGACCAGCGCCACCTGCAGGACCCCGTCGTGCCGGCGCACCGGCAGCACCCCTCCGGCGCGCACGACCGGGGGACCGCCCCCGCTCATGCCTCCGCGTCTCCCGCGGCATACATGACGTCGATGGCGGAGCGCTCGAAGCCGAGGCGGTGGTAGGTGGCGATCGCCGGGTCGTTGTCGCCGTCGACGTAGAGGGTCGCTGTCTCGACCCCGCGGTTGCGCAGGTGCTGCAGCCCGAGCAGGGTGACGGCCGAGCCGAGACCGCGGCCCTGGTAGTCCGGGTCGACCCCGACGACGTAGACCTCGCCGGTGTCCGGGTGGTCGGTCTCCACCTTGGTCCAGTGGAAGGCGGCCAGCCGCGGCGTGCCCTCGGCGTCGACCTCGGTGGTGTCGTCGACGACGAGGAAGCCGGAGGGGTCGAACCACGGCTCGTCCTGGCGGTCCCGCAGGTCCGCGAGCGTCATCCGGCCCTGCTCGGGGTGGTCGGCGAAGGCGCGGGCGTTGACCGCGAGCCAGGCCTCGTCGTCGTCGCCGACGCGGTAGGACCGGGCCGCGAATCCGTCCGGCAGCTCGACCCGGTCCGGCAGGTCGGACCACTCGCCGGCCAGCGGTCGGGACATCTGCCACAGCTCGCGCACCACCCGCAGCCCGCGCGAGCCGTAGAGCGTCCGGGCGTCCTGCAGGTCGCCGTGGCTCCACAGCCGGACCTGCGGCCAGCGCCGCAGCACGTGGTCGAGCAGGGCGCCGCCGAGCCCACGGCGTCGGCTGTCCGGGTCGACGACGATCTCGGCCGCGGGGGAGTCCGGGTCGCTGCGGTCGACGTGGCCGTAGCCCACCACAGCTCCGCCGTCCTCGGCGCGCAGCACGAGATGTGTCCCGGTCTCGTGGCTGCCCACCTGCTCGGGAAGCCGCCGCGCCTGCAGCACCGTCTGCTCCGAGAGCGGCTTGACGCCGTCGTGCCGGGCCGCGCGCACGGCCAGGGCGAGGACGTCCCCGGACAGCTGGCCGGGCAGTGCGGGGAGCTCGTCGATGTCGGGCCGCGGTCCAGGCATGGGGGTCAGTCTGGCACGGAGCCGGGGCGCTCGGGACCGCGTGCCCCGGTGAACCGGTAGCCCACCCCGCGGATCGTCCCGATGAGGGACTCGCGCTCCGGCCCCAGCTTGGCCCGCAGCCGTCGGATGTGCACGTCGACGGTCCGGGTGCCGCCGTAGTAGTCGCCGCCCCAGACCTCCTGCAGCAGGGTGTCACGGGTGACGACCCGTCCGGGCCGCTGCACGAGGTAGCGCAGCAGCTCGAACTCCTTGAAGGTCAGGTCCAGCGCCCGGCCGCCGGCCCGCACCGTCCAGCTCGCCTCGTCGACCACGACGTCGGCCACCCGGATCGCCTCGGGCCCGTCGGGGGAGGACCGCTCGACGGCGGCCGCGTCCGCAGCACCCGCCCCCCGCGGTCCGCGCCCCAGCGCGAGCCGCAGCCGGGCCGCCAGCTCGCCCGGCCCGGCGGTCGTGAGGACGAGGTCGTCCAGCGGCCACTGCTCGTCGAGACCGCGAGCGCGCCCTCCCCGACCACCGCGAGGACGGGCACGGACAGCTCCAGCGCCGACAGCGACCGCAGCACCCCGCGGGCCTGCACCAGGTCGGCCGTCGCGTCGACCAGCACGAGGTCCGGTTCTCTGTCGCCGCGGCTCACCAGCGCGCCGACGTCCATCCCCGACACCGACACGCGGTGCGGGAGCAGCGAGAGCCCGGGCAGCACGAGCGCCGCCGACGCGTCGTCGGCGGGGCGGGGGGTCAGCAGGACCAGGTCGGCCACGCACCCAGGATAGGGAGCCTGCGCCTCCGGTCCGGACCAGCGTGCGTGCGGCAAGATGGAGGGTATGCCCGACCCGACGCCCGGCGAGCGCCCCGCGGACCGCCCGACCCGGGGGCTCGTGGGGTCGCTGGCCCTGGTCGTCCTCGTCGTCTCCGGGCTGCTGGCGCTGGCGGCGGTGGCGGCTACCTGGCTGCTGGCCGTGGGTCTGGCCGCGTGCACCGTCGTCGTCGCCTGGGGCTGGTCGGGGACCTTCGGCCTGCCCTCGCCCCGCGGCACGGTCGGGGTGCTGCTCGTCGGCGGACTCGCGCTGGTGACGGCGGTCGGCGTCCGCGAGGAGGAGCCGTGGCTGGTGTGGGCACCGGCCGCGCTCGCGCTGGCGATGATCGCGGCCTTCGTGCACCAGCTCTTCCGCCGGGACGGCAGGCCGCGGGTGGTGCAGTCGATCAGCTCGGTGGTGCTGGGGCTGGCGCTGGTGGGCTGCGGGATCCTCATGGTGCCGGCGAGCCACACGGCGGAGGGCATCGCGCTGCTGCTCGCGGCGCTCGGCGCGGCGGGGGCGTCCTCGCTCAGCGACCTGCTGGGTCTCTGGGCACCGCTGCGCGGCTGGGCCATGGCACTCGCGATGCTGTCCGGCGGGGCTGCGGCCCTGGCGGTCGCGCTCACGCTGCACGCCAGCCCGACGACCTGGCTGGTCCTCGGGGTGGCCGCGGGCGCGCTCAGCCACGCCATGCGCAGCGTGCTCGTCGGGCTGCCGCCACTGGCCCACCCCCGGCCCCGCCTCGTCGCCGGGGTGGTGTCGGTGCTCGTCGTCGGGGTCGTGCCCTACCTCGTCGGGCTGGCCTTCGTCCCGTCCGCCTTCCCCGGCTGAGGCCGCGGCGCCGGGCTCAGACGCGCTTGAGCTCGGCGGACATGAAGGACTGCATCTCGTGGCCGTCCGCCGCCATGTCCATCACCCACATGAGGTTGCCCCCGACATACCCGTAGAGCCGCTGGGCGGCGGAGTAGTCGCGGGAGCGTGGGCTGCGGACGATGCTGTCCGTCGCCACCTCGACCTTGGCCTGGTCGGTCTTGCCGTAGTACATCTCCACGACGCCGGTGGGGTGGGACAGCAGCAGCTCGACCTCGCCGTCGGGCTGCGGGCGCCAGAAGCCGGACTCGACGGCGAAGAGCTCGTCCTTGCCGCCCTGCTCGTCCAGCAGCCAGGTGCGCGAGGACCAGTGCAGGAAGGGCCGCCCGTCGTGGGTCACCTCGACCTCCTGGCCGAAGTTGCGGGACTCCATCGTCGGGTAGCCGACGACGCCCGCACCGGCCCAGGAGCCGAGCAGCCAGGCCAGCGGCGCGTTGTCGTGGTGCATGGTCGGGTCGAGTTCGATGGGCATCCGACCATCGTAGGGGCGGGTGGCGGGAGGCCGCCCCGCCGCGGGTCAGCCGCCGAAGCCGGACCGGGGGGACACCGGATCGGTGTAGTCCTCCATGGTGTCGTTCTTCAGGTGCTCGGAGAGGGTGGCCATCTGGTCCTGCGCCATGACCACGATGGACCCGGCGACCGGGTGGTTCTCGATGCCGCTCCACGGGGCGGTCTCGAAGTGGATGTCGCCGCCGCGCACGCCGCGCATCTGGAAGCCCAGGTCGCGCATCTCACCCACCTGCAGGTCGGCGTCGACGGTCAGGTTGGTCGTCGCGGCGTCGACGAAGCGCGCCAGCCGTGCCGGGTTGGTCAGCGTCTCCCGGGACAGCGCCTTGGTCATGATCCCCTGGATGAAGGCCTGCTGGCGCTGGCCCCGGGAGATGTCGCCCTGGGAGAGGGCATACCGCTCGCGCACGAACTCCAGCCCGGTCGCGCCGTCCATGTGCATGACGCCCGCGGGGAAACCCGGGGATGCCTCGGCCACGTTGACGTCGACCCCGCCGATGGAGTCGGTCATCGCCTGGAAGCTCTGGAAGTTGACCACGACGACGTGGTCGATGGGCACGTCCACCAGCGGCTGGAGCGTCTGTACCAGCAGCGGGGCGCCGCCGTAGGCGTAGGCGGCGTTGATCTTGGAGGAGCCGCCGGTGCCGGCGATGGGGACGAACAGGTCGCGGGGGAAGTGGACGAGGTCGACCCGGTCCCGCTCGTCGTTGATGTGCATGAGCACGATGACGTCGGAGCGGCCCCGCTCCACCGACAGGTCCCGGCTGTCCGAGCCGATGATGAGGAAGTTCTGCGCCTCACCGGCCTCGGCGGGACGTGCCGGGGTCTGCGCCTGGAACTCGCTCTCGCCGACGTCGACGGCCTCGCCGTCCTCGCCGACGATCGGGGCGGTGCCCTCCTCGTCGGTCTCCACCGGGCCGTCGAGGTCGACCGAGCCCTCGGCGTCGGGGTCCTCGTCTGGCTGCGTGGTCCCGAAGCGGTCCGGGGAGATCGTCACCGTGGCGTCGTCCTGCGCGTTGAGGTCCTCCCGCTCGATGTTGCCCTCGACCGTCCGCTGGAGATAGAAGGCATACCCGCCGAGCGCGAGGACGCCGAGCAGCGCCAGGACGCCGATGCCGGCGGCGAGGGCGCGCAGCGGGCGTCGGCGGCGGGGCTCGCGGGGGGTGCCGGGGCGCGCCGGCCCGGAGATGTCGTCATCCCTCATGCGACCGGAGTCTACGGCCGGTTCCTCGGGGATCCCTGGACGCGCGTACCGTGGAGGTGCAGGTCAGGACGAGGAAGGACGCACCCATGCATGTGCTGCTGGACCGGCCCGGAGCGGTCGAGGCCGAGGGGCCGGACGCCGGGGTCGCGGCGCACTACGGCGACCCGCACCGGGAGCAGCGGCTGCTCGCCGAGGGGTTGGCCGTCGTCGACCTGTCGCACCGCGGGGTGGTCACGGTCTCCGGCCCGGACCGGCTCAGCTGGTTGCACTCGCTCACGAGCCAGCAGCTGACCGACCTGCCGCCGCGCCGCTCGACCGAGACGCTCATCCTGTCGCCGAAGGGGCACGTCGAGCACGCGTTGCACCTCGTGGACGACGGCGAGCGCACCTGGATCACGACCGAGCCCGGGGCCGCGCCCGCGGTGGCCGGGTGGCTGGACTCGATGCGCTTCATGCTGCGCGTCGAGGTCGAGGACGTCAGCGCCGCGTATGCCGTGCTCGGCGAGCCGGTCTCGCGCGAGTCGGTCGACGGGGAGCCGGTCGCGTGGGTCGACCCGTGGCCGGGGCCGGTGGGCGACACCTTCAGCTACGGGCCGGAGGGCGCCGAGCACCCCGGCACCGGACGGGCCTGGCGCGAGCTGATCGTGCCCCGGGAGGACCTCGCCGCGGCCGTCGGCGACCGGCCGCTGGCCGGCACCTGGGCCGCCGAGGCCCTGCGCGTCGCGGCCTGGCGCCCGCGCGCGGGCGTCGACACCGACCACCGCACGATCCCGCACGAGCTGGACTGGCTGCGGACCGCGGTGCACC
Source organism: Serinicoccus marinus DSM 15273 (assembly GCF_008386315.1). Lineage (NCBI taxonomy): Bacteria > Bacillati > Actinomycetota > Actinomycetes > Micrococcales > Ornithinimicrobiaceae > Serinicoccus > Serinicoccus marinus. Next base: position 2,779,389 of record NZ_CP043808.1, on the reverse strand, counting down.
TGCACAAGGGCTGCTACCGGGGCCAGGAGACGGTCGCCCGGGTGAAGAACCTCGGCCGACCGCCGCGCCGGGTCGTCTTCCTGCACCTGGACGGCTCGGGCCACGTCATCCCCGAGGCGGGCGCGGAGCTCACGCCGCTCGACGGCGGGCGACCCGTCGGGCAGCTCACCAGCGTCGCCCGGCACGCCGAGGACGGCCCGGTCGCGCTCGCGCTGGTCAAGCGGACCCTCGACCCGGGTCTGACGCTGCTCGCCGACGGCACCGCCGCCGCCCAGACGGCGATCGTCCCGGCTGACGGGCCGCGGGCGCGCCAGTCCTGACCTGGCAGGATCGAGGCCATGCCCTCATCGACGCAGCAGACCTCCGACTCGCCGCTGGCCGACGCCCCCGTCGTCGCGGAGGTGGTCCGCGGCGGGTTCGTGGAGTCGGTGCACCACGGTGTCGTCGCGCTGACCGACGCCGACGGGACCGTCGAAGTGGCGGTGGGCCCCGTCGACGCCCCGGTCCTGCCGCGCTCCTCGCTCAAGCCGATGCAGGCGATCGCGATGCTGCGCGCCGGCGCGGACCTGCAGGGCGAGCTGCTCGCCCTGGCCAGCGCCAGCCACTCCGGGCAGCAGCGCCACCTGGACGGCGCGCGCCGCATCCTCGCCGCCGTGGGGCTGGACGAGTCGGCGCTGCGCAACACCCCCGACCTCCCGCTGGACGAGGACGAGCGGCGTGCCTGGATCCGGGACGGTGCACCCCCGACCTCGCTCGGGCAGAACTGCTCGGGCAAGCACGCGGGCATGCTCGCGGCCTGCGTCGCCGCCGGGTGGGACACCGCGACCTACCTCGACCCGGGGCACCCGTTGCAGCGGCTCGTGGTCGAGGTGATCGAGGAGTTCACCGGTGAGCGGGTCGAGGTGGCCACCGTGGACGGGTGCGGCGCGCCGGCGCTGGGGGTCTCCTCGGCCGGGCTGGCGCGCGCCTTCGGCCGGATCGCCGCCGCCGAGCCGGGCACCGAGGCCGGCCGGGTCGCCGAGGCGATCCGCAGCCACCCGGAGTTCCTCGGGGGCACTGGCCGCGACGTCACCGAGCTCATCTCCGCCGTCCCGGGCCTCATCGCCAAGGACGGCGCCGAGTCGGTGTATGCCGTCGGCCTGGCGGACGGGCGCGGGCTGTCGGTGAAGATCACCGACGGGGGCGAGCGTGCGCGGGTCGTCGTCACGACCGCGGTCCTGCGCCGGGCGGGGGTCGACGGGCTCGGCCCGCAGGCCGGACCGACCATGGACGCGCTCGACGCCCGGGCGGTCGTCCGCGGCCACGGGGAGCCGGTCGGCGAGGTGCGCGCGGTGCTGCGGGGGCAGGGCTGAGGTGCGGTCCGTCCTGCAGCGGGTCAGCCGGGCGGCGGTCCGGGTCGACGGCGTGGTCGTGGGCGCCATCGACCGCCCCGGGATCCTCGCGCTGGTGGCGGCCACCCACGACGACGGTCCGTCGGACGTCGAGACGACTGCCCGCAAGATCGCCGAGCTACGCATCCTGCGCGACGAGCAGTCGGTCGCGGACAGCGGCGGGGCGGTCCTCGTGGTCAGCCAGTTCACGCTCTACGGCAACACCCGCAAGGGGCGGCGGCCCTCGTGGGGGGAGGCGGCACCGGGGCCGGTGGCCGAGCCGCTGGTCGACGCGGTGGTCGCCGAGCTGCGGGGCCGGGGGATCGAGGTCGCGACCGGGCGCTTCGGCGCGATGATGGAGGTCGAGCTGGTGAACGACGGCCCGGTCACGCTGATCGTCGACACCTGAGCGCCCCGCCCGTCCTGGGTGCCGCGCCCAGGGACGAGGGCTACGCTGATCGGCATGGGTGTGATCTACGAGGCGCAGAACATGGTCGAGCTGGTCCTGAGCCTCGGCCTCTTCGCCATGATGGTGTGGGCGCTGGTCGACTGCCTGCGCACCCGCCAGGACGCCTTCGTCGCCGCGGGCAAGCGCACCAAGACCTTCTGGTCGCTCATCACGGGCGGCGCCACCCTGCTCGGCTTCATCTCGATCGGGTCGGCACTGTCGATCTTCAACGTCATCGCCGTCGTCGCCGCGGCGGTCTACCTCGCCGACGTCCGCCCCGCGGTCAAGTCGGTCCAGGGCCGCGGCGGCTCCAACACCCACATGGGGCCCTACGGCCCCTGGTGACCGGACAGACCTCCCGGACGCCGCAGAGGCGGACACACGGTAGGTCCGGTCGGGGCGCGAGGGGCTGATCAGGAGGGCGCGACGGCGGCCCAGTCGAGGCCGAGCTCGCCGAGGCGCCACCGCGCCGGGCCGTCCACGACCGGCCAGCCGTCCTCGCGCAGCGAGCGCGCGGTCGCGACGAAGCGCTGCCGGGCGCCGAAGCTCGCCAGCGGCGCCGCGCGCTCCCAGGCCCGGTCCAGCGCGCCGAGCACGGTATGCACCCGCTCGCCCGGCACGTTGCGGTGGATGAGCGCCTTGGGCAGCCGCTCGGCGACCACCGAGGGCGTCTCCAGGCCGGCCAGCCGCAGCGAGATCGTGAGCGTCCGCGGCGTCGCCACCCCGTCCGCCCCTCGGCGCACGTCCACCCACGCCGCGAGCCGGCCCAGCTCGTCGCAGGTGCCCTCGACCAGCGACCCGCCGGGAGCCAGCCGGTCGACCACCCGCTGCCAGGCCGGCCCGACCTCGACCTCGTCGTACTGCCGCAGCACGTTGAAGGCCCGCACACCAGCGGCCGTGCGTCGGCGCCCAGCCCCGCCGGCAGCGGCACCTCGAAGCCGCCGCGCGCGAAGTCCACCCACGGCGGGTCGGCCAGCGGTCGGCCGCGCTCCACCCGCTCCGGGTCGATCTCCACCCCCACGACGCGCACGTCCTCCCGGACCCCGCGCAACCGGTCCGCCAGCTCGAGCACCGTGACCGGGGAGGCGCCGTAGCCGAGGTCGACGACCACCGGGGGCCCGGCGGCGGAGCGCAGCAGCCCGCCCAGGACATACCCGATCCAGCGGTCCACCCGCCGCAGCCGGTTGGGGTTGGTCGTGCCGCGCGTCACGGTGCCGACGGGGCGGCGGGCGGGCGGCGGCATGGGCCCAGCCTAGGCAGCCCGGCGTGCCAGACTGGCGCCCGTGAGCGAGGATCCGGACCGGCACCCCCCGGTGCGGCGGGTCGCGATGGTCTCGCTGCACACCTCGCCGCTGCTGCGCCCCGGGACCGGTGACGCCGGCGGCCTCAACGTCTACGTCGTGGAGACGGCCGCCGAGCTCGCCCGGCGCGGGGTGGAGGTCGACATCTTCACCCGGGCCACCGACGCCGACCAGGCGCGCAGCGTCGAGCTGGAGCCGGGGCTGCCGGTCAGCGTCCACCACGTCCCCGCCGGACCGCTGGAGGGAGTGCCCAAAGAGGTGTTGCCGGGGCACGTCTGCGAGTTCGCCGACGACCTGTCGCGGCACGTCGCCGGGCTCGCGGAGGGCCACTACGACGTCATCCACGCGCACTACTGGCTCAGCGGTCAGGCCGGCGGGCTCACCTCGCGCCGCTTCGACGTGCCGCTCGTGCAGACCATGCACACCCTGGCCCGGGTCAAGAACCGCGCGCTGGCCGCCGGCGACCTGCCCGAGCCGCAGGCGCGGATCGACGGGGAGGTCGAGCTCGTCGACCGCGCCGACGCGCTGGTCGCCAACACCCCCGACGAGGCGCGCGACCTCGTCGAGCTGTATGCCGCGGCCCCGGCCGCGGTTCACGTCGTGCCACCCGGGGTGGACCTGGACACCTTCCATCCCGGCGACCGGCAGACGGCCCGGCAGGCCGTCGGGCTGCCGGCGGAGGCGGAGGTGCTGCTCTTCGTCGGGCGGATCCAGCCACTCAAGGGCCCGGACGTGCTCGTGCGCGCCGCGGGTGAGCTGGTGCGGCGTGACGCGGCGCGGCGGGACCGGCTGGTCGTGACGGTCCTCGGCGGCCTCTCCGGCTCCGGTCTGGCCCGGCCCGACGGGCTGCGCCAGGTCGCGCGCGAGGAGGGTGTCGACGACCTGCTGCACCTCGGCCCGCCCGTCTCCCGGGAGGAGCTCGCGACGTGGATGCGGGCGGCGGACGTCGTGGCGGTGCCCTCGCACCACGAGTCCTTCGGTCTCGTCGCCGTCGAGGCGCTGGCCTGCGGCACGCCCGTCGTGGTGGCGCGGGTCGGCGGGCTCCCGCTCGCGGTCGGCGACGTCGGGGTGCTCGTCGACGGGCACGACCCCGGCGACTGGGCGGACGCGCTCGAGCAGGTGCTCGCGGCCCACGCCTCGGACGGGGCGGACGAGGACTGGGTGCGGCGCGCGCAGGAGCACGCGCAGGCATACTCCTGGGAGCGCACCGTCGACGCCCTGCTCGACGCCTACGCCGCCGCCGTGACCGCCCGCCGAGGAGGACACCATGGATGAGACCGCGCTCGCGACGCTGCGCGCCCACCTCGACGCGCTCGACGTGGACTGGGAGGCGGGCACCCGCGCCGGGGAGACGGTCGTCACGCTGCCCGGGGAGCGCAAGCTGCGCACCGTGGTCTCGCTCGTCGTCGGCCAGCGCTCGCTGGAGCTGCGCGCCTTCGTCGTCCGCAACCCGGACGAGAACCACGAGGCGGTCTACCGCTACCTGCTGCGACGCGCGCTGCGGCTGCCCGGCGTGGGGTATGCCGTGGACCGCAGCGGCGACGTCTACCTCACCGGGCGCGTGCCGCTGGCCGGCCTCGAGGAGGACGTGCTCGACGACCTGCTCGGCGCGGTGCTCGCCGCCTGCGACGAGCCCTTCAACGAGCTGCTGCGGCTCGGCTTCTGGACCTCGATCCGGCGCGAGTGGGCCTGGCGCCTCGACCGCGGCGAGTCGACCGCCAACCTCGAGGCCTTCCGGGCCGAGCTGGAGTCGCTGCCCGACGCCCCGCGGGACACCGTGCCCGACTCGCTGTCCGACTCGGGCGAGGACCCCAGCGATCGGTAGGGTGGGCGCCATGAGCGAGGCCGCACACACCCTGATCCTGCTCCGCCACGGTGAGAGCCAGTGGAACGAGAAGAACCTCTTCACCGGCTGGGTCGACGTCGACCTGACCCCGAACGGGCACGAGGAGGCGCGCCGCGCCGGCGAGCTGCTGCGGGAGGAGGGGCTGCTGCCGGACGTGCTGCACACCTCCCTGCTGCGGCGCGCCATCACGACCGCCAACACGGCGCTGGACGTCGCCGACCGGCACTGGATCCCGGTCCACCGGCACTGGCGGCTCAACGAGCGCCACTACGGCGCGCTGCAGGGGCTGAACAAGGCGCAGACGCGCGACAAGTACGGCGAGGAGCAGTTCATGGCCTGGCGTCGCGGCTTCGACACCCCGCCGCCGCCCATCGAGGACGACGACGAGTTCTCCCAGGCGGGCGACCCGCGGTATGCCGACCTCGGCGCCGACCTGCCCCGCACCGAGTGCCTCAAGGACGTCGTGGCCCGGATGCTGCCCTACTGGGACAGCGACATCGTGCCGGACCTGCGCGAGGGTCAGACCGTGCTGGTCGCGGCGCACGGCAACAGCCTGCGGGCCCTGGTCAAGCACCTCGACGGGATCAGCGACGAGGACATCGCCGGGCTCAACATCCCCACCGGCATCCCGCTGCTCTACGAGCTCGACGCCGACCTCGCCCCGGTCACCCCCGGCGGGCGCTACCTCGACCCGGCCGCCGCGGCCGAGGCGATCCACGAGGTCGCCAATCAGGGCAAGAAGTAGGACGCCGCCCGGGTCAGCTGGTCTCGAACTTGTAGCCCAGCCCGCGCACGGTCACGATGTGCTGCGGAATCGACGGGTCCGGCTCGATCTTGGCCCGCAGCCGCTTGACGTGCACGTCGAGGGTCTTGGTGTCGCCGACGTAGTCGCTGCCCCAGATCCGGTCGATGAGCTGGCCCCGGGTCAGGACGCGGCCGGCGTTGCGCAGCAGCATCTCCAGCAGCTCGAACTCCTTGAGCGGCAACGACACCGACTCCCCGTGGACGGACACGGTATGCCGCTCGACGTCCATCCGAACCGGACCCGACTCGACCGTCGACGGCATGAGCTCCTCGGGTTCGCTCTGCCGGCGCAGGACCGCCTTGATCCGGGCGAGCAGCTCCCGCCCGGAGTAGGGCTTGGTGACGTAGTCGTCCGCCCCGAGCTCGAGCCCGACGACCTTGTCCACCTCGGAGTCCTTCGCGGTGAGCATGATGACCGGCACGCTGGAGCGCTGCCGCAGCGCGCGGCAGACGTCCACACCGGACATCCCGGGCAGCATGAGGTCGAGCAGCACCAGGTCGGCGCCGCCGCGGTCGAACTCGGCCAGGCCCTCGGTCCCGGACTCGGTGACGGTGACGTCATACCCCTCCTTCTCGAGCAGGTAGGACAGCGGGTCGGAGAAGGACTCCTCGTCCTCCACCACCAGGATCCGGGTCATCGGGTCACCTTTCCTCGGGGCGTCGCGGCCAGGGCGGTCGGCGGCGGGGTCCCGCCGTGGGCTGGGTCGGGCACCCGGGCCGGTCGGCCCTGGCGGTGCGGGGCGGGGGAGCCGGGGGCGCGCGGGTCGTCGACGGCGGGGAAGCGGAGGGTGAAGGTCGAGCCCTGCCCCTCCTCGCTCCACACCGACACCGACCCACCGTGCCCGGCGCTGATGTGCTTGACGATGGACAGCCCGAGCCCGGTGCCGCCGGTGCGGCGGGAGCGGGCCGGGTCGACGCGGTAGAAGCGCTCGAAGATGCGCTCCTGGTCTTCGGTCGAGATGCCGCGCCCCTGGTCGGAGACCGACACCTCGACGACGTCCTGGGTGCGGCGGGTGACGACGCCCACCCGGGTGCTGTCCTCGGAGTAGGCGATCGCGTTGGTGACCAGGTTGCGGATCGCCGTCGTCACCAGCTCGCGGTCGCCGTAGATCCGCAGCTCCTCGGGGCGGCCCGCGGGGGCGGCCACGACGGTGCGGTCACCGGCGACCACCCGGGTCTGCTCGACCGCCTCCGCGGCGCACGCGGCGACGTCGACGAGGACCATGTCGGCCAGCAGGTCGTTGGCCTGGAGCCGGGACAGGTCGACGATCTCGGCGACCAGCCGGGTGAGCCGCTCGCTCTCGGTCGTCATGCGGCCGGCGAAGCGGCGCACCGCCTCCGGGTCGTCGGCGGCGTCCAGCACCGCCTCCGCGAGCAGCGCGAGGCCGCCGACCGGGGTCTTGAGCTCGTGGCTGACGTTGACGACGAAGTCGCGGCGCACCGCCTCGACCCGGCGGGCCTGGGTGCGGTCGTCGACGAGGATGAGCGCCAGCCCGTCGGCGAGGGGCGCGACCCGCACCGCCAGCAGCACCTGGCTCGAGGACAGCGGGCCGCGGACGATGTCCAGCTCGGCCTCCGCCACCGACCGCTCGCCGAGCACCTGGCCGACCAGCTCGCGCAGCCGCGCAGCGTTGACCAGGTTTTCCTCGCGCACCAGGCCGAAGGCGAGCGCCGCCCCGGTGGCCACGTGCACCCGGGCCGAGCCGTCCACGACGATGGCGCCCGAGCGCAGCACCGACAGGACCTCCTTGACGCCCTCCGGCACCACGACCGCCGGTGCGGGCTCGACCGGCACCCCGGCCGCCCGCCACTCGCGCCGCAGCCACCACAGCAGTAGCACCGCGACGACGCCCAGCGCGGCGCCCAGCAGGCCTGCGGTCAGTGGTTCCACGTGACCAGCCTAGGGTCATCGGGGGACCGCCTCGTGCACATCAGTGCCCGCACGGTGTCCTGGCGGGTCACTGTTCATCTGCGGGTCGCACGTCGTTCACGTCCCCCTGCCACCGTCCCACTGTGCCGCCGTCTGCCCGGGCGCCGACAATGAAAGCAGCACCACTTCCACCCCGCACGACGGACGACCGACGAGGAGCATGCATGCGCAGCGCGTTCACCGAAGAGCTCGACCTCATCAGCGAGCAGCTGGTCGAGATGAGCCGGCTGTCCGCGACGGCCCTCCAGCGAGCGACGAGGTCGCTCATGGAGACCGACCTGGGCCTGGCCCAGGAGGTCATCTCCGACGACCAGCTCATCGACGCCCTGCGGCGCGAGCTGGACAATCGCGCGATCGACGTCCTGGCCCGGCAGCAGCCGGTCGCCACCGACCTGCGGCAGATGGTCACCGCCCTGCGCATGAGCTCGGACCTGGAGCGCAGCGGCGACCTGGCCCGGCACGTGGCCAAGCTGACGCGGCTGCGCTACCCGGCGCACGCCCTGCCCGAGCGGCTGCGCCCGCTCTTCGCCGAGATGGCCACCACCGCCGAGGCGATGGTGCTGCGGGCCGGAGAGATCATCGGCAGCAAGGACGCCGACGGCGCCGCCGAGCTGATGAAGGCCGACGACACCATGGACCGGTTGCACCGCGAGGTCTTCCAGGCGCTGCTCGACCCGTCGTGGTCGCAGTCGACGCAGGTCACCGTGGACGCGACGCTGCTCTCCCGCTACTACGAGCGGTATGCCGACCACGCCGTCTCGATCGCGCTGCGCGTGGTCTACCTCGTCACCGGGGTGTGGCACGACGAACAGCTGCCCGGGGACGACGAGCGCTTCCCCGCGCGGGTGCCGCGGGAGGCCTGAGCCAGCGGAGGGGGAGCCGGCGGGGCCGGGTCGACCTCAGTGGTCGCCCTCGCCCTCCTCGTGCTCGGCCGGGGGCTCGACGGTGCCGCCGGCGTCGTCGGCGAACTGGGCGTACTGCCCCTGCGGCAGGAGCACCGGGGCGATGGTGGACAGGGCCTCGCCGCCCTCGACCTGCATGCGGATCTCGACGTTCTGTCCGGCCGGCGACTCCAGCGCGTCCAGGACGAGCCGCTGCCCATCCGAGCCGTCCGGGTCGACGTCGTCCAGCCGTGCCGAGGACTCAGGCTCCACCGTGACCTCGGGGGTGAGGTCGGTCCCGTCGACCGAGACCGTGACCGTGACCGGCTCCGCGGAGGTGTTGATGACCGAGCCGGAGATCACCGCGGGGGCGCCGTCACCCTGGCTGACCACGAGCAGGTCGCGGACGTCGACGACCTCGCCGTCGAGCTCGACGCCGTCCGCGGGGGCATACTCGATGTTGGTCGTCGTCGGGGAGTTGACCGAGCATCCGGCCAGGGCGAGACCCGCGACGGCGGCGACGAGCGCGCCGGTCCGGCGGGTGGGGCGAGGGGTGCGTGCAGTCGTCACGGCTCCAGCGTAGCGCCCATCCCGGATCGGGTCCCCGCGCGCCGTGCCACCTGCGACGACACCGCTCGGAGAGAGGTGTGCCGGGACCCTCGGAAAGCGGCCCGCGGCGTACCCCGGAGGGTGTCCCACAGCCCCTCAGATGCACAGAGATTGGTCGTTGTCAAGCCCCTGACCAGCGGAAATATCATCCGGATGATTCTTGCGCCGCCCGGGTGCGTGGTATCCTGGAGTCCGCGAAAGGGGCTTTACCACGATGACGTTCAAGGTCGGAGAGACGGTTGTCTACCCCCACCACGGGGCCGCTCTCATTGAAGAGATGAAGACACGAACCATCAAGGGCGAGGAGAAGCTCTACCTCAAGCTCAAGGTGGCCCAGGGCGATCTGACGATCGAGGTTCCCGCTGACAACTGCGACCTGGTCGGCGTGCGCGACGTCGTCGGCAAGGAGGGCCTGGACAAGGTCTTCGCGGTGCTGCGGGCCGAGCACACCGAGGAGCCGACCAACTGGTCGCGCCGCTACAAGGCCAACCTCGAGAAGCTCGCCTCCGGTGACGTGATCAAGGTGGCCGAGGTCGTCCGCGACCTGTGGCGCCGCGAGAAGGACCGCGGTCTGTCCACGGGGGAGAAGCGGCTGCTGTCGAAGGCCCGCCAGATCCTCGTCAGCGAGCTCGCGCTCGCCGAGAAGACCAACGAGGACACGGCGGAGGCCACCCTCGACGAGGTCCTCGCCTCCTGAACGTCGGGCTCGTCCTGGTCGCTGCCGGCCAGGGTGCTCGCCTCGGGGCGGGGCGACCCAAGGCGCTCGTGCCGGTCGGCTCGCGCCCGCACTCCCGTCCGCTGGTCTGCCGCGCGCTCGAGGGCGCGCTGCGCACGTCCGTCCTGCGGCACCTCGTCGTCGTCGCGCCGCCCGACGGTGACGGTGTGGCGCAGGTGCGGTCCGTGCTGCAGGACGTCCCGACCGGCGACGTCACGGTGGACGTGGTCGCCGGCGGTGAGGACCGGGTCGCCTCCGTGCGGGCCGGGCTCGGCGCCCTCCCCGGCGACGTCGGCATCGTGCTGGTGCACGACGCCGCCCGTGCCTTCACCCCTCCCGAGGTCTTCGACCGCGTGGTGCACGCGGTCCGTGCCGGGCACGCGGCCGTCGTGCCCGCGCTCCCGGTGACCGACACGGTCAAGGCGGTCCGCGCCCACGGCGACGTCGAGCTCGTGACCGGCACCCCTGACCGCGCCGGTCTGCGCGCCGTGCAGACCCCGCAAGGCTTCCTGCGCGAGACCCTGGACCGGGCGCACGCGCACGCTGCCGGTGAGGGGCGGCATACCGACGACGCGGGCATGGTCGAGGCCGCCGGGGGGCACGTCGTGGTCGTCCCCGGGCACGCCCGCGCGATGAAGGTCACCACGCCCGAGGACCTGGCGGTCGCCGCGGCGTGGGTCGACGACGAAGGCGAGGCGTCGCGGGAGCCGTGCCTCGTCGTGCTGTCCGGGCTGCCGGGGGTGGGGAAGACGACGCTGGCGCGCGAGCTGTGCCGCCGGACGGGCGCGGCGCACCTACGGGTGGACACGGTGGAGCAGTCGCTCGTGCGGGGTGGTCTGCCCGAGGAGGAGCTGGGCGCGCAGGGGTATGCCGCGACGCTCGCCCTCGCGGCCGACCAGCTGCGCGTCGGGCTGGGGGTGGTCGCCGACCTGGTCAACGCGGCGCCGCAGGCGCGGGCGGCCTGGGAGACCTTGGCGAAGGAGGCGGGGTCGCGGCTCGTGCGGGTGGAGCTGGTCTGCGCCGACCAGGGGGTCCACCGGTCCCGCGTCGAGGGCGGGCGGGCGAGATCGAGGGTCACCGGTTGCCCACCTGGGGGCAGGTCCAGGAGCGCGCGTGGAGGCCGTGGCCCGGGGCCGAGCTGCGGATCGACACCGGGGTCACGTCCGTGGCGGACGCCGCGGCCATGGTCGAGGAGGTCTGCCGATGAGCACGCTGCCGCGCACCGGGATCGGGGTGGACGTGCACGGGTATGCCGCCGACGACCGGACCCTGTGGCTCGCCTGCCTGGAATGGCCGGGGGAGCGGGGCATCGAGGGGCACTCCGACGGGGACGTCGCCGCGCACGCGGCCTGCGACGCGCTGCTCTCGGCAGCCGGGCTGGGCGACCTGGGCTCGGTCTTCGGGACCGGCCGGCCGGAGATGGCGGGTGCGAGCGGGCGGCAGATGCTCGGGCACGTGCTCGGCCTCGTGCAGCAGGACGGCTGGGCCGTCGGCAACGTCGCCGTGCAGGTGATCGGCAACCGGCCCAAGGTCGGGCCGCGCCGGGAGGAGGCGGCCGCCGCCATGTCAGCCGCGCTGGGTGGCGCGCCGGTGTCGGTGAGCGCCACCACCACCGACGGGCTCGGGCTCACCGGCCGCGGCGAGGGTGTGGCCTGCCTCGCGACGGCTCTCGTCGTCCCGGGCTGACCGGCCGACGGACTCACGCGCGGCCGGGGGTTTCTCTGCCAGCCGCGTCGTCCACCGGCAGCCGACTCGTCGTCTACCAGCCTCGATGTCATCTGAGAGCCCCCTCGAACAGGCAGTCAGGTGACATACCGGCTCGCAGCGGACGAACCGGCTCCCAGTCGCGCGGCGGCCCGGACGTCCGGTCTGCCGGTTCCCGGCTCAGCCGGTGCGGACCACCTCGTGCTCCTCGTCCGGGCCAGGCGCCTCGAACCCCTCCGCGCGCGCCGGTCGGCGGGAAGCCTGGGTCACACCGGAGACTGTATGCCGTCGACGGCGGTCTGCCGCTCGGCACGCTTGTGCGGCTGGCTGTGCCTGCGCTGGTGTCTCAGGTGTGCCCAGGAGCACGCGTGGGACGCACGCCGATGCACAAGGGTGGGGATGGGCCCACGGTCAGCGCATCAGGGTAGGTATGGGCCCATCGTCAGCGCACCAGGGTAGGGAGGGGGCGGCGGTCAGCGCGGTGGGACGACGCGGACCTGCGGCGGCGGCGCCGGCGGGCCGAGCCGGACCAGGGCGTCCACCCGGCTCAGGAAGCTGCTCGGTCGCCGGTAGAGCGTCCACGGAGTCACCCCCAGCACCCGCAGCCCGGCGCTGACCATCGCGCCGTCCTTCTCCACGGTCTGGGCCCAGCGGTCGCCGCCGCGGTCGTCGATGCCCTGGTGGTGCTGCCGGGAGTGGACCTGGATCACCATCCCCAGTGCCGCGGCGTAGCCGTCAGGGCACCCGAGGTACTGGCCGGACGACATCTGCTCCAGGCCGATGTTGGTCTGGAGCGGCGGCAGGTCCGGCCGACCGTCCCAGACCTGTCGCAGCGCCGCTTCGGGCCGCGACCAGGCGCCGTCCCGGAAGGCGTCCAGGCCACGGCGCGCGGCCTCCACCTCGCGTCGCGGACGGTGCCACAGCTCGAGGTCGAGCTCGTGCGGGGTGGCCAGCCTGCGCTGCAGGATCGAGATCGCCAGGGCCTCGAGGTCGTCGGGAGACACGGGCTCGCGGGCCGAGGCCTCTGTCAGGGAGCGTGCCGCGCCCGTGATGGCGACCACGCCGTGGCGACTGGCCACGGGGACGGGTCGGGAGGTCCGCACGACCTCGAGGTCGCCGTGCCGCCGGCTGCGCGCGGACGCCGGCGCCAGGAAGTAGGCGCGTCGGGGGTGTGGTGTCGTCAGGCCCCATTCGCGCAGCGCCATCAGCCCTGTCAGCACCGCACGGTCACCGGCCCAGAGGGCTGCGGCAGCGAGCATGGTCGGCGGGTCGAGCGGGCCCCGGTGGGCGGCGATGACCTGGGGGTAGGCGGTCTGCCACGTCGTCGAGCGCCGGTGCCGGATCTGTGGGGTGGTCCACCCCGCGTCCAGGAGCTGGGCATGGGTCGCCAGCCCCTGCTGGCCGGGGATCGTGGGGAACGCGGGCTCGTCCGTGGGCATACGTCCCAGGGTGGCGCGAACGGCCCGGCGCTCGCTCCGGGCCTGTGGACAGAGCACCCTTGTGCGCGCACTCGTGCAGGACCGTGCGACACGAGCGTGCCCAGAAGCACCCCTGGGACACCAAGATCCGCACGAGCGGACGCACAAGGGTGCGATGGGGCGGGCAGGCGAGGTATGCATGCTGGCGGCTGGCGGCTGGCGGCTGGTGGCTGGCGGCTGGCGGCTGGCGGCTGGGGGGTGACGTGGTGCGCGAGTGGTCGGCCCCGGGGGGCGCGGGTGCGCGGGCGGGCGCTGCGGCATACGGTGGGCGCCAGCAGCGTCGTCAACCCCGAGGAGTCACCGTGCCGCAGACCGTCAAGGGCGTCATCGCCCGCAGCAAGGGCGTCGACGTGGAGGTCGTCGACATCGTCGTGCCCGACCCCGGGCCGGGCGAGGCGGTGGTGAAGGTCGAGGCGTGCGGCGTGTGCCACACCGACCTGCACTACCGTGAGGGCGGCATCAACGACGAGTTCCCGTTCCTGCTCGGCCACGAGGCGGCCGGCACGGTCGAGGCGGTCGGCGAGGGCGTCACCGAGGTGGAGCCGGGAGACTTCGTCATCCTCAACTGGCGCGCGGTCTGCGGCCAGTGCCGCGCCTGCGCCAAGGGGAAGCCGTGGTACTGCTTCGCCACGCACAACGCGAGCCAGAAGATGACGCTCGCCGAGGGCGACGAGATGGCCGGCACCGAGTTGAGCCCGGCCCTCGGCATCGGCGCCTTCGCGGAGAAGACCCTGGTGCACGCCGGCCAGTGCACCAAGGTCGACCGGGAGGCCTCGGCGGTCGCGGCCGGCCTGCTCGGCTGCGGGGTCATGGCCGGCTTCGGCGCGGCGGTCAACACCGGCGGCGTGACCCGCGGCGACTCGGTCGCCGTCATCGGGTGCGGTGGCGTGGGTGACGCGGCGATCGCGGGGGCGGCGCTCGCGGGTGCGACGACCGTCATCGCCGTCGACGTGGACGACCGCAAGCTCGAGACCGCCCGAGGGTTCGGCGCGACGCATACCGTCAACAGCAAGGACCAGGATGCGGTCGAGGCGATCCAGGAGCTCACCGGCGGCAACGGCGCCGACGTGGTCGTCGACGCGGTGGGGCGCCCGGAGACCTACCGGCAGGCGTTCTACGCCCGCGACCTGGCCGGCACCGTCGTGCTCGTCGGCGTGCCGACCCCCGAGATGGAGGTCACGCTGCCGCTGCTCGACGTCTTCGGCCGCGGTGGAGCGCTGAAGTCGAGCTGGTACGGCGACTGCCTGCCCAGCCGCGACTTCCCCATGCTCATCGACCTCTATCGCCAGGGCCGCTTCGACCTCGACGCCTTCGTCACCGAGACGATCGGGCTCGGTGACGTCGAGGCCGCCTTCGACAAGATGCACGGCGGCGAGGTGCTGCGCAGCGTGGTGGTCCTCGACGAGGCCGCCGCGGGCGACGAGGGCGGCGCCACCGAGGGGAGCCACGCATGAGCGCGCGCATCGACCACGGCACGACGAGCGGCACCTTCGAGCTGGACGGCGGCTCCTGGGAGGTCGACAACAACGTGTGGGTGCTCGGCGACGACACCGAGTGCGTCGTCATCGACGCGCCGCACGACGCCGCCGCGATCGCCGAGCTCGTCGGCGACCGGCAGGTGCGGGCCATCCTGCTCACCCACGCGCACAGCGACCACGTGGACGCCGCGCTCGACCTGCGCGAGCGGGTCGGCGCACCGCTCCACCTGCACCCCGACGAGGCGCCGGTCTGGGAGCTCACCCACCCCGACGCCCGCTGGGACGAGGACCTCGCCGACGGGCAGCGGATCGAGGTCGCCGGGGTCACCGTCGAGGTGCTGCACACCCCGGGCCACGCCCCGGGTGCCTGCTGCTTCCACGTCCCGGAGCTCGGCGTGGTCTTCTCCGGCGACACGCTCTTCGAGGGTGGGCCGGGGGCGACCGGGCGGTCGTTCAGCGACTTCGACGTCATCGTCGAGTCGATCACCGAGCGGCTGCTGACGCTGCCCGAGGACACCACGGTCTACACCGGCCACGGCGGCACGACCACCATCGGGGCGGAGGCGCCGCACCGGCAGGAGTGGATCGACCGGGGGCACTGAGCGCCCGGCGTCGTCGTCGGCAGCGGAGTAGGCTGGCGACCGTGAGCCGGATCGAGCAGCTGCCCCTCCTGGGCTTCGTGCTGTCGCTGCTCACCCTCGTGGCGCTGGCCTCGAGCCTGTCCTCGCCCGACCACCTCCTGCTGACCCTGGCGCTGGCCGGGGTATGCCTGCTCGGCGCCTCGCACCTGGTGCAGCCGTTGCGGGCCGGGGTGGTCTCGGCGCAGCACCGCAGCGAGGTGTGCCGGGCGCACGGCGTGCGCTCGAGCGACCCCGACCGGCCGGGTCGGGCACGCCCTCGCGCTCCTGGTCCGGGCTGAGCCGGCCACCCTTCCTCGCGCACGCTCGGGGACGGGCCGGGTCGGCAGACGACCCACCCAGCCCACGGCATACCCCCGTGTCGGCGGTATGCCCCCAGCTCCAGGAGCGCCCGCGATGTTCGCCTTCCTCGACCCCGTCCTCGTCCACGTCCACGACCTGCTCGCCCTCCTCGACCCGTGGCTACCGCCCGCGCTGGTCGTCGTCGCCGTGACCCTCGTGGTCCGGCTCGTGCTGCACCCGCTCAACCGGGGCACCGCCCGCGGCACCGCTCGCCGGCGCGAGCTGCAGCCACGCCTGGCGGAGCTGCGCGAGCGGCACCGTCACGACCAGCGCGCGATGCAGCAGGCCATGATGGACCTGCACCGCGAGGAGGGTGTCTCGCCGCTGCCCGGGTGCCTGCCGATCCTCGTCCAGATCCCGGTGCTGGCGATGATCTACCGCCTCTTCACCGCGCCGCAGATCGCCGGCGAAGAGAACCTGCTGCTCGGTCACACCTTCCTCGGGGTGCCGCTGTCGGAGCACCTCACGTCCGCCGGGGCCGGGCACCTGTGGGTGTTCTTGTCGCTCATGGGCCTCACCCTCGTCGTGGCGGCCGTCGCAGCCCGGCAGATGCGGCGGCACCTGGCGCAGGACCGCGAGCTCACCACGCGGCTCGACCCCGGGGCGCGCGACCGGCTGACCGACACCCAGCGGGCCGTGCAGGACTCGATGGAGCAGATGACCCGGGTGCTGCCGCTGATGTCGTTCTTCACCGTCGCGGCAGTTGCCGTGCTACCGCTGGCGGCCGGGGTCTACCTCGTCACCAGCTCGGTCTGGGGCCTGCTCGAGCGGGCGAGCCTGCGGCGGATCTCGGTGCCCTCGTCAGCCGGCGCGACCTGAAGCTGCCCTAGTCTGGCGCGATGGAGCAGGCGGGAACGCGGGTATGGCGCAACGTGCCACGTCTGGTCATGCTGGTGGGCGGACTCGGCGTCGGCCTGCAGGTGGTGGCGCTCGTGCTCCTCATGATCGGTGGGTGGCGGTCCGGGTGGGAACCGTGGTCGGTGTTTCTGCTGGTGGTCATGCCTGTCAACGTGGTTCTCATGGCATTGGTGTTGTGGAGCTTCCACGCTCGTTGCACCAAGGCCGACGAGCAAGGCCTGCGTCACCACGAGCCGCTGCTGCGCTCACGGTCGTTCGACCTGCCCTGGAACCAGGTCGCTGATATCCGGGTGCGCCGGGGCGTCGGCAGTGTGGTTGTGGTCGCCACCGAGGATGGCACTGAGCACGCCCTGGAGAGCGTGCTGCCAGCCGCTGTACCTGAGCTGCAGCAGATGTGGCGGCGACACCGCGGCGAGTCGCGGGCGACAGGCGCATAGTCGGCCAGAGCCGAGAGCCGGCCTGCTAGCTCGCGGTCACGATCTCGGTCAGCGCCCCGACGAGCGCATCGTCGAGGTCGGTCGAGCGCAGCTCGTCGGCGACCCGGGCGGGACCACCGCCACCCTCGCCCAGCCCGCGCTGCAGGACGGCCCAGGCCCGCTCCTTAGCGTGGTGCCCGACCTCGGCCGCGTCGAGCAGCGCGAAGCACTCGCCGAGCACGTCGGGCGCGCCGGGACGGGGCAGGTCGACGGCCACCGCCTCGCTCCCCGGCCGCACGAGCACCGGCTCGGGGTCCGCCCCGGCCACGCGCACCGCGAAGGCCCGCCCTCCGGCAGCACCGTGGCCTCGCCCTCGACCGGCCCGACCACCAGCCGCGAGGCGGCGTCGTCCCAGCGCAGCGGCGTCCGCGCGACCCGCCGGGTCTCCTCCGGGCCGTCGTCGTCCTCGATGAGCACGTGCTCCCCGTCGGCGCCGGGGAAGACGGTCACCTCGACCGTCCGCGGCAGCGCCACCCCGTTGCCGACCTCGTCGGCCGCGGTCAGCGGGAGCACGGTCCCCGCCCGGGCGAAGACCGGCGTGTGCGCCAGGTCGCGGTATGCCGTGATCGTCCGCCCGTGCTCGCCGGCGGCGTAGCGCCGGTGCGTCTGCACGTCGAACCAGTCACCGGGCGGCAGCCACAGGGTCGTCGCCGCGAGCCCGACGCCCGCCAGCCGCGGCGTCACCACCGGCGCGCACAGCAGGTCCGCGCCGAAGAAGAAGCTGGTGCGGTGGGCATACGCCTCGTCCCGGCCCGGGTGGCGGTGGTAGACCGGCTCCACCAGCGAGATGCCGTCTGTGGCGGTGCGCTCGGCCATCGTCGCGAGGTAGGGCAGCAGCCGGTGCCGCAGCCGCAGCGCCTCGCCCATGAGCCGCTCGCCCTCGGGTCCGAAGCGCCACGGCTCCTTGCCCTGGAACGGGCTGGCGCTCGCGTGCAGCCGGTTGACCGGCGACCACACCCCGAGCTGCACCCAGCGCACCGCGAGCTCGACGTCCTTGGCGCCGTGCCAGTGGCCGCCGATGTCGTGGCTCCACCAGCCGTAGCCGATGTTGGCCGCGCTCGCGGTGAACTCCGGCTGGAAGGCCAGTGACGCCCAGCTGATGACCGTGTCGCCGCTGAAGCCGATCGGCGTGCGGTGGCTGCCGGGACCGGCATACCGCGAGAAGATCAGCGGCCGCCGGCCGTCCGTGCGCTGCTGCGCGAGGTGTCGCTCGTTGAGGATCCACAGCGGGTCCAGCCCCGGCACCGCGGTGTGTGTGCCCTGCTGCCAGTCGATCCACCAGAAGTCGACGCCCTGCTCGGTCAGCGGGCCGGCCACGTGCTCGAAGAAGGCGCGCCAGAAGTCGGGCGAGGCCGGGTCGAACTCGACCGGGTCGCCCGAGGCCGGGTCGATCCCCATCGCCCGGGCCATGCGCGGGTATGCCTCCTCGTGCGCCCGGACCCCGTCCGCCGGGTGGTCGTTGAGGGTGACCACGAGGCCGCGCTCGTGCAGGTCGGCGAGGAAGGCGGTGGGGTCGGGGAAGAGGTCGCGGTTCCAGGTGTAGCCGGTCCACCCGCTGCCGAGCGCCGGGTCGATGTCGACCAGGTGCCAGTCCATGTCGATGACCGCGACGGAGAACGGGACACGGTCGGCGGCGAAGCGGTCGAGCAGCGAGGCATACTCCTGCGCGGAGTAGGGGTGGTAGCGGCTCCACCAGTTGCCGAGCACGAAGCGCGGCACCCGCGGGACCGGCCCGGTCAGCGCGTGGAAGTCGCGCAGCGCTGCGCGGTAGTCGAGGCCGTGGGCGAAGACGTAGAGGTCGATCGCGCCGGACTCGCGCGGCGCGAGGTCGGTGAGCTCGGGCCCGGTGCGGACCAGCGAGGCGGAGTCGTCGAGCACGCCGTAGCCGCCGCGGGACAGGATCGAGGGCTCGAGCGGGGTCCGCCCGTCGACGCCGTCGAGCGTGCGCGTGGTGCCCGGGAGCGGGTCCTCGACCGGCTCCCCGAAGCGCCAGGTGGAGTGGTATGACGTGACCCCGCCGCGGACCTGCACGCTCAGCCCGTGCGGCGAGGGTGGGCCGCCGTCGTAGCGCAGCTCGAAGCCGTCGGTGACGACGCGGACCCCCTCACGCCAGGGCTCGACCTGCGGCGCCAGCCCGCGGCCGGCGGGCAGGTCGCGGTCGAGGACGACCTGGGTGGGGGCGTCGGTGAAGGTGCCCGTCGGGGACCACTCGACGCGCAGCAGGTGCGGGGTGAGGGTGGTGAGGCGGCAGCGGTCGTTCTCGTGGACGATCGGCATGCCCCGACCTTACGGTGCGCCGCCGACCTCCAGCGGGTGGGCGTCGAGGAAGGCCGCGACGGCTGCGGCCATCTCGTCGGCGTGCGTGAGGGCCAGGTCGTGCCCCGCGCCGAGGATGACGTGCTCGTCCGCGTGCGGGAGGATCGCGCGGACCCAGTCGCGCACCTGGGCGAACCACGGGCCGCTCTCCGCCCCGCCGACGGAGAGCACCGGGCGGTGATGGGCGCCGCGTCGTCGGCGCCGAAACGCCACGCCAGCAACGCGGGCACGTCCACCTCGAGCAGCCCCACCGCGTCCGCGGCGTCCCGCTCGATCGAGCCGGGAGGCGTCGCCGGGTCGCTCTTGGCGTAGCCGCGCCGGTGCTGGACGAGGCAGGCATACCGGCCGGTCGCGGCGACGCGGCGCGCGCAGGGAACCAGCTCGTCGGCGAGCAGCGCGGTCTGCAGCCACAGCACCGGGCCGGGGGAGGAGATCGGCCCTCACCTCCGGGGGGAGGGCGGCGCGGTGACGGGAGGCGGGCATACCCCGGTCCAGCCCGTAACCTTGACCCTTGTGAGCCTGCACCTGTTCGACACCGCCACCCGGGAGCTGCGGCCGTTCGTGCCGCTGCAGGACGGCAGGGTCGGCATCTACATCTGCGGGCTGACGACGCAGGGCAGCCCGCACATCGGGCACGTGCGCTTCGCCGTCGCCTTCGACATCCTGCGGCGGTGGCTCGCGCGCGGGCACGGCTACGACGTCACCCTCGTGCGCAACGTCACCGACATCGACGACAAGATCCTGACCAAGGCGGACGCGGCGGACCGCCCGTGGTGGGCCTGGTCGTATGCCCACGAGCGCGAGACGAGCCACGCGCTCGATCTTCTCGGCGTCCTCCCGGCCACCTACGAGCCGCGGGCGACGGGGCACATCACCGAGCAGGTGGCGCTCATCGACACCCTCGTCGAGAAGGGCCACGCCTATGCCGCGCAGGACGGCTCTGGCGACGTCTACTTCGACGTCAACTCCTGGCCGGACTACGGCTCGCTGACCCGGCAGCGGCTGGCCGACATGGAGCCGGCCGGTGACGCGGACCCGCGCGGCAAGCGCGACCCCCGCGACTTCGCGCTGTGGAAGGGGCACAAGGAGGGTGAGCCGGCGACGGCGAGCTGGCCGACGCCCTACGGCGAGGGCCGCCCCGGCTGGCACCTGGAGTGCTCGGCGATGGCGCGGAAGTACCTCGGCGACGCCTTCGACATCCACGGCGGCGGCGTCGACCTGCGCTTCCCCCACCACGAGAACGAGCAGGCCCAGTCCCGCGCGGCCGGCCTCGACTTCGCGAACTTCTGGCTGCACAACGCCTGGGTCACGGTCAAGGGCGCCAAGATGGGCAAGTCGCTCGGCAACGCGCTGGCCGTCACCGAGCTGACGAAGACGGTGCGGCCGCTCGTGCTGCGGTTCTACCTCGGGGCCGTGCACTACCGCTCGGTCATCGAGTATGCCGAGGGCTCGCTGGCGGAGGCGGCCGCCTCGGTCGAGCGGATCGAGGGCTTCCTGGAGCGGGCGCTGGGGGCGCTGGGGCTCTCGGCGGGCGAGGTCGTCGACGCCGCCGCGGCGCTGCCCGCCGACGAGGCCTTCCCCGAAGCTTTCCGCGCGGCCCTGGACGACGACGTCAACGTCTCCGAGGGGCTGTCCGTCGTCTTCGGCGCGGTGCGCGAGGGCAACCGACTGCTCGAGGGCGGCGGCGACGCGATCACGGACGGCGGGTTGCGGCATACCGTGCTCCAGGTCGTGGCCATGCTCGACGTGCTCGGCGCCAACCCGCTCGACCCGGGCTGGGGCGGGGCTGCTGACGGTGGGCAGGGCCGTGGCGGCGAGGTGCTTGCGGCGCTGGTCCAGGACCGGCTCGACGCGCGGGCCCAGGCCCGGGCGGACAAGGACTTCGCGACCGCGGACGCCATCCGCGACCAGTTGACCGCGCTCGGCGTGGTCATCGAGGACACACCGGCCGGGGCCCGCTGGGCGCTGCGCTGAAGGAGAGGGACATGGCAGGCAACCAGCGGCGCCGCGCGGCGCGCACCACCAACAAGAAGGGCATGGTCGTCGGCTCCGGCGGCCAGCGCCGCAAGCAGCTCAAGGGCAAGGGCCCGACGCCGCGGGCCGAGGACCGCACCGGGCACCCCGCGGCGCGACGGGCCGCGCGGGCGGACAAGGCCAGCGCCGCCCGTGGTGGCGGCGCAGGTCGCGGCGGCTCGGGCGGTCGCCGGGCCAAGGGCTCGACCGAGGTGGTCGCGGGGCGCAACAGCGTGCTCGAGGCGCTGCGCACCGGCGTCCCCGGCACCGCGCTGCACGTCGGCACCCGGATGGAGTCCGACGACCGGGTCAAGGAGAGCATCGCCCTGGCGACCGAGGCCGGCATCGCCGTCATGGAGTCGCCGCGCGGCGAGCTGGACCGGATGACCGACGGCGCCGTGCACCAGGGCCTGGCGCTGACGGTGCCGCCCTACGACTACGCCCACCCCGACGACCTGCTCGCCCAGCAGCTGCCGGGCACGCCGCGGTGGTGGCGCTCGACGGGATCACCGACCCGCGCAACCTGGGGGCGATCGTCCGCTCGGCCGGTGCCTTCGGCGCGCACGGGGTGCTCGTGCCGGCGCGGCGCTCGGCCGGGATGACGGCGGCGGCGTGGAAGACGTCCGCCGGCGCGGCGGCCCGCATCCCCGTCGCCCAGGCGACCAACCTCACCCGGGCGCTGGAGGCCTACCGCAAGGCGGGCTTCTTCGTCGTCGGGCTCGACGCCGACGGCGACGTCTCGCTGCCCGGGCTCGAGCTGGCCGACCAGCCGCTCGTGGTCGTCGTGGGATCGGAGGGCAAGGGCCTGTCACGGCTGGTCCGCGAGACCTGCGACCAGGTCGTGTCGATCCCCATGGCGGCGGTCACGGAGTCGCTCAACGCCGGCATCGCCACCGCGGTGACGCTCTACGAGATCGCCAGCCTGCGCAAGCGGGGCTGAGCTCGCGCGACTCCAGGCCAGCCGCGCCAACCGCTGGCTCTCCTCTCCCCACCGAGCGTCGCGAATGGTTGCTCCTACCCCCACCGGGCGTCGTGAGTGGTTGCTCCTGGACCCACCGAGCGTCGCGGGTGGTTGGCCGGGCAGCCCGTGTCCCGCGCCCGGCCAGGCATACCTGAGCAGGTCAGGAGGAGATCCAGGCCCGGATCGGGATCTCCTCGGTGTCGACGCCGAGCACCGAGATCTCGTCCGGCTTGGTCGGGAGGACGGTCGCGACGTAGTCCTCGACGGTGTCCTCGATGGGGATGTCGTGGCCGCGCTGCTCGGAGAGGTACCACCGGTGCTCGAGGATCTCGTGGAAGAGCTCTGCCGGCTCCAGCTTGGAGCGCAGCTCGCGGGGGACTGAGCGGGTGATCGGCTCGTAGATCCGGGAGAGCCAGTCGTGCGCGACGAGCTCCTCGTCGTCGTCCTGCCGGTCGGTGCCGGCACGGTAGGCGTCGAGGTCGTTGAGCAGCCGGCGGGCCTGGTTCTCCTCGACGTCGAGGCCGGTGAGGCGCATGAGGCGGCGGGAGTGGTGGCCGGCGTCGACGACCTTGGGCTGGATGCGGATGTATGCCCCGTCGAAGTCGGTCGTTATCTCCAGCTCGTCAACGTCGAAGCCGAGGTTGTTGAGACGGCGCATCCGCTCGTCCACCCGCCAGCGGTCGCCGCGCTCGAAGCGCTCCTCGCCGGTGAGCTCGTCCCAGAGCAGCTCGTAGCGGTGCATGATCCGGTTGGCGATCTCGATCGGGTCCTCGCCCTCGTCGAGCGAGCCCGCGGCCTCGAGATCCATGAGCTCGCCGGCGATGTTGCCGTGCGCGACGAAGAGGTCGTGCTCGCGCTGACCGCGGGACAGCTCGGGGTGGATCTCGGCTGTCTCGGCGTCGACGAGGTAGGCCGCGAAGTCGCCGGCGTCGCGGCGGAAGAGGGTGTTGGACAGCGACACATCGCCCCAGAAGCAGCCGGCCAGGTGGAGCCGGACGAGGAGCACGGCCAGCGCGTCGAGGGTGCGGCGCGCGGTGTCGGGGCGCATCCGCTGGCTGAAGACGGCGCGGTAGGGCAGTGAGAACTTGAGGTGCTGGGTCACGAGGCAGGCGTCCAGCGGCTGGCCGTCGGCGTCGGTGCGGCGGGCCACGACGGCCAGCGGCTTGACGCTGGGCAGGTCGAGCCGCCGCAGGCTGCGCAGGGTGCGGAACTCGCGCCGGGCCAGCGGCTCGGCGATCTCCTTGACCGCCAGCACCTTGCCGCCCAGCCGCACGAAACGCACGACGTGGCGCGAGATCCCGCGGGGGAGCGTGGCCAGGTGGCTCTCCGGCCACTCCTCGAGCGGCACCTCCCACGGCAGGTCGAGCATCGCCGGGTCCGGCTTGATCGCGCTGATGTCGAGCGGCATACCTGAAGCGTAGCGACGCCAGGCCCGGTCCCGACCCCACCGAGCGTCGTGAATGGTTGCCCTGGGGCCCACCGAGCGTCGTGAGTGGCTGCCCTGGGCCGCACCGAGCGTCGTGAATGGTGCGTGGAGCCTCCTGGACTCACCCGGGGGTCACTCTGGTCGAGGGACCAGGGGGAGCTTGCGGAACTCGCCCTCCCACCTCACCCACCGGTGAATGGCCGGGGGTCGAATCTGTGGACAGGTGCGCGCAGAGGTGAACGGTGTGGATGACGGCCGACCATTCGCGCGCTCGGTGGGAGCTGGGGCAACCATTGGCGGCGTTCGGTGGGGGAGGGGCGGACGCGCACGAGGCCGCCTGCCCGGGGTGGGACAGGCGGCCTCCTGCGCGGTATGCCGTCCGCTCGCCTCGCGCCCGCGCGGCGCGAGGCGCGCTTCTCGGGGTTGCTCAGCTGCTGATGCGCTCGCCGGACTCGGCGTTGAAGAGGTGCACGTGGTCGCCCTTGGGGGTGAAGTGCACGATCTCGCCCTTCTTCGGCGGGGTGCGACCGTCGACGCGCGCGATGAACGGCTTGTCGGTCGCGTCGGCGCCGGGCAGCTCGCCGTAGATGTAGGCGTCCGCGCCGAGCTCCTCGACGACGTCGATCTCGATCGGCAGACCGCGGCCGGAGTCGGACAGGTCGACGTCCTCGGGACGGACACCGAGCACCAGCTCGCTGCCGGCCTTGGAGAGCACCTCGCGGTCGACCGGGTGGACGTAGTCACCGAGCTTGATGCCGCCGTCGGCGACCGGCACGGTCATGAGGTTCATGGCCGGGGAGCCGATGAAGCCGGCGACGAAGACGTTGTTCGGGTGGTCGTACATGTGCCGCGGGCTGTCGCACTGCTGCAGGATGCCGTCCTTGAGGACCGCCACGCGGTCGCCCATCGTCATGGCCTCGACCTGGTCGTGGGTGACGTAGACGGTGGTGACGCCGAGGCGGCGCTGCAGCGAGGCGATCTGGGTGCGGGTCTGCACGCGCAGCTTGGCGTCGAGGTTCGACAGCGGCTCGTCCATGAGGAAGACCTGCGGCTGCCGGACGATCGCGCGGCCCATCGCGACGCGCTGACGCTGACCACCGAGAGAAGCGCCTTGGGCTTGCGCTCGAGGTACTGCGTCAGGTCCAGGATCTTGGCGGCCTCCTCGACCCGCTCGCGGATCTCGGTCTTGGACTTGCCGGCGATCTTGAGCGCGAAGCCCATGTTGTCGGCGACCGACATGTGCGGGTAGAGCGCGTAGTTCTGGAAGACCATCGCGACGTCGCGGTCCTTGGGCGGCATGTGGGTGACGTCCTTGTCGCCGATGAGGATGCGACCGCCGTTCACCTCCTCCAGCCCGGCGAGCATGCGCAGGGAGGTGGACTTGCCGCAGCCGGAAGGGCCGACGAGGACGAGGAACTCGCCGTCGGCGATCTCGATCTCCAGCTCGTCCACGGAGGGGGTGTCCGCCCCCGGGTAGATGCGCGTGGCCTTGTCATAGGTCACCGTTGCCATGATGCTTCTCCTTCACCGGCAGGTACGTGCCGGACGATCCGTCGTAAAGGACTGACCCGGCGCCGGTTGACGCGAGGTCATCTCCGGGCGGCGAGGGTGGCGGTGGTATGCCGTCAAAGGCGCCGTTGCCGGTGACGGGCGTCACGTTAGCAGATCGTGACCGACCACTTTCCTGCAAGTTCTTGCACTGCTCGCCGGGTTCTTGCATACTGACGTCACCGGTTGCCGGAGATCACCTTCCGTGACGGCAACCGCGGCACCGTCGCCGCTCTCGGGCAGCGCGGGGCCGGTGACCTCACCACTGTTCGAAGGAGAACCATGAAGCGCACCACCGGTGCTGTAGCCATCACCAGCGCGGCGGCCCTGCTGCTGTCCGCCTGCGGCGGCGAGTCGGGCGAGGAGAACACCGACTCCGGCGCGAACGCCGAGGAGAGCTCGGGCGACGACGCGGCCGCCGAGGAGGAGGGCGGAGTTGATTCTGCGGCGACCTCGGAGGGCGCGCCCGCGGCAAGCGACGGCACGAGTCTGGTCATCTGGGCCGACGACCTGCGTGCGGCCGCGCTCGAGGACGTCGCCGCGACCTTCGAGGAGGAGACCGGGGTGCCGGTGACCCTCCAGGTCGTCGCCAACGAGAACCTGCGCGAGCAGTTCAAGGACTCGGTCGGGGCCGGCGCCGGCCCGGACATCGCGGTCGGAGCACACGACTGGCTCGGCGAGCTGGTCCAAAACAACGTCGTGGCCCCCGTGCAGCTGGCTTCCGACCTGAGCGGGCAGTTCAACCCCGACTCGATCGAGGCCTTCACCTATGAGGGCCAGACCTACGGCGTGCCCTACTCCGTGGAGTCGCTGGCGCTGATCCGCAACACCGAGCTGGCTCCCGATGAGCCGGAGACGATGGAGGCCCTGGTCGAGACCGGTGCCCAGCTGGTCTCCGACGGCGAGGCCGAGCTGGTCATGGCTCAGCAACTGGGTCAGGAGGGCGACGCCTACAACATGTACCCCTACCTCGCGGCCTACGGCGGCGGGATCTTCCCGTTGCTCGAGGAGGGCGGCTTCGACGCAAGCGAGGTCATCATCGACTCCGAGGAGACCGTCCAGGGTGGGGAGAAGATCGCCTGGCTCGCCGAGCAGGAGGCGCTGACCGTCAATCTGGACGGCTCCAACACCATCCCGCAGTTCGTCGAAGGCAAGACCGCCTACCTTGTCTCCGGCCCGTGGGCGATCGAGCAGAGCACCGAAGCCGGCATCAACTACGCCATCAGCCCGATCCCGGACTTCGAGGACGGTGGGGAGACAACCCCGTTCCTGGGTGTCAACGGCTTTTACGTTTCCGCCGAGTCGCAGAACCCGCAGATCGCGCAGACCTTCGTGCAGGAGTACGTGAGCCGGGCCGACGTGCAGGTCTCGCTCTACGAGGCGGGGGACCGTCCCCCGGCCCTCACCGAGGCCTATGAGCAGGTCGCGGCGGATGACGAGGACATCGAGTCCTGGGGCCAGGCGGCCGAGGGCGGCACCCCGATGCCCAACATCCCACAGATGAACGCGGTCTGGGGCCCGCTGGGCAAGGCCACCGCCGACATCGTCTCCGGCAACGACGCGGCGGAGCGGCTGGGCACCGCCCAGAGCGAGGTCGAGGGCGCCCTCTGACCTCGCTGACCCGGGTCGACGGGCAGCACTGCCCGCCCGTCGACCCGGGGCATGACCCAATACTTGCCCTAGCCAGCGCAGCCGCGAGGAGACACCCATGTCCCAGACCGTCGTCGAGCCACCTGACACCGACCCGCATGCCGCACGCAGAGTCAGCGAGGTGGGTCGGACACCCGGATGGGTGCACGCGGTCAAGTGGTTGCTCATCGTGCTGTCGGTGGGGATCTTGGCCCTCTCGGCTCAGCAGGCCATCGAGGCCGGCTCATGGCTGATCGTCATAGTCGTGGCCTTCATCGCGATGAGCATCCTCGTGGTCTACTCCACCCGCCGGATGATCCCGGCGAAGTACCTTCTGCCCGGGCTCATCCTGCTCCTGCTCTTCCAGATGTGGCCGATCATCTACACAGCGGCCACCGCCTTCACCAATTATGGCGACGGGCACACCCTGAGCAAGGAAGAGGCCATCGTCGCGATCCAGGGGCAGTCGGTGCGCCAGGATCCCGACGCCCCCCGCTACGGCATGTCGGTCGCGGTGCCGGAGGGGGCGGCGATAGAGACCGGTGAACTGTCCCTGCTGCTCACCGTTGCACCCGCCGAGGACGGTAGCGAGCTGGAGGAGGGTGCCGAGGAGGGCGGCGAGGCCGAACTCGGGGAAAACATCACCGACGACGGCACCCGGCTCTTCGTCGGCACCGAGGAGGGATTGCAGCCGCTCTCGGCCGATGGGGTGGAGGTGCTGGGCAACGGCACCATCGGCACCGCACCGGGGTACCGGGTGCTGAACCTCATGGAAGCGAACGAGCGGGCCCAAGACGTCCAGGACTTTGCTGTGCCGGTCGGCGAAGAGGGGGAGGCCGCGGTCAAGCCGGCGACTACCTCCCAGGCGTTCGTCGGGCGCCCGACCATCACCTACGACGAGGACGCCGACGTGATGACCACCGCGGAGGGCAAGCGGTACGTCGCGCAGGAAGGCAACTTCGTCCCCGAGGACGGCGTCGGCGCGGCGCTGCCGGCGGGGTGGACCGAGAACGTCGGCTTCGACAACTTCCGGACCATCTTCACCGACCCCACCTTCAGGACCGGCTTCCTCAAGATCTTCCTGTGGAACCTGGCTTTCCCCCTGCTGAGCGTCGGGAGCACCTTCATCCTGGGGATGCTGCTCGCGCTGCTCTTCAACGACCCGCGGCTCAAGGGCAAGGGGTTCTACCGGTCCCTGTTGATCCTGCCCTATGCTTTGCCGATCTTCGTGACCGGACTCGTGTGGGCGGCAATGTTCAACGCGCAGTTCGGGTTGATCAACGAGGTCACCGGACTCAGCATCAACTGGCTCGGTGATCCGTGGGCCGCGCGCTTCGCGCTGCTGCTGACCAACCTCTGGCTGGGTTTCCCCTACATGTTCCTCATCTGCACCGGGGCGCTGCAGTCCGTCCCCTCAGATGTCAAGGAAGCGGCCTCCGTCGACGGGGCAGGGCCAGTCCGAACGCTGGTGTCGGTGACGATGCCGCTGTTGCTGGTGGCGGTCGGGCCGCTGCTCGTGGCGTCCTTCGCCTTCAACTTCAACAACTTCACTCTCATCTACCTGGTGACGGGTGGTGGACCATTCGACTCGGGTAACAGCCTGGTGGGCAACACCGACCTGCTCATCAACTTCGCCTACCGGCTCGCGCTCGAGTCAGGCACGCCCAATATCGGGCTCGCGTCGGCTGTCAGCATTGTGATCTTCCTGCTTGTTGGAACGATCAGCTATCTCGGCTTCCGCCAGTCCGCCGCCCTGGAAGAGGTGAACTGACCATGACGCCATCCGTGTCAGAGACGACCCAGCAGCCCCAGCGGCCAGCACACACGCAGCAGTCCCGGAGCATGAGGCGCCGCTCCGGCGTGTGGTGGCGGCACGCTCTAGCGCTCGTCGCGCTGGTGTGGGCGCTGTTCCCGGTGCTTTTCATCCTGTCCGCGGCGCTCAACCCGGCCGGCACACTCAGCGCGTCCTCACCGATCCCCCGGCAGTTCTCGACGAACAACTTCGAAGATCTATTCTCCTCGACGACGTTCCCGTTCTGGACGTGGTTCCGGAACTCTCTCGTCGTGGCGGGCTTGGGCACGATATTCCAGGTCTTCATCGGAGCCGCGGCGGCGTTTGCCTTCTCCCGGCTGCGCTGGGCCGGTCGCCGGGCTGGACTGATGTCGCTGCTGCTGGCCCAGATGTTCCCAGCCCTGCTTGCCTTCCCCGCGCTCTACGTGATGTTCCTGCGGATCGGGGAGGTTATCCCCGAGATTGGGCTGAACACTCTGTGGGGCCTGCTGCTGGTCTACCTGGGCGGCGCCATGGGGTCCAACGTGTGGTTGCTCAAGGGCTACTTTGACACCATCCCCAAGGAGATGGACGAGGCCGCCAAGATGGACGGCGCCAGCCATGCCCGCATCTTCTTCACCATGACGCTGCGACTGGTCGCGCCGATCCTGGCAACCGTCGGCATCCTCGCCTTCGTCATGCTGTGGGGCGAGTTTCTGCTCGCGAGCATCTTCCTTCTGGATCAGGACCAGCGGACGCTGGGCGTCGGCCTCTACTCGCTCAACATGGCTGACCAGAACCGCTACTTCGGTATGTTCTGCGCGGGTGCCCTCGTAGCCTCCATCCCTCCGGTCTTGGTTTATCTGGGCCTGCAGAAGCAGCTGATCGGTGGCCTGACTTCAGGCTCGGTGAAGTGACCGAGGCGGCTGATCCCCACCACGACGGGTCGCCGCTCTACGTCAGCGAGCAGCACCCGGCTCCTGGAGCCGTGGTCGCCGTCCGCGTGCGTGTCCCGCACGCGGCCGGGGTCGGTGCGGTCCATGTCCGCACCACCCCGGACGGCGAGCAGTTCTTCACCACCGCCCGCCGCGTGCACCGCGGCGAGCACGAGGACTGGTGGCAGGCTGAGATCACCTGCCACAACCCGGTCACGACCTACCGCTTCCTGCTCGAGGGCGACGCTGACGAGAGAGCGGCCGGTGCGTCCGGGGGGAGGTCGGGGGGCAGCCCCCCGACGGTCAGAGCAGTCCGGGGGGAGGTTGGGGGGCGGAGCCCCCCGACGGTCGGCATACCGGTGGCTGAACGGTGACGGCGTGCACCCGCGCGACGTGCCGGACACCAGCGACTTCCGCATCACGACCCACCCGGCGCCGCCGGAGTGGGCGCAGCGGGCGGTGGTCTACCAGATCTTCCCCGACCGCTTCGCCCGCGACGCCGGCGTCGAGCCGGACGGCGACCCCGGGGGGCCGCGCACCGACCTTCCGGACTGGGCGGTCCCGGCGCGGTGGGAGGACCCGGTGTCGCTGGAGCGCGCCGCCAACCCGGTCCAGGTCTTCGGCGGCACCCTCGACGGCGTGCGCGAGCGCCTGGACCACCTCGTCGACCTCGGCGTGGACGTCGTCTACCTCACCCCGGTCTTCCCGGCGCGCTCCAACCACCGCTACGACGCGAGCACCTTCGAGGCGGTCGACCCGGTGCTCGGCGGCGACGCGGCGCTGCTGCGGCTGCAGGAGGAGGCGCACGAGCGAGGGTTGCGCGTCATGGGCGACATCACGACCAACCACACCGGCGACGCGCACGAGTGGTATGCCGCCGCCCGGCAGGACCCGGACGGCGAGCAGGGTGGGTGGTACGTCCGCGACGACGAGCGGTGGGTCACCTGGCTGGGCGTGGCGAGCCTGCCCAAGCTGGACCACTCCGCCGACGGGCTGCGGGCAAGGCTCACCGAGGGGCCGGGGTCCGTCATCGAGCGCTGGCTGGGGGAGGGCGGCGGCTTCGACTCCTGGCGGGTCGACGTCGCCAACATGACCGGGCGCTACAAAGGCGTCGACCTCACCCACGAGGTGGCCCGCGAGACCCGGGCCGCCGTGGACCGGGCGACCGGCGGGCAGGGGCTGCTGGTCGCCGAGCACACCCACGACCACAGCCGCGACGTCGACGGGGACGGCTGGCACGGGGTGATGAACTACTCCGGCTTCACCCGACCGGTGTGGACCTGGCTGCGGGCGCCGGGCTTCGCGCCGAAGTTCCTCGGCAGCCCGCTGCCGGTGCCGCGGCTGGGGGCCGATCTCGTGGCCGAGACGATGCGGGAGTTCTCCTCGCTGGTGCCGTGGCGGTCGTGGTCGCACTCGATGACGCTGGTCGGCTCGCATGACACGACCCGGGTGCGGACGCTCGTCGGGGACGACGTCGAGCAGGTCAAGGTCGCGGCCGGGTTGCTGCTGACCATGCCGGGGATCCCGATGATCACCTACGGCGACGAGATCGGCATACCGGGCGACTTCGGCGAGGACGGCCGCCGGCCCATGCCGTGGGAATCCCGCGGCACCGCGGACGGGCGGTGGGACGAGGAGCTGGTCGAGCACTACCGGGCGCTCGTCGCGCTGCGGCACGACTGCCCTGCGCTCTGGGGCGGTGGGATGCGCTGGCTCTATGCTGAGGGTGAGGCCATGGTCTACCTGCGGGAGCACCCCGAGCAGACCGCGCTGGTGCACGTCGCGCGGGCCGCGCACGACCCCGTGACGATCGACGCGGCCCAGCTGCCCGGTGCGGGCGTCGCCGAGCACCGCGCCGGCGTGGCCGAGGGCCTCGAGCACGGTGAGGGGTCGCTGCGCTTCTCCGCCGCCGGGCCGGGTGTCTCCGTCTGGACTTGGCCGACCGACGCACCGGCCTGGGAGCCGGTGCCCGAGACCTACCGAGGTGGCTGGTGAGCACGATGATCCCGTCCAAGCGGACGGCGGAGAGCACGACGGGCCGGGGGCGGCTGGCCGACCTCGCGGCCTACGCGGGCGTCAGCGAGGCGACCGTGAGCCGGGTGCTCAACGACAAGCCGGGCGTGGCCTCGAGCACGCGGCAGGCGGTGCTCACCGCGGTCGACGTGCTGGGCTATGAGCGGCCGAGCAAGCTGCGGCGCAACAGCGCCGGGCTTGTCGGGCTCATCACCCCCGAGCTCACCAACCCGGTGTTCCCGATGTTCGCCCAGTCGATCGAGACGCAGATGGCGGCGGCCGGCTTCACGCCGGTGCTGTGCACCCAGACGCCGGGGGGCGTGCACGAGGACGAGTACGTCCAGATGCTGCTCGACCGCGGCGTCTCGGCGATCGTCTTCGTCAGCGGATACCACGCCGACAGCAAGGCCGACATCGAGCGCTACACCTCGCTGCGCGACCGGGGGCTGCCCATCGCGCTGGTCAACGGCTACCGCGAGGGGGTCGACGCCACCTTCATCAGCCACGACGACCACGCGTCGATGCGGCTGGCGGTGCGGCACCTGCGCGACCTGGGGCATACCCGGATCGGCTTCGCGACCGGACCGGCGCGGTATGTCCCGGTCCAGCGGCGGATCGAGGGCTTCCGCGAGGCGATGGCGGACGTGCCGGGCGTCGACCTGGACGAGCTGGTCTGCACGACGCTCTTCTCCGTCGAGGGCGGTGCCGCGGCCGGGCGGCAGCTCATCGAGGCGGGGGCGACGGGGATCATCTGCGGCTCGGACGTCATGGCCCTCGGCGTCTTCCGGGCGGCGGCCGCGCTGGGGAAGCGGGTGCCGGAGGACCTGTCGGTCGTCGGGGGTGACGACGTGCCCTTCATGACCTTCGTCGACCCGCCGCTGACGACAGTGCGGATGGACGTCATGGGGATGGCCGAGGCCGCGGTGACGGCGGTGCTGGAGGAGATCGCGGGGGAGCCGGTGGACCGTCGGGAGTACCTCTTCGACCCCGAGCTCATCCTGCGCGAGTCGACCGGGCCCGCGCCGCGCTGAGGGCAACCACTCGCGGCGCTCGGTGGAGCTGGGGGCAACCATTCGCGGCGCTCGGTGGGGTCGAGGGTGAGCCTCAGCGGGTGGTGGCCTCGCGGCGGGCGGTGAGCAGGGCCTCGAGCAGGTCCACCATGGCCTCCTCGTCGGCCACCCGGAAGCGGGCCAGGGTGTCGCCGTCACCGACCCGCACGGTCAGCCGGCGGGCCGCCCGGTCGGCATCCGTGTCCTGCGCGAGGGCCTCGAAGCCGTGCTCGTCGGTGAGGTCGTCGCCGGCGTAGAACACCGCCTCGGCCCGCACCTCCTCGGCCAAGGCCACGAGCGCGACGCCCTTGCCGACGTGCGCGACGGCGAGCTCGACGACGCCCTTGCCGGGCGTCACCTCGAGGGCGGTATGCCGTGACCCCAGCTCCTCGGCGGCGTCCAGGGCGGCCTGCGCCTCGTCGTCGGGCAGGCCACGGGTGTGGACGACCCGGCCGGCCGGCTTCTCCTCCACGCGCAGGCCGGGGTGCTCCTCGCGGAGGGCGGCCAGCTCCTCGTCGAGGGTCTCCAGCAGCGCGTGCTGGTCGTCGTCGAGGGCCAGCCCGCCGTCGGACCGGGAGTCCTCCGCGCCGTGGCTGCCGATGAGCACGAGCGGGTCTTGCGCGCCCGAGAGCTCGCGCAAGGGGTCGAGCGCCCGACCACTGACGAGGGCGACCGTCGTGCCGGGGAGGTCGGCGAGGGCGGCAAGGGCGGGCATACCTCCCTCGACCGGGCGGGAGTCCATCGGGTCGAGCACGAGCGGGGCCAGCACCCCGTCGAAGTCGGTGGCGACGAGCACCCGCTCGTGGGCGGCGAAGTCGGCGAGCGCCCGGTCGAGCTCGGGCGGCCGGCTCACGCCTGGGCCTTCGCGCCGCTGCGGGAGGGACGCTCGGGCGCGGCCTCGAGGCCGGCGAGGAAGTCCGCCGCCCAGGTCTGCACGTCGTGCTTGCGCACCCGGCGGCGCAGCGCCCGCATGCGCCGCTCCTTCTCCGCCGGCTCGTCGTTGATGGCGCGCAGGATCGTCTCCTTGAGCCCGGCGATGTCGTGCGGGTTGCAGCGGTAGGCCTGCGGCATCTCCTCCGCGGCGCCGGTGAACTCCGAGAGCACGAGGGCGCCCTTGCCGTCGTGGCGGGCGGTGACGTACTCCTTCGCGACGAGGTTCATGCCGTCGCGCAGTGGGGTGATGAGCATGACGTCGGCGACCCGGTAGAGCGCGGCCATCTCCTCGCGCGGGTAGGACTGGTGCAGGTAGTGGATCGCGGTGGCGCCGAGGTGGGAGACGTCGCCGTTGATGCGCCCGACGGTGCCCTCGATCTGCTCGCGCAGGGTGCGGTATGCCTGGACCCGCTCCCGGCTCGGCGTCGCCACCTGGATGAAGGTCACCTGGTCGGGGCTGATCGCGCCGTCGTCGAAGAGCTCCCCGATGGCCCGCAGGCGGTGCCGGATGCCCTTGGTGTAGTCGAGGCGGTCCACCCCCAGCAGCACGACCTCCGGGTTGCCCAGCGACTCGCGGATCTCCTCGGCCCGCTCGCGGACCGCGTCGGAGTCGGCGAGCTCGCGGAACCCGGCGGCGTCGATGGAGATGGGCACGGCGGCGGCGCGCACCGTCCGGGGCGCGGCGCCGAGGCGGTCGTCGTCGGTGCCCTGCCACTCGACCTTCTCGCCGCGGGCGGTGGCTCCCAGCACGGTGCGGCAGGAACGGGCGAAGTTGCGGGCGTCGTCGGGGCGCTGGAAACCGAGGAAGTCGGCACCGAGCAGCCCGCGCAGGATGCTCTCGCGCCAGGGGAGCTGGGCGAAGAGCTCGACCGGGGGGAAGGGGATGTGGTTGAACCAGCCGATCCGCACGTCGGGGCGCTTGTCCCGGACCAGGGCCGGGACGAGCTGCAGCTGGTAGTCGTGGACCCACACGGTCGCGCCCTCGGCGGCGACCTCGCAGACCGCGTCGGCGAACCGCTGGTTGACCGCCCGGTAGCAGGTCCACCACGAGCGGTGGAAGGTCGGCGGGACGATGACGTCGTGGTAGAGCGGCCACAGGGTGTCGTTGGAGAAGCCCTCGTAGTAGTCGGAGAGCTCCTGGGCCGACAGCGGCACCGGGTGCAGGCGCAGCTTGCCCTCGTCGAAGGGCTCGGGCGCCTCCCCGGAGAAGCCGGGCCAGCCCACCCAGGCGGCGTCGTCGCCGTCCCAGCCGCGCATGACCGAGTCCATCGCGGTGACCAGGCCGCCGGGGGCGGTGCGCCACTCGGTGCTGCCGTCGGGGTGGACGTGCCGGTCCACCGGCAACCGGTTGGCGGCGATCACGAAGTCGTAGGTCTGCCGGCTGCTCATGCACGCTCCTCAAGGTCCCCCGTGGTCGTCGTCGTGGGCCAGCCTAGGCGACACCACCGTCACCGCTCGCTCGGCGGAGGTGTGCGGCGACCCGCCACACCACGTCCACCGGGAACTCACCTCAGACCCAGGAAGAGCGCATACCGTGGAACCCGTGACCGCCGACCTGCCTCGCACCGACGACGCGCGCCCCGACGCGACGCGCCCGGTGGCCGCGACCGGTCGCGGCGGCCCGGCGTCGGCGGACGCCACCGAGGCGGTGCCGGTCGTCGTGCCGCGCACGCTGGGTCCGTGGACGCTGCGCGAGCGCGTCGGCGAGGGCGGTATGGGGGTGGTCTGGCGGGCGGACGACGAGCGCGGCCGCGAGGTCGCGATCAAGGTGCTGCGATCGCACATCGCGCACGACGAGGGGGCGGCACGGGCGCGGCTCCGGCGCGAGGTCAGCACCCTCGCGCGGGTGCACCACCCGCAGGTCGCGGCGGTGATCGACGCCGACGTGGACGGGCCGGCGCCCTACATCGTGACGGACTACGTCCCCGGGCGGCCGCTGGACGTCGTCATCGAGGAGCAGGGGCCGCTGGGGCGGGAGGCGCTGCTGCGGCTCGCGCGCGGCCTGGCCGGGGCGCTGCAGGCGATCCACGGGCTCGGCATCGTGCACCGCGACCTCAAGCCGGGCAACGTGCTGCTCGTCGGCGAGGGGGAGCGGCTGGAGCCGGTGGTCATCGACTTCGGCATCGCTCAGGTGGCCGACGACGTGCGGCTCACCTCGACCGGGCTGGTCATGGGGACACCGGGCTACCTCTCGCCCGAGCTCGTCGACGGCGGCGAGATCACCGAGGCGACCGACTGGTGGGGCTGGGCGGCGTGCCTGGCGTATGCCGCCTCCGGCCAGCCACCCTTCGGCCGCGGCCCGATGACCGTGGTGCTCGACCGGGTGGTCCGGGGGCGGGTGCAGCTGAACGGGGTCGACCCCGAGCTCGCGCCTCTGCTGGCGACCGCTCTCTCGCCGCGCCCCTCGTGGCGGCCGAGTGCCGAGGAGGTGCTCGCCGCGGTCGAGCTGTATGCCCGCGGCCAGGACGTCACCGGCGCGCTGCCCCGGCTGTCGCAGGAGGACCCTGCGCACCACGGCGACCGCGGCGCGGACGCCACCCAGGTGACGCCGCAGGTGCAGCACACCCGCGAGGCGCCGCGCCGGATGCCGGACGTCACCCGCGCCGCCCCGGCCGGGCCGAGCACCCGGCAGTGGGAGCAGCCGGAGCGCGGCGCCGTGCCTCCGCCGCCGGTGCGCCCTCGCGAGCCGCAGCAGTGGCCGAGCTCGGCCGAGCAGCAGCGCTACGCCGCGCGCCCGGAGCAGCGCCACGCCGAGCGCCAGCAGGGGTGGGCGCCTGCGCCGGACCAACGCCAGCAGGGATGGGGGTCCGCGCCGGAGCAGCGGCGACCGGGCGCCGAGGTGCCGCCTCGCTCGGAGGGGGACGGGGCATACCCCGAGGTCGGGGGCCTGCATGGTCAAGGCCAGCCGGACCCGCGGATCGGGCGCAGCTCGCGCAGCGGGACCCTGGCCGCGATGCTGCTCGGCTTCGCGGCGGTCGCCTCCGCCGCGCCGCTGCTCGCGTGGGGGCTGTATGCCCTGTGGGGCCTGATGACGCGGACGGTCGACCGGGCGCTCACCGGGCTGGTCGTCCGGCGGCACGAGGCCGGGCGTCGGCGCAGCGACGTGCCGATGGCGGTACTCGCCTCGCCGTGGCACCTCGTGGCGGCGGCGCTGTCGACGCTGCTGTCGCTGCTGCTGCCGCTGGCGATCGCCGGGGTGGTGGCGCTGGTCGTCTCCGGGCTGCTCACGACGACCTCGGTCGCGCCGGGGATCGGGCCGACGCACCCCGTCGCGGTCGCCGT
Source organism: Serinicoccus marinus DSM 15273 (assembly GCF_008386315.1). Lineage (NCBI taxonomy): Bacteria > Bacillati > Actinomycetota > Actinomycetes > Micrococcales > Ornithinimicrobiaceae > Serinicoccus > Serinicoccus marinus. Next base: position 2,742,635 of record NZ_CP043808.1, on the reverse strand, counting down.
CGGCTCACTCGTCGGTGGCTGGCTCGGGTGGTGGGGGCCGGGGAGCACGCCGCTGCGGCGGGGGTCGCGCACGGTGGTGCGCGGTGCGGTGCCGCTGGGCGTGCCGACGATGGTGGTGGTGACGCTGTGCCTGGTGGGTGGCGGGGCGCTGACCTACTGGTCGCTGCTCGACGGTGATGTCGTCTCCTGGTGGCCGCTGCCGGGCGGGACGACGCCGCTGGACTACCTGCCGTTCGGGCTGCCCTGAGGCCACGGCATACCGTCACAGCAGCCTCACGAGGTGCATTTACGCACGTGAGATTCGTCACACAAGCCTTCCCCTGATCCCGACCCTGCCCTACCGTGGTCCGGGCGCCTCGTCCCAGGCGTCACATCTGCCCCATCCGGAAGGACCCACCCCATGGCCCGCCCTGCCCGTCATCGCGTCGCCCGCACCGGCGTCGCCCTGCGCCGCGCCGGTCAGGCCACGCTCGCCGGCACCGCGTCGCTGGCCTCGGTCGGCCTGACCGCGCCGAGCGCTGCGGCGGACGACCACAACGTGTGGGACCGCGTCGCGGACTGCGAGTCGAGCGGCAACTGGAGCATCAACACCGGCAACGGGTTCTACGGCGGGCTGCAGTTCTGGCACCCGACGTGGAAGGGCTTCGGCGGGCAGGAGTTCGCCGGGTATGCCCACCAGGCGACGAAGGCGGAGCAGATCACCGTCGCGCAGCGCGTGCTGCGGGTGCAGGGGCCGGGCGCCTGGCCGGTGTGCTCGGTACGCGCCGGGCTGACCATGAGCAACGGTCTCGAGCCCTACCCCGGTGGCGGCAGTCCTGCCCCCGAGCCGGAGCCCCAGCCGGATCCGGAGCCGCCGCGCGGCGAGGTGCAGACGTGGAAGGTGAGCGCCGGAGCCGGCGCCAACATCCGCTCCGGCCCGAGCACCGGGCACAGCGTCATCGGCGGAGCGGCCAACGGCACCCGCTTTCAGGGGGTGCAGAGCAACGGCTGGGTGAAGCTGCAGGGCCGCTCGGGGTGGATCAGCGCCAGCATCATGACCCGCGTCGGTGACGACGGCGGCGGTGGGGGAGGTGGCGGCTCGCAGATGGCGCCGCTCGTCGCCGACGGTATCCGCGGCCCGCTGACGACCAGGGCGATCCAGCGATGGGTGGGCGTCTCCGAGACCGGCCGGTGGGACGGCACGACCATCCGCGCCGTGCAGGCCCGCGTCGGCACCGGCGTCGACGGCGTCTGGGGCCCGAAGTCGCAGGCCGCGCTGCAGAGCTACATCGGCATCTCGCGGGACGGCTCGACCTACATGAACCACCGCACGGTCGTCAGCCTTCAGAAGTGGCTCAACAGCAACGTCATCGGCTGAGACGGGTAGCATCGACGCGCTGTCCGGCCTCCGGGCTGGACGCGCTGGCGTGGCGCAATTGGTAGCGCACCTGTCTTGTAAACAGGTGGTTGAGGGTTCGAGTCCCTTCGCCAGCTCTCTTTTCGAGCGGGGTTTTTAGCCCGCTGACCTGCAGAAACTCGGCCAACTCGACCGTCGCCCCTCGTGTCGGGCGTTGACACGTGTGCCCACGAACTCCCACTCGAGTTGCACGTATGTTGCACGAAATGGGGCTGTGATGTCGACGAGACGAGGCTTTGGGGCACTACGACGGCTGCCGTCCAAGCGGTGGCAGGCGAGCTACACCGGACCCGACCTGCAGAGGCACTCGGCACCGCAGACCTTCTCCTCAAAGATGGATGCCGAGGTCTGGCTGGGCCAGGAGCGGACGCTCGCGAGCGGCGACGGTTGGGTCGCCCCGAACCGTCGGGTCGAGATCGCCGAGCGGCTGGCGCCGCCCAGCTTCGACGAGTAGGCCCGGCAGTGGCTGGTCGACCGGCCCCTCAAGCCGCGGACCCGCGAGGGCTACCAGCACCTTCTGCGGCGATACCTCGTGCCGGAGTTCGGTGAGCTCCTCGTCTCCGACCTCACCCCGGCCCTCGTGCGCCGGTGGTGGGCCGGGCTTTCACCAAGGCGCCCGACGGTCAACGCCCGGGCGTACGCGCTGCTGCGCGCCATCCTCAGCACGGCGGTCACAGATGAACTGCTTCCCAGCAACCCCTGCCGGGTCCGGTCTGCCTCCAACCCCCCGACGAAGAAGGAGATCCACCCAGCGACCATCGCCGAGCTGGAAGTGCTCGTGCGGGAAATGCCGGCCCAACTCGGCGCATTAGTCCTGCTCTGCGCCTGGTGCGCGTTGCGGGTGGGGGAGGTGCTCGAGCTGCGTCGGCGCGACCTCGACCTGAACCGCGGCGTCGTCAAGGTGACCCGGGCGGTGTCATGGGTCCGCGGCCAGCCGGTCGTCGGCACCCCGAAGTCGGCCGCTGGCACCCGTGAGGTGAGCGTGCCCCCGCACATAGTCCCCGCGCTGGAGCGGCACCTCGAGAGGCACGTGCGGCCCGGAGCCAACGCTCTGCTCTTCCCGTCCATGCGTGATCACCAGCGCCACCTACAGCCGACCGTGCTGCACACGGCCTGGCGCAAGGCGCGAGCCGCCGCCGGCCGCGAAGACCTGAGGATCCACGACCTCCGGCACGCCGGCGCCACGATGGCCGCTATGACCGGCGCCACGCTGGCCGAACTGCAGGCTCGTCTCGGGCACTCGACCGTCGCGGCCGCCCTTCGCTACCAGCACGCCGCTCAGGGTCGTGACGCGGAGATCGCCGCCAAGCTGTCCGACCTCGCCCGTCGCCCGAAGGCCCTAGGCACCGAGGAGCGAAGAAGCACGGATCGAGGAGGGGCGTGACATCGCGACTCCGCCGAAGAGAGTGCCGTGTCGTCACTGCCAGCGACTCGGCTGCAGTGAACGGACGGGCCCCGATCACGTCAGGTGCACTGCGGCCGCGGCATGAGACACGACATTCCGGATGATGGCCGCGAGACCGGTTCCCGGTGCCCGTCGATTCGGTAGTTCGTCGTAGGGACTACCCTTCGCTTGCTGCCACCACGTTGACCCGTGGCCTGCGGCGGATGCCAGCACAGCCTCTTGCACCTCGAGCGCTGCGACCGCGCGGTTTGAGTGTCGCGCCAGCGAGGAGGAACCCGCGCGGGTGTCGTTACACGTTCGCAGTGTCACCGGGGCCTGAGAACCACGGCTCGCTTGGGGCACCGATCAAGTACGACATACTTACGACCATGGCATCAGACGTTGGGGGCGCCGGCGCGGAGGGCCTGCGGCCCACTCCTGCACTCTGGCTGGCCGCCGCCGGGGTGCAGCCCAGAACACCGAAGACTGGGAAGGTGCAACTGTCGCTTGTTCGATCAGTCAACGGGTCGAGTTGTTGCGCGTCCTACGACTCTTGGGGTTGCTTGAAGGAGAGTCCTTGAGTAGTCCAACTCCTCTTGCTGAGCACAGTCAGTACCCAGAGCTATTGAAATCTGAAATACATACTCACCGTGTGGTGGGCCTCTGGGACGACCTCCTTAACGGCGAGATAGGGCTGGGTGCCACAGATCTCATCTGCATGGAGTTTTGGCTCTCATACGGCTACCCGCAAATGTCGCATGCGCTCCCTCACCGTTATACCTACAGCAAGACCCTCTTGACGCTTCGGCAGCGGGTGGCCATCAGCCTTCACGACTATGCCCGGAGCCTCAACTGGCGTCGGCCCGTGACCTACGTCGCGGCGTTGAAGGTTGCCCGTGCATTTCTGCGAGATGCTGTCGGGCATGAGTCGGCGATGCGAGAAGACCTCCGGCGAGATTTCACGGGCCGTCTCGGTGTTGCAACCCTACTCATTTCCCGCTTCGAGCCTGTGTCCCACCGTGAGGTTCGGGAGGCTCGCCTCGCCTTGCTTCGGTCTCTGGATCAAGGCAACAACCCGAAGGCAGCACTTCCGTATCTGGTCGAGGCCGCAGTGCTGGAGTACGACCTCGAGGGCGACGCGGAAAGGCTGAAAGAGGCTATGGAGGCGTGTGCGTCGTTCGGCAGTGACGGGGACTCCGCGCAACTTAAGCTTGCAATGGTCGACGTGAATCTGAGGCTTATGGACGAATTTGATGAACCAACCCGTCAGATGCGACGTAGCGAGGTAGAACGCTTACTCGATGACGTAGCCAGGTCCGCACTCCCGGAAATCAAGGTGCGCCGCGCAATGGCCCGGGGACTCCTAGCCGCCCAAGCTTCAGGGGCGCCGGGGGCATCACCCGTCAGGGGTGTTAAGTTGCCCTTCGGGTACCGCGACGAAAAGTCGCTCCACCCGGCCCTGCGTGCCGCAGCCCCATACGTCTACCGTCTGTTGCTGCCTTTGACGACTCAGGGCGAGCCGTTAGCAACCGGGGTTTTGGCCGACATTTTGACCGAAGCGCAGGGTTCGCTGGCGTCGGAGCCGCAGACGAGCCTGACCCAGGCGATTGAGCTCCGCGATCGTCTCAGGGGGTCGGACGCCAGAGCTGACCTGTTGAAGTATCGGGACCGAGCGACGTTGGCTCAACTCAAGAAGGATAAGCACGGCCGTCAGGAGGCGCTTCTTGGCCTTGCCCAACTTGCGTGCCGCCCGCTGACCGCCGCGCCTGCCCTCGTTCTCCTGGCCCGCAACGTCGAGAGCGATGGGGCACTTCCCATGCCCATCGTCGTCGGAACACCGCCGGTCGGAGAGCGAGCGTTAAGGCTGGTTGCTGCTGGCGACGACACGTCGTTGTGGTCGATGGCTGCCGAGGCTGCACTAGGCGATGTTAATCTCACGACCGTCCGACTCGGGGGTCGAAGTGGCGTCACGACGGTTGGCGATTACTACGGGCTGAGCGCGGAGACGCTCGTCTTTAAGAGGAGGAACCGCATCGCGTTCGAGCGCGATTCAAACCGTGACGAGGTTGTTCGTCGCTATCTTGAAGCGAATGGCCTGCAAGATTCTTTTGGGGTCACGGTGACCCTCGCGTCCTGTCGGCCGGACGAGTCCGACGGCACGGAAGTCGTTGCGGCGCGCCGATTCGTTCCCGGTACGTCCTTGCACGAGGCGCTCTCGCATGAGTGCCATGAGCGGCGAGTCGAGCGTCTAAGTGAAGTAGCTCGGTTCCTTGGACTTATCAATTTGGCCGAGCATGCGGCCACCGCGAGTGGCGCACGGGCGGAGGCAAAGAGCAAAGAGATGGGTCGGTGGCTGAAACGCTGTGGCCTCGATGATCCAGGTGCCACGTTCGACGCATGGTGGAGCGTGATGCAGTTGGGAATGCTCGTGCGGCGCCGTGATGCGCATCTGGGCAACTGGTTGCTCGCGGACGATGGCCGTCTCATTGCGATCGATCTTGAAGCTCAAGGATGGCGACCGGCTGGCTATGACCTTGCACAGGTCACCGATGACCACAGTTACTTGGCCATCGAGGATTGGGAATCCAGGCGTGCAATTTTTGAGGCGTATCGAGGGGCGAGGCGAGTGGCGGACGAGTCGCTGGAGTCTGAGTGGGCCGCCTACCAGGCTGGAGTCCTTGCGAGACTTGTTTGGGGTCTCACCGATCCGAACGATGGTCCCTTTGAGTCTGGGGTGGCGGAGCGCCGACTGCAAGGTTTTGTGGCGACGGCACAGAATGTACAATTGTCCGGTATCGCCGCTGAGATCCTGGGCGCTTGGTTGAGACGCCGGGGCCTCAGGGAGTTGCCGCAGCGCCGCAGCAGGACAGACTCAGCCGGCCGCGTCCGGCTGAGTCGAACGATGGCGTATCACCTGCGGCACGACAAAAGCCTTGAGATGGACGAGGGTGGCTGGACGACTCTGGACGACCTGGCGGACGCGATCCAGCAAGGGACCACTCCGGAGTTGCTCGCCACGGTAGCTACAGACCGTCTCGAATCTCGGTTCGAGGTCCGCGATGGTCGGATTCGGGCTCGCTATGGGCACTCACTAGAGGTCCGCTTGGACCACCTGCCAGTCTCTCGGCCTCTCGTGGTGTACCACGCATCTCCATGGGCGTACACCCCCTCGATTCTTGACGAGCGACGAGGCCTGCAGCGAGGGGGGCGGAGATGGGTGCATCTCACGGATTCGATGCGCGAAGCAGTCGCGAACGGCACGCGTGAAGGTCACCCTTTGGTATATGCGGTGTGGTCTGACGCGCTACCAGAACTTCTTGCGGCAAGTGCGCACACGTTTCTTGCGGAATCGGTGCCGAGCGACGCGCTCTACGTCGTCCCTATGTCCGCGTACTGGGATGAGATCCCAACGATCGAGACCTGGCTGACACCACCAGACGTCGAGACGTAGTTGTTGTGCCGGAGTGGTGGTCTGCTTTCGTTGGTCACCAAGAAATCTGAAGGTTGTCCCGATGTGAACTGCGACCAAGCCGTAAGGGTCAACGCTGCATATCGCGTAGCCTTGGATGCGAGTCCACCAGTGTCCACTTAGTGATGTCCATCAAGCATTGACGGTGCACCTACACAGTGTCATCAGCCACAAATGGTAGGCCCCGCCGCCTGACCGCAGCGATTGATCGAATGGTGCTGTGGGGATGATGCGGCCGACCCGACGACGCATCCCTTGCCAGACTGGTCGTCTAGCCGCCACCATCCCGACGGGGCACTTGTGCCGCAGGCACATGTGGAGGTGCGGGACAACCCGCAACCGCCGATGTCCGGATGGGGCGAACCGGCCGTCGGGAGACCATGCCGTGTGAGGCATCCATGCGCCAGGATTAGAATGGCGGGTTTGGTGAGGATCAAAATCACCTCCCCTTTGCGCGGAACGGATCCAAGAGGCCTGCATCGCCGAACAGCGGAGCCACCGCGCTGGCGGCGAACTTAAGATCTTGTTCCACCTGCCGGGGAGAATCAGCGAGGCCTTGAGCCCGCAAACTGCCGTGGAGGCCATGAGAGCCGGTAAAGGTCTTACGACCTCGAGCCCGCAAACTGCCGTGGAGGCCATGAGAGCCGGTAAAGGGCTTACGAGACCGCTTGGCCGCCGACACGGCCCGGGCCAGTAGCGCCCTGTCCTAAGCCCAGTGGGGAGCTTCACGCCCGGGGTGACGAGCGCTCCCACCAGGCCTCCAGCGGAGGGCGCTCGCTGCTCGGGATGATCTCGGAGTAGTCATTCTTGAACAGCGTATTGACGGGTGGGACGTTCCAGCAGACGCCTTCGGCCGCTAACCAGCGGTCGTGCCAGTCGCGCGCTCCTCGCGGATCTACCCGCCACTCAACAGCCACACCCTTAGCTCCCATCTCTGCTGCAAACCGCTCTAGGTCCTTGGCAGAACGAGCCGATAAGATGCCCTCGCCGTCGCCCGAGAGGATTCGTAGGCCGCCGACGTGGGCGGTGTCCAACTCCTCGGCCAACTCTTCGAATGCCCGAGCGTTGAAGTGGGCATCGACCCAGTATACGACCCCACGAAGTTGTCGGATGACCCGACGGAGCTTGACCACGTTGAGGTACGGAGTCTTGGGCGAGATCATCGCTGCGATGGCCTGGATCTCGCCAGCCAGCGCGGCGTCCGGAGTCGGAGCGAGGGCACGCACCGTCTTCATCTTGGTGGAGTAGACGAGGACACCAACGGAGTTCAGCCACCGCCAGGTAGGCCGAAGGGCTTCGACACTGACCGGCAACTCAACCGCTTGATGCTGGATCAGGAGGTCGAGCACGCCTTCCTCTGGTACGGGGCCCAGGCTGGCGAGTTCTTGCTCAACGACTTGAATAGGGACCAGCGCGCGCACGGCTTGCCCAAGCGCTGACATCGCTTCACCGTTGCGCCGCAGGACCCAAGCCAGCTTAAAGAGCGCACGGCCGGCCTCGGTCAGATCAATGTCCTGCAGCAGACCCATTCGCTCAAGCAGGTACGTCAGGTCGGAGTGAATGGGCTCCTGCTTGGCCACGTCGCGGACCGCCTCGAGCACCCTCTGTGGCGGGTAATCGAAGATGACGCTGTCGTACATGGGCGGTTCTAGTTCTTCAAAGCGTTCAAGATCTGGATGACCTCGCCCGCATGGAATCGCGACAGGTCAAGGTTGACGGAGATCGTTACGTTGGAGGCCTGGCCGCCGGGCTGAGTGAGCATGACGTCGGGTGCAGTGTCTTGCTGCGGAAGGGCGGCGATATCCGCCTGCGAAGTGGCGGAGTCCGCCTCGTCCTCCTCGTCTTCGCCGTCGAAGGCAGCGTCGATCAGGTCCGCCTGCTCATCCTCATCGTCGGTAATAGTGGGCTCTGCAGCGGCGTCTGCGCCGTTCTTTCGAACGGTGCCTGACGCGTCGACCATCTTGGCGAAGGCAAGAGAGTTAAGGAAGGCTTGGGCCGCCTTGCCGGCGACCTCATCGTTCTTCCCGTACTCGAACTTGAGGCGGTATGCGAGATCGGCCGCGTCCGGGACCGGGGTGCCATCAAAAGTCTCGACCAGATCGCGGTAGGCCTTTAACGTCAAGAGCGCGGTGCGCCGAGCCGCGAGTTGGCGTGTTGGGTCGGCCCTGTGCGTCAGGATGGGGTGAGACACCACCGCTGATCTGCTACTGACCTCGCACGGGGCGAGAAACGGACATTTTGAGATGACGATGACGGTTGCTGACGTCGGCGCCGATGATGGGGCCATGGCTCCTCGTGCTGACCGTCCCAAGCGGCGCTCGTTCACCGCCGAGTTCAAGGCGGCGATCCTGGCCGAGTACGACGCCGCGGACCGGGAGGAGCGAGGCGCGATCCTGCGCCGGGAGGGTCTGTACACCTCCCACATCGCCGAGTGGCGCAAGGCCGCTGCGGAGGGTGCACAGGCCGGGCTGGGCAGCAGACCGCGGGACCGGCGCGAGCGGGAGATGCAGGCGCTACGGGTCCGGGCGGAGAAGGCCGAGGCCGAGCTGGCCAGGACCAAGGCGGCGCTGGACCTGATGGGAAAAGCACACGCGCTCTTGGAGACGCTCTCCGAGAGCGCGGACAGACCGCCGCGGTCGCCGCGGTGATCAACCCAGCCGTGGACGAGGTGGCCGAGCACGTCGGCACCGCCAGGGCGTGCGCGCTGCTGGGCCGCTCCCGCGCCGGCCACTACCGGGCCAAGAACCCGCCACCGCCACGTGCACGGGCACCGCGGCCTGTGCCAGCGAACAAGCTGACACCGGCCGAGCGGGCCCACGTGCTGTCGGTGCTGACCAGCGAACGGTTCGCGGACAAGTCGGTCGCGCAGGTCTGGGCCACGCTGCTGGACGAGGGCACCTACCTGTGCTCGCAGTCCACCATGCATCGCATCCTGCGGGAGAACGCGATGGCCGGCGAACGACGCCGCCAGGCCACCCACCCGGCCCGCACCAGACCGGAGCTGGTGGCCACCGGCCCGGGGCAGGTGTGGTCCTGGGACATCACGAAGCTGCGCGGCCCGGAGCGGGGTGTGTACTACGACCTGTACGTCGTGCTCGACATCTTCTCCCGGTTCGTCGTGGCCTGGACGATCGCCGCCCGCGAGGACGCCGACATCGCCAAGAACCTGCTCGAGCAGGCGATGGGCATCCACGGGGTCCCGGACGCACTCCACGCCGACCGGGGCACCTCGATGACCTCCAAACCGGTCGCCCAGCTGCTGGTGGACCTGGGCGTGGCCCGGTCCCACTCCCGACCGCACGTCTCGAACGACAACCCCTACAGCGAGGCGGCGTTCAAGACCCTCAAGTACGCCCCGATCTTCCCCGAGCATTTCGGGTCGCTGGCCGACGCCGGCGCGTTCGCGGAGCAGTTCTTCGCCTACTACAACCACGAGCACCGCCACTCCGGGATCGGGCTGCACACCCCCGCCAGCGTCCACTACGGCACCGCCACCCAGGTCCGCGCCCAACGCCAGGCCACCCTGGACGCGGCCTACGCCGCCCACCCCGAACGCTTCGGCCACCGCCGACCCCAAGCGCCGAACCTGCCCACCGCGGCGTGGATCAACCAACCCTCACAGGAGGCCCTCATACAGACCGCCTGACGGAAACTGTCTCACCCGCCTTGACACCTTCCGCGGAGCCGTTGACGAGCTCTTGGCCTAGCGGGGTCAGGCCGATCTGCTGGTCACCCTCAAACCTCACCAGCCCAAAGCCCCGCAACACCGCCATGAGCTGATCCCATCCGCCGCCCGACGCGGATCGGCGACCGAGCTTGGTAGCGAACGTCATGTAGGGAGCAGTGCCCAGCCGCGCCACTTCCCACAGCGTCGCCGCATCCTCGGCCGCTTCCGGAAGCGCGCGCGGTGGCAGTCCTCGCTTGACGCCCCTGTTGGCGCCCACGGTTGGCTCAGTTGTTGACGTCGATGCGTCGGTCATGTCGATCTCCTCGTTGACCATCTCAAGACACGCTACGCACTGTATTCGGTCGCACCGACACTGAGGGTCTATCGCTCTAACGGTGTAAGTGGCCCTATCGCCCCGGTTGGGGCAGGAGGGTCGACATGACCGAGACACTGGTGGCTGTGAGTGAATCGCCCCGGGTCTGGTGGAGGCTCTGAATCCTGGGAAGGATGATGAGCACATGCCAGCACCGAGGAAGTACAGCGTCGAGCTCCAGCAGCGGGCGACGAGGATGGCGATAGACGCCCGGAAGGACCCTGATAGTGCGCGTGGGGCGATCAAGCGTGTCGCCGACCAGCTGGGGGTGCACCCCGAGGCGTTGCGGAACTGGGTCCGGCAGGCCGAGATCGACGGCGGTGTCCGGGCCGGCACGACGACCGATGACGCCCAGCGGCTGGCCGAGCTGGAGCGTGAGGTGCGCGAGCTGCGTCGAGCCAACGAGATCCTGATGACGTCCGCAGCTTTTTTCGCGGCTGCGGAGCTCGACCGCAAGATCAGGTAGAGGTGCCCACCGCGGTGCTGGTCGACTACATCGACCAGCACCGCGACCGGTTCGGGGTCGAGCCGATCTGCACCGTCCTGAGGGACGCCGGCATGCAGGTCGCCCCGAGCACCTACTACGCCGCCAAGACCAGGCCTGCCTCGGCGCGCAGCGTGCGGGACGCCGAACTGACCGAGGACATCCGGACCGCTCACAAGGCCAACCTGGGTGTCTACGGCGCACGGAAGATCTACGCCGAACTCACGCGCGAGGGCGTCACGGTCGCCCGCTGCACGGTGGAGCGGCTGATGAAGGCCGAGGGGCTGCGTGGAATCCCGCGGGAGAAGACTCGAAGGACCACGATTGGTGACGGGGCTGAGACCGAGCGACCGGAGGACCTGGTGGCTCGAAAGTTCGTCGCCACCGCGCCGAACCAGCTCTGGGTGGCCGATCTGACCTACGTTCGCACTCATGCCGGGTGGACCTACGTCGCGTTCGTCCTCGACGTGTTCAGCCGGATGATCGTGGGTTGGCAGGTCTCGACCAGTCTGCGCACCGACCTCGCTCTCGATGCCCTCGACATGGGGCTGTGGGCCCGTCAACGCGCTGGCCAGGACGTCACTGGGCTGGTCCATCACAGCGACCGCGGCGTGCAGTATCGAGCGATTCGCTACACCGAGCGCCTCGCCGAGGCCCTGTGCGTCAGGATGGGGTGAGACACCACCGCTGATCTGCTACTGACCTCGCACGGGGCGAGAAACGGACATTTTGAGATGACGATGACGGTTGCTGACGTCGGCGCCGATGATGGGGCCATGGCTCCTCGTGCTGACCGTCCCAAGCGGCGCTCGTTCACCGCCGAGTTCAAGGCGGCGATCCTGGCCGAGTACGACGCCGCGGACCGGGAGGAGCGAGGCGCGATCCTGCGCCGGGAGGGTCTGTACACCTCCCACATCGCCGAGTGGCGCAAGGCCGCTGCGGAGGGTGCACAGGCCGGGCTGGGCAGCAGACCGCGGGACCGGCGCGAGCGGGAGATGCAGGCGCTACGGGTCCGGGCGGAGAAGGCCGAGGCCGAGCTGGCCAGGACCAAGGCGGCGCTGGACCTGATGGGAAAAGCACACGCGCTCTTGGAGACGCTCTCCGAGAGCGCGGACAGACCGCCGCGGTCGCCGCGGTGATCAACCCAGCCGTGGACGAGGTGGCCGAGCACGTCGGCACCGCCAGGGCGTGCGCGCTGCTGGGCCGCTCCCGCGCCGGCCACTACCGGGCCAAGAACCCGCCACCGCCACGTGCACGGGCACCGCGGCCTGTGCCAGCGAACAAGCTGACACCGGCCGAGCGGGCCCACGTGCTGTCGGTGCTGACCAGCGAACGGTTCGCGGACAAGTCGGTCGCGCAGGTCTGGGCCACGCTGCTGGACGAGGGCACCTACCTGTGCTCGCAGTCCACCATGCATCGCATCCTGCGGGAGAACGCGATGGCCGGCGAACGACGCCGCCAGGCCACCCACCCGGCCCGCACCAGACCGGAGCTGGTGGCCACCGGCCCGGGGCAGGTGTGGTCCTGGGACATCACGAAGCTGCGCGGCCCGGAGCGGGGTGTGTACTACGACCTGTACGTCGTGCTCGACATCTTCTCCCGGTTCGTCGTGGCCTGGACGATCGCCGCCCGCGAGGACGCCGACATCGCCAAGAACCTGCTCGAGCAGGCGATGGGCATCCACGGGGTCCCGGACGCACTCCACGCCGACCGGGGCACCTCGATGACCTCCAAACCGGTCGCCCAGCTGCTGGTGGACCTGGGCGTGGCCCGGTCCCACTCCCGACCGCACGTCTCGAACGACAACCCCTACAGCGAGGCGGCGTTCAAGACCCTCAAGTACGCCCCGATCTTCCCCGAGCATTTCGGGTCGCTGGCCGACGCCGGCGCGTTCGCGGAGCAGTTCTTCGCCTACTACAACCACGAGCACCGCCACTCCGGGATCGGGCTGCACACCCCCGCCAGCGTCCACTACGGCACCGCCACCCAGGTCCGCGCCCAACGCCAGGCCACCCTGGACGCGGCCTACGCCGCCCACCCCGAACGCTTCGGCCACCGCCGACCCCAAGCGCCGAACCTGCCCACCGCGGCGTGGATCAACCAACCCTCACAGGAGGCCCTCATACAGACCGCCTGACGGAAACTGTCTCACCCGCCTTGACACCTTCCGAGGCCGAGGCCGTCGCCTCGGTCGGGTCCAAGGGCGACTCGTATGACTGCGAGGATCGTGTCTGCGCCACCGCCTGGGGTCTGACCCTTGTTACGACCGGCCCCGCTGGGTGCCCTTGCGTTGACGTGTCGGCCCTGGGTGGTGGCGTGCACCTGGCTGCTGGCCGGGTGGGCAGTGACCTGATAGGAGCCTGACTCGACCAGGGTCTCATCGCAGTCCTGTCCGCCCACTCCGGCCAGCTGAGCCATGGACACCGCGCCCGGAGAATGCGAGAGAGGAACCCATAGCCCGATGCCCAGCATGCAACTTCGCCGCGACGATGTCATCGTCGGCGTCGACACACACAAGGACAACCACGTCGCCGTCGCGATCGACGGCCTGGGCGGCCGACTCGGCGACCTCGTCGTGCCCGCCACCCTTGCCGGCTTCGAGGAGCTTGTCGCCTTCTGTGTTGCCTTCATCGGCCCTGAGGGTCGCCTGGTCGCATTCGGTGTCGAGGGCACCGGGTCCTACGGTGTCGGCCTGGCCCGCTACCTACGCCGCCAGGGCCACGAGGTCCACGAAATCGCCCGCCCGGCGCGAGCCGTGGAACGGCGATTGGCGGGAAAGAACGACACCCTCGACGCCGAGCACGCCGCACGCCAACTCCTGGCCGGGCACGGCCTGTCCACACCGAAGACCGCTGACGGCGAGGTCGAGACGATCAGGTTGGTCAAGATCGCCTACGACGGCGCCGTTCAGGCGCGCACGACCGCGATGATCACGCTCAAGGCGACTCTGGCGACCGGGAGCGAGGCGTTGCGGACCGAGTTGGAGAAGCTGACCGATCACCAGCTCGTCCTCGCCTGCGCCGCCTTGGAGGGCCCGACCCCGCTACCGCCGGTGCGGCGCGGCGCACCAACAGTCGTCCTACCCACCGAGCCCGACGCGGCGATGCGGCACGTGCTGTCCTCGATGGCGAGGCGGTGGCTGAGCCTGCACGAGGAGGCCAAAGCCCACGCCGCCTCGCTGAAGGCCCTCACCGCAGCCGCCGCGCCGCGCCTCGTCGAGGCCGTCGGTGTCGGCTACGACACCGCCGCCCAGATGCTGATCACGGCCGGCGACAACACGGACCGGATCAAGTCCGAGGCCGCGTTCGCCAAGATGTGCGGCGCGTGCCCGATTCCCGCCGGGTCCGGCAAGACCAACAACAGACACCGCCTCTACAGGGGCGGGAACCGCCAGGCCAACGCCGCGCTCTACCGAGTCATCATCGTCCGCATGCGATGGCACCAACCAACCATCGACTACGTGGCCCGTCGCACCGCCGAAGGCCTGTCCAAACGAGAGATCATCCGCTGCCTCAAGCGCTACCTCGCACGCGAACTCTTCCGCCTCCTCCCAGCACCCGATACCACCGCCCACAACCGAGACGAGGAACTCGAGATGGTCGCCTGATCGACTTGACGATCTATAGGAGCATCAACGCGATGGCCGAGGCGCTCAACTCGCTGTTCAAGGCCGAGTGCATCCGCAACCCCGTCATGCGACCGAAGGGCGGCTGGAAGTCGGTCGTCGACGTCGAGGTCGCGGTCGCCGAGTACGTCGACTGGTTCAACCACCGACGACTTCACGGCGAGATCGGACTCGTCCCACCCGTCGAGTTCGAGACCAACCACTGGGCAACCCTGCCCAGTGAGCACTACCGTACAAACCCGGTCCTCACCGAGGTCGGATCCAACTAACCGAGCCTCCACGAAACCCGGGGCGATTCATTCCTGACCTTTCCGACAACTATGGAGGGCCCGTCCAAAGCCTCGGCGTCGGCGAGGAACTCTGTCCTGAGCGTCCCCGCCACCTTCCAGTCACTGTCGCCGTCATAGTCATCGCCTACGACCACAAGCGGGACAGTGATGTTCTTGCTCAAGGACCTGAAGGCGTCAAGTTGGCCACTGGACGGCATGTCGCTCTCGGTGTCGAGGCCTAGAGCTTCGGCAAACGGGGCGAGACGGTCAAGGGTTTCCAGGGCGTCTGCCAGACCCCCCTGTGACTGTAGTGCCTTCACCGTGTCAGGGATGTAGACGTCGCACTCCCATTGGACGAACGACCCGATGACGGCTCGTTCCAGGTCTGAGGCGATGTCAGGTCCGGCGACGTGTATCCAGTCAAGCTCGTCCGCTCGCTGCGTTGCGGCATCGATCAGGCGCTGGAGGCGCGCGACGTCATGGTTTGGGCACCTGGTCGCGCTACGCGATGGGGACTTGGCCTATCTGCACGTCCACCCCCACGGCGACGCACCTGCCGCCGGGCAGACGTCGGGACCGGACATCGTGTTCGAGGCCATCGCCCCCACGCCTGGCCGCTACCTGCTGTTCCTGGACTTCCAGGTCGACGGGCAGGTGCACACCGCGCCGCTGGTGATCGATACCGGCGGCGCGAGCAGCGGCGGCAGTGATGGCGGCTCGACGAGCACCGGCGACGGGCAGGGCAAGCACGAGGAAGGAGAGGACCATGAGCACTGACCAATCCACCGGCACCAACCTGGCCGGCGTCGAACTGCAGATCGGCGGCATGACCTGCGCGTCGTGCGCGAACCGGATCGAGAAGAAGCTGAACAAGCTCGACGGCATCACCGCGAGCGTGAACTACGCCACCGAGAAGGCCAGCGTCACCGCCCCGGCAGGCTATGACGCGCAGCTGCTGATCGCGGAAGTCGAGAAGACCGGCTACACCGCCGAGCTCCCCACCCCCAAGGGCGCCGCCGCGCCCGGCGATGAAAACGAGGGTGAGTCCCGTGAGGACGCCGAGCTGCGCACCCTGCGCCAGCGACTCATCGGCTCAGCCGTGCTCGCGATCCCGGTGATCGCGATGGCGATGATCCCGGCACTGCAGTTCGACTATTGGGGCTTCGCCTCCCTGGCCCTGGCCGCACCCGTGGTGATCTGGGCAGGGTGGCCGTTCCACAAGGCCGCCTGGATGAACCTCAAGCACGGCGCCGCGACGATGGACACGCTCATCTCCGTGGGCACGAGCGCGGCGATGATCTGGTCGATCATTGCGCTGTTCTTCGGCACCGCCGGCGACCGCGGCGTGGTCCACCCGTTCGAGCTCACCATCTCCCGCTCCGACGGCCTCGGCCACATCTACCTGGAGGTCGCCGCGGGAGTGGTCACCTTCATCCTGCTGGGCCGCTACTTCGAGAAGCGCTCCAAGCGCCGCGCCGGAGCAGCCCTACGCGCGCTGCTCGAACTCGGCGCGAAGGAGGTCTCCGTCCTCCGCGACGGGAAGGAGGAGCGGATCTCCATCGAGGATCTGAGCGTCGGGGACCACTTCGTCGTCCGACCGGGTGAGAAGATCGCCACCGACGGCACCATCACCTTGGCAGCTCCGCGATCGACGCGTCCATGCTCACTGGCGAGTCCGTGCCGGTCGAGGTCGGTGAAGGCGACAACGTCACCGGCGCGACCGTAAACGCCGGCGGACGCCTCGTCGTCCGCGCCACCCGCGTCGGGTCCGACACCCAGCTTGCGCAGATGGCCAAGCTCGTAGAGGACGCCCAGTCCGGCAAGGCCGAGATCCAACGCCTGGCCGACCGGGTGTCCGGGGTGTTCGTGCCCATCGCGATCGCGATCGCCGTCGCCTCCCTCGGCGCCTGGATCGGGGCCGGCTTCCCGGTATCCGCCGGGTTCACCGCCGCCGTGGCGGTGCTGATCATCGCGTGCCCCTGCGCGCTCGGACTCGCGACGCCGACCGCGCTGCTGGTCGGCACCGGCCGCGGCGCGCAGATGGGCGTGCTCATCAAGGGTCCCGAGGTGCTGGAGTCCACCAAGCGGGTGGACACGATCGTGCTGGACAAGACCGGCACCGTCACCACCGGCAAGATGATGCTGACCGACGTGATCACCGCCGCCGGTACCGATCGGGCCGAGCTGCTGCGCCTGGCGGGCGGGTTGGAGGACTACTCCGAGCACCCCATCGCCCAGGCCATCGCCGCCGCCGCTACCGCCGAGGTCGGAGATCTGCCCGCCCCGGAGTCATTCGAGAACATCGAGGGCAAGGGGGTGCAGGGCGTCGTCGACGGCCGCGCCGTGCTCGCCGGTCGGGAGTCGCTGCTGGCGGACTGGTCCCAGCACCTCGACGAGCACCTCAAGAGCGCCAAGCAGGCTGCCGAGGCCGAGGGCAAGACGGCCATCGTGGTCGGCTGGGACGGCGCCGCACGTGGCGTGCTGGTGGTCTCCGACCAGATCAAGCCCACCTCCGCCGACGCCATCCGTCAGTTCACAGACCTGGGCTTGACGCCGGTGCTGCTGACCGGGGACAACCAGGCCGTGGCCGAGCAGGTCGCCGCCGAGGTCGGCATCACCGAAGTGATCGCCGAGGTGCTGCCGAAGGACAAGGTCGACGTCGTCGCCCGCCTCCAGGACGAGGGCAAGGTCGTCGCGATGGTCGGTGACGGTGTGAACGACGCCCCCGCCCTGGCCCAGGCCGACCTCGGACTGGCCATGGGCACGGGCACCGACGTCGCGATCGAGGCCGCCGACATCACCCTGGTGCGCGGCGACCTGCGCGCCGCCGCCGACGCGATCCGGCTCGCGCGGCGCACCCTGCGCACGATCAAGACCAACCTGTTCTGGGCCTTCGCCTACAACACCGCCGCGATCCCGCTGGCCGCGTTCGGGCTCTTGAACCCGATGCTGGCCGGCGCCGCGATGGCGCTCTCGTCGGTGTTCGTGGTCTCCAACAGCCTGAGGCTACGAGCCTTCCAGGCCGAGGCCGACGACCACACTGCTCCCACCAGCGACACCTCCGCACGCGCAACCGCCTGACCGCGCTCCGCGACGTGGTCCGTGCCCTGCCGCCCTGCTGCTGCCCGCGAGAGCGGGCAGCAGCAGCACGGGCCTGGGCTCAGCCGTTCGACCCCTGGAGGAGGGCCTCCATCTCCTCGATCTCTGCTTCCTGGCTCTCGGCGATGTCCTCGGCCAGTGCGACGGCCTCGGGGTCGAGGCCGTCAGCGACCTGGGTCTGAGCCATGGTGATGGCCCCGTCGTGGTGCTCGATCATCATCTCCAGCCACATGGTGTCGAACTGGGAGCCCTGCGCGCCGCCCAGGTCCTCCATGTCCTCGGGCGACATCATGCCCTCCATCTGCGAGTGGTCCATGCCTTCCATGCTGCCGTGGCCGTCCGTCTCGGGCACGTCCTCGCCCCAGGCCTGCAGCCACTCGGTCATGGTCTCGATCTCGGGTGCCTGGGCCGCCTGGATCCGCTCGGCGAGCTCCCTGACCTCGGTGCCGCCTTGCTCCAGGGCCATGTCGGACATCTCGACCGCCTGTTGGTGGTGGGGGATCATCTCGGTAGCGAACTGGACGTCGGCGTCGTTGTGCTCCTCGGACGCGGCCGATGAGGACGGGTCCTGCGCGGTCTCCGTGGTGCACGCGGAGATGGTGAAGAGGGCCGCGAGGGCCATGGCGGGCATGCTCAACATTCGGGTGGTGCGGTTCACTGCTGCTCTGCTTTCGTCGAAGGTGGTTCACGAGGTAGGACGGTGCCGGGGAGAGTCCCGGCGCGTGGCCTCCTAGACCCTCATGACGCAGAGCTGATGGATCGATACCGCCCCGTGGGGCGGAAGAAGGGGTGGCACCTCCGGCGTGCGCGCCTGCGGTGGGCGCCCCCGCGTCCAGCGCGGATGTCCCCGGCGTGCCAGGAAAGGGGCGACCACCACGGCCGCCGCGCAGAGGACCGCGAGGCAGGTCGTCGCCCAGTGCGTGTGCTCCGTGCCGTGGCCCTGCTGATGGTGGGCTCGTGATGGCCCGCCATGGCTGTCGACCTGACCGTGGTCGCCGAGGGCGAGCGTGTGGCTGGTCGCGCTGAGTGGTCCGTCTGCGCCAGGTGCCAGGGTCGGCGATCGGTCGCTGACGTCGACACCGCGCATGAAGGAAAGGGTCACCAGGAGCCCCACAAGGGCCAGCACGCGCATGAAGAGTGTTCGTGACCAGGAACGGGTCGGTGCAGACTGCCGTGGCGCCGGGGCGGAGGCGGGGCGAGGCTGCACCCTGCCAGAGTACGAGATGCCGTGGGCGGGTTTGGTGGGGTGGTTACCGGATCCGGTCGCCGGAGCAAGCGAGGTCTGACTGCCCGGTGCGGGGCAGGGCGATCGAATGTTTGATTCGGCCCCTCGAGGTAGTTGTCGGTGTGAGGTCTCTCACTGGTTCACTGAGCGAACGAGCCCTAGGTACAGCAAATGCCCAGGTCAGAACGCGGCAGCGACGTTCGTCGCTGGCAGGGTCTTGACGCGGTCGTTACCTGATCGTGACATTTGGCGGCCCCCCTGTGTAACCTCGCAGAGTCCTCCTCCCTGGGGGACCCCCGAGCGCGACTGCCTAGTCCTGTCCGCGCGTCGATCGGGGCCGTGGCACGTACGACACCGCTTTGACAGGAGCGGGGGAACCACCTCTGGAGCCGCCCCTGCGGCTCTTCGGGGCGACGGACCGGCCAACCCGGTCCAGGGGCACTCCAGCCCGAAGCCCGACAGCTCACCCCGCAGGCACTGGAGGATCTACATGACGCAGCGCATCACCGGCCGCCACCGCCGGCCCGGTCGCCTCAGCACGACCAGCACCGCTCTCACCCGCACGGCGGCCGTCGCGGCCACCTCGACCGGGCTGCTGGCCGGCGCGACCCTGAGCGCCAACGCCGCCCCGGACCTGTCCCAGGACCGCGGTGAGGGCCTGCCGCGGCTGGGGGTCGACGTGAACGCCGACCGCACCGTGACCGTGGACCGCCCGGCCGAGGCCGTGGCCGCGCCCGAGGACGTCGACCTGGCCTCCTTCGGCGTCGGCGGCTTCTCCGCCTACACCCCGGTCGTCGAGGAGGAGCCGGCGCCGGTCGAGCAGACCGAGCAGGCCGCCCCGGCCACCGAGCAGGCCGCTCCGGCCACCGAGCAGGCGAGCGAGCAGGTCGCCGCCCGCGAGGAGACCACCGCCAGCCGCGACAACGAGCGTCAGGCCCAGCCCGAGCCCGTCGTCGAGACCGAGCCGGCCGTCGAGGCCGAGCCGGAGCCCGAGCCCGCCGCCCCGGCCCCCACCGGTGGTGTGCTGGGCGTGGCCGCCGGTCTGACCGGCATCCCCTACCAGTGGGGCGGCAGCACGCCGGCCGGGTTCGACTGCTCCGGATTCACGAGCTACGTCTTCGCCCAGGTGGGCATCAGCCTGCCGCGCACCGCGGCCCAGCAGCAGGCCTTCGCCACGCCGGTGAGCAACCCGCAGCCCGGCGACCTGGTGTTCTACGGCTACCCGGCCTACCACATCGGCATCTACGCCGGCGACGGCATGATGTACGACTCGCCGACCCCGGGGAACTACTCCGGCTACCGGCCCGTCTTCAGCGGCGTCTCCGGCTACGGCCGCGTCGGCTGACCCCAGCCCGCCGCGGCGAGCACGCTCCCGCCCCGACGACAGCCCCGGCCGCACCCCGTGTGCGGACCGGGGCGTCGTCATACCCGGGCAGGCCGACGCGCGCGCACGGCCCGGGCTGACTACCGTGGGACCGGTCCCCTCGTGACAAGGACGGTCCTGGCTCAGACGCGGCCCCGGCCACGAGGTCGAGCCAGGGGAGTGATGGACCCGATCTATGCCAGATCTGCAGGCGCGGGAAGGTCCGGACCGCGATGCACAGGCTGGGCGCGGTGTGGCCGCACATCAGGCGGTGGCAACGGCCCACAGGACCCCGGCCGCGACACCGACCAGGACGCTCAGGTTGGCGGTCGCGACGGCGGTCCACCGTGACCAGGGGGCGGGCGGATCGCCGTCCTCCGGGTGCTCGGCCGTCGGGCGGGCGTAGAGCGGGGCGATCCACCGCAGGTAGTAGAAGAGGCTGGCCAGGGTGTTGAGCAGCACGAGCACGGCGAGCCACGCGTCGCCGGCGTCCCAGGCGGCGGCCGTGGTGGTGAGCTTGCCGACGAAGACCGCGGTGGGCGGGGTCCCGACCAGCCCGAGCAGCGCCACGACCAGCGCCGCGGCGAGCCACGGGTAGCGCCTGCCCACCCCGCGGTAGGCGGACAGCTCGCGGCGCCGCGGGAACGCGGTGGTGACGGCGAAGGCCGCCAGGTTGGTGACCGTGTAGCCGGCGAGGTAGAGCAGCAGGGACGGCAGCGCCAGGTCGCTGCGGCCCGCCACCGTGACGGGCACGAGCAGGTAGCCCACCTGGCTGACGGTGGACCAGCCGAGCAGGCGCCGCGGGTCGGTCTGGGTGTAGGCGGCGAGGTTGCCCACCGTCATGCTGGCGACGGCCAGCACAGCCACGAGCAGCGGCCACGCCAGGGTGTCGGGCAGGGCGGCGACGAGCCGGTATGCGGCGAGCACCGCCCCGATCTTCGGCACGGTGGTCAGGAAGGCCGCGACGGCACCGCCGGCACCCTGCGCGGCGTCGGGGACCCAGAAGTGCGCGGGGACGCCACCGGCCTTGAACAGCAACCCGCCCAGGATCCCCACAACACCGGCGGCGACCACCGCCCGAGGCGCGGCGGCGAGCGGGTCGGCCAGCCCGGCGTACGACGTCGTGCCGGACACGCCGTAGAGCAGCGTGACCCCGGCCAGCAGCAGGATGCCGAAGAGGGCACCGAGCAGGTAGGTCTTCATCGCCGCCTCGGCCGCCACGGCGGTCCCGGTGATCCCGATGAGCCCGTAGAGGGGGACGCTGGTCAGCAGGAACCCGACGGCGACGACGAGCAGGTCGTCGGCACCGGCGAGGACCAGCGTGCCGGTCGTGGACAGGAGCAGCAGCGCGTAGGTCTCGCTCTCCCGCGGGCTGCCATCGATCTCGTCCGCCGCCAGCGCCAGCACCACCAGGGCGCCCAGGGTGGCGACGAGGCGGGCCACCCCGGTGGTCGGGTCCACGGTGAAGCTGCCCTCCATGGCCACCGCCGTCGGGCCGGCCAGGGCGACGGCGGCCATCGCAGCGGCGAGCACCAGGGCGGCTGCGGCGACGACCCGGGTGACCCACTGCCGCGTGCGGGGCAGGAACGACCCGCCCAGCAGGGCGGCGAGGGCGCCGAGGAAGAGCACGATCTCCGGCAGGAGCAGGGCCGGTCGCATCGCCATGGAGTCCACCGCCGCCTACCTCCCGACGAGCTGCACGACGACCTCCGCGGCGGGCTCGACCACCCCGAGCAGCGGGCGGGGCAGCACCCCGATGAGCAGCGAGAGGGCGAGCAGCGGCGCGACCGCCCAGAGCTCGGCGGGACGCAGGTCGCCGAAGCCCCGCGAGGCGCCACGGGTCGGTCCGGTGAAGAGACGTTGCAGCGCCCGCAGGAACAGCGCCGCGGTGATGAGGATGCCGACCAGCGCGACCGCCGTCACCGGCGCGACTGCGATGCTGCCGGCGAAGATCTGGAACTCGGCGATGAAGCCGGACAGGCCGGGCAGCCCGAGCGAGGCGAACGCACCGACGGCGAAGAGCGTGGCCAGGCGCGGTGCGGTGCCGGCCAGCCCGCCGAAGGAGCCCAGGTTGTAGGTGCCGGCGCGGTCCCAGACCACCCCCGCCATGAGGAACAGGGCGGCGGTGACGATGCCGTGGCTCACCATCTGGGTCACGGCGCCGGTGACCGCACCGACCGCGCCTGCTCGCTGCCCTCGGCGACGATCCCGGCGGCACCGACGGCCAGGACGACGTACCCCATGTGGTTGACCGAGGTGTAGGCGATCATCCGCTTGAGGTCGGTCTGGGCGAGCGCGACGAGGGCGCCGTAGACGACCGAGACGACGCCGACCACGACGACCACCCAGGCCCAGGCGCGCCAGGCCTCGGGGAGCATCGGCATCGCGATCCGGACGAAGCCGTAGGTGCCCATCTTGAGCAGCACCCCGGCCAGGACGGCCGAACCGACCGCGGGGGCGTCGGTGTGCGCGGGGGGCAGCCAGGTGTGGAACGGCACCGTCGGCGTCTTGACGGCCAGCCCCAGCAGGATGGCCGCGAGCACCAGGCCCCCGGCCGTGGGCGACCCGTCGAGCGGGGTCTGCCGGGCCAGCTCGACCATGTCGAAGGTGTGCGGCTCGGCCGCGACGTAGAGCCCGATGAAGCCGGCGAGCAGGGCCAGCGAGCCCAGGAAGGTGTAGAGGAAGAACTTCATCGCCGAGCGGCCGCGGTCACCATGGCCCCACCCGGCGATGACGAAGTACATCCCGACGATGGACAGGTCGAAGAAAAGGAAGAACAGGATGAGGTCGGCGGCGGCGAACAGGCCCAGGCTGACGCTCTGTAGGAAGAGGAAGAGCGCGGCCCGGGTCCGGGGCCGGTCCTCGTCGCGGAGGGCGAAGACGGCACAGGCCAGGAACACCGCCGTCGTCATCGCCATGAGCGGCAGCGAGAGCCCGTCGACCCCTACGTGGTAGCTGCTGTCGACCCCCGGGATCCACGGCACCTGCTCCTCGAAGGCCAGCCGGCCCGGCCCCGGTGGCTCGTAGGCCAGCCACAGGGCGGCCACGAGTGCCAGGTCGACGGCCGTGACCGCGACCCAGACCCATCTCGCGGCGCCGTCACCCAGCCGCGGGACCGCGACCAGGGCCACCGCGGCGAGCAGGGGCAGGACGATGATCAGACTGAGCACGGTCACCTCACCGAGAGCAGGAGCAGGACGCCGACCGCGAGGACCGCGACGGCCTGGACGTAGTAGTGGTGCAGATGTCCGCTCTGCGGGCGCCGCGCCACCTGGCCGAGCCGGCGGACGCGGGCGGCGAGTCCCTCGACCGCGCCGTCGACCCCTCGCTCCTCGGCCCAGGCGACGACCCGGGCGAGCCGCGAGGTCGCGCGGGAGCCGGACCCGACGGCGCCGTCGAGCACCCGGTCGTCGAACGTGGCCGCCCTGCGTGCCACGCCGACGGCACCGGCCGCGGCCGCCCCCACGGCACGGTCGAGCACCCGGTCGTCGAAGGACGCCAGGGCCCGGGCCAGCGCCAGCGTGGGGCCGACGACCACGGCCCGGACGGCCGTCTCCAGACCCAGCCAGTGCCGCGCCCACCCGGGGCGGGGGGCTGGACGCCACCGGACGAGCGCGAGCACCGCGAGGGCGAGGGCCGCCGACGCCCCCATCTCCGCCAGACCGGGGTGCACGGGCTGCTCCCCGAGGGACCGGGCGAGGACGTCACCCACCGGGGGCAGCGCGAGCAGGCCCAGGGTCAGCGCGCCGAGAGCGAGCGGCAGCAGCGGCAGGGTCGCCAGCCTGTCGACGTGGCGGGTGCCCTCCTGCTCCTCGTCGAGATGCTGCGCCACCTGTGCACGGTCCGCCGCGGGCACCCGTGCCCAGACGGTGAGCAGGATCCGGCCCGAGTAGGCGGCGGACAGGGCTGCCGCGGCCAGGCCCACGGCATACAGCCACGGCGACCGGGCCAGCGCCACGGCCAGCACCGCGTCCTTGGTCGCCCACAGGGCCAGGGGAGCCACGCCGGCGAGCGAGAGGGCCCCCACGGTGCTCGCCACGCCCAGCAGCGGCCAGCGCCGGGCGGCACCGCGCAGCCCGGTCAGCTGCTTGGTGCCCAGGGCGCTCAGCCAGGCCCCGGCGGCGAGGAAGAGCAGCGCCTTGGTCGAGGCGTGCGCCACGAGGTGCGCCGCCCCACCGCCGACGGCGCCCAGCCCCGCGCCCATGACGACGAAGCCCAGCTGGGCCGCGGTGGAGGCCGCCAGGAGCTGCTTGAGGTCCTGCTGGGCCAGCGCCACGGCGCCCAGCAGCAGCGCGGTCGTGGCTCCGACCCAGGCGGCGGTCGGCCCGGCCCACCCCGTGGCGGCGAGCAGTGGCTCGGTGCGCAGCAGCAGGTAGCCGCCCATGGCCACCATGGCGGCCGAGTGCAGCAGCGCGCTGACCGGGCTGGGGCCCTCCATCGCCCGGGACAGCCAGAACGAGAACGGCAGCTGGGCGGCCTTGCCGAGGGCGGCCACGAGCACCCCGGCCGCCAGCACGTGCCGCCACCCCTCGCTCGCGGCGGGCAGGTCGGCGAGCACCAACCCACCGCCCCCGGCGAGGGCCGCCCCGGCGGCCAGGTAGAGGCCGACGTCCGCGGCCCGGGTCACGAGGAACGCCGTCGTGCCGGCGGACACCCGGTGCTGCTCGTGCCACCAGAAGCCGATGAGCGCGAACGACGTGGCGCCCATGACCTCCCAGGCCAGGAGGAGCCCCGGCAGGGTCTGCGCGGTGGCGGTCAGCAGGGCGCCCGAGGCGAAGAGCAGCATGAGCCCGTGGAAGCGCGCCCGCGACCGCCCGATCTCGCCGGCCGAGAAGACCAGCACGAGCAGGGTGACGACCGCGACGGTCGGGACGACCAGCGCCGACAGGGCGTCGACGCCGAGGGCGAGGTCGGTGCCGGCCATGAACGGCACCGACACCTGCGGCCCGCTGAGCGCCACGAGGAGAGCCAGGACGGCGGTCAGCGCCGCGGTGAGCAGGGAGACGGGCACGGCGACCCGCTCCGGGCGCGCGACCACCAGGAACGCCCCGACGAGCGCGGGGAGCAGGACGAGGAGCCACAGGGCGGTCTGGGCGCTGCCGTCGCTCATCGGGACAGGTCCGTCGCCATGTCCGTCATGTCGGTCTGCCGGGCCCGGTGCAGCAGCACGGCGACGGCGAACCCCATGGCCATCTCGAGGGTCATCGCCGCGATGACGACCATGAGCAGGACCTGCCCGGTGGGGCCGGGGGCCAGGAACCACCAGCACGCGGCCGCCGCCAGGATGACGCCGTTGATCATCAGCTCCAGGCCCATCATGACCATGACCACCACCTGCTGGGAGATCGCGCCGTAGAGCCCGACGGAGAAGATCGCCGCGCTGAGGAGCAGCGCCGCCTCGAGGGTCATCGGCCCACTCCTCCGGGCTGCGGGTCGTCCGGGGGCCGCTGCCGCAGGTCGTCGCCGAACCGGTCGTAGCGCGTGCGCGGCGCGGCCAGCACCACCCCGGCCACGATGGTGGCCACCATGACCGGGCTGATGACGGCCATGACGAGCATCTGCGGGCCCATGAGGGCCTCGCCGAGCGCCTCCGTGACGTCCGGTGGAGGGCTGCCCCGGCGGGCGGGCCAGTCCACCACGAGGATGCCGGCCGCCAGGAGGAGGAAGGTGAGGACCGCGGTGGCGACGGCGGTCCGGTTGCTGTGGACCATGCTCATCGGCATGAGGGCCGGGTTCATCCCCATGAACATCACCATGTAGACGGCCATGACCGCCATCTCCATGACCATCATGAGGATGATCACCACGCCGACGTAGCTCTGCTGCAGGAAGAGCACCTGCGCACCGACCGCGACGAAGGACACGGCGAGGGCGTAGGTGGCGCGGGCCATCGAGTCCACGACGAAGACGGCGGCGCCGCTGAGGACCGCCAGGACCCCGAGCGCCACGAAGGCGATGTCGACGAGCACGGTCAGGACCTCCATACCGTGACGACGGCGACGAGCAGGTCCTGCACCAGCGCCGCGGGGAGCAGCACGAGCCAGCCGATCTCCATGAACAGGTCGGGGCGCAGGGCGGGGAGCCGCCGACGCGCCCAGACCAGCAGCGCCAGCACGGCCAGCGTCTTGACCAGCGTCCAGGCCCAGTCGGGGAGCAGCGGCCCCGCCCCGCCGCCGAGGAACATCGGCACGGCGAAGGCCGCGCCGGCCGCGAGCAGGGCGTACCGCCCCGTCTCGAGCACCAGACGGTCCACCCCCGACAGCTCGGCCCGCACACCACCGGCGACGTCGGTGCCCAGCGCCGGGGCGAACGGGCCCCACACCGAGAAGCCCGCCACGCCCAGCAGGTAGACGAGGAACGCGACCGGCATCCAGGCCGCGAACCACAGCCCGTCCTGGGCGGCGGCGACGGCGCCCACGTTCAGGCTGCCCGCGGCGATCGCCGGGGCGACGAGGGCGAACATCAGCGGCAGCTCGTAGCCCAGGCCGTGGGCCAGGAACCGGTAGCCGCCGACCAGCGCGTGCGCCGAGTTGGCGCCCCAGCCGACCAGCCACACCAGGGCCCAGACCATGACGTCCATGGCGTTGAACCACACGACGCCCACCGCCAGGTCGGCGACCGTCCACCGCCCCAGCGGCACCACGGCGAGCATGAGGGCCGCCGCGACGAGCAGCCCCGCCCCGCCGGTGCGCCAGAGCAGGGTGTCGGCCTGCACCGTGGTGCGTCGACGCTGCCGCAGCAACCGGGACGCCTCACCGAGGGGCCGGCTGCGCCCACGGCACCACCCGCCGACGCGGAGCGCGCGGACAGCACCCCGTCGAGAGCGGCTGCGGCCAGGGCCAGGGCTCCGAGCACGGCGACGACGGCGACAGCCCAGGCCGGCGCCACGATGACGACCGCCGGGCCCGCCGCCGCGGGGAGCGAGGTCAGCAGCGGCTCACCCACGGGTCGCCTCCGGACGCGGTGCCGGTGCCGCGCTCAGCGTGCCGAGGTCGAGACCGGCCAGCACCAGCCGCGCGGCCGCGAGGTCGAGACCGACGACCGGGTCCACCACGGCGTCGACCGGCACAGCCCGGCGACCTCCGGGCGGCGCCGGCTCGTCGACGTCGTCCAGCAGGTGCAGCAGCCGGTCGTAGGCGTCGCCCACGGCACCTTCCGGGAGCCCGAGACGGCGGACGTCGTCGGCGGTCAGCGGGCCCAGCCCTCGCAACGACCAGCGCAGCATCCGGGAGCGGCGCACCCGTCGCCGCAGCCGCGCCAGCCCGGGAGAGGCAGTCGGGTGGTCGGCGGCGGCGGTCGGGCGGTCGACGGCGGGGCGGGCGTCGCCGGTCGGCGGTACGTCGCGGATCCGCCGTGCGCGCTCGGCGGGCGTCGTCCCAGCCGGCGAGCGCCAGCACGGGACACTACCCGGTCCAGCGCCCGGGTCCGCGGGTCGGCCGCATCCCCGCCCTCGCATTCCGCACCGAGGAGCTCCGCGCGGGCGCCGGTGAGGACGTCACCCTGGAGGGAGCAGTGGAGCACCAGACCTGCCGGCCAGTGCGGCAGCACCGGGCCGAGCCGGACCGCCAGGACGTCCATCTCCAGCCCGTCCCGGTCCTCGCCGCCCTCCGCCAGGGGGATGCCGTCGGGGGACATCTCCATGTCGTGGCCGCCGTGGTCCGCGTGATTTCCGTGGTCCTCGTCCCCGCTGGGTTCGTCCGAACCCTCGTTCGCGCCGTAGTCGGCGTGGTCGGAGTGGCCCTCGTGCCCGCTGGGTTCGTCCGAACCCTCCTTCGCGCCGTGGTCGGCGTGGTCGGAGTGGCCCTCGTGCCCGCTGGGCTCGTCCTCCGCCTCCCGGCTGGCCAGCAGGTTCGGTGCCCCGGGGCGGTCGCGGGCGTCGCGCCGGTGGTGGTCGTCGTCGAGTAGCCCCGCGTGCGCGCCGGGGAGGGCGTCTGTCAGCTCGGAGCGGTTAAGCACGACGATCCGTACCCGGGGGCCCGGCAGCTGCTCCCACACGAGGTCCACCGCCTCGGCCAGCCGGGGCCCCGGGGTCCCGCACACCACGAGCACGTCCGCGTCCGCCGGCGAGCACGCGAGCCGCCACCCCCGCTCGAGCACAGCCCGCTCGGTCGCCATGCGGAGCCCGTCCCACCCGGGCACCTCGACGACGAGGACGTGCGCGTGCCGGGCCGCTGACCGAGCCAGGACCTCCCTCAGACCCACCGGAACGCCCCCTCGCGCCAGGCCCAGACGACCGCGACGAGCAGGGCCCCGAGGAAAAGGAACATCTCGACCACGGCGGACCACCCGACCTGGGCCACGACGACGGCCCAGGGGTACATGAACAGCATCTCGACGTCGAAGGCGAGGAAGACGAGCGACGCGAGGTACCACCGCACGTGGTAGCGGGACAAGGCGTGCTGCTGGGGGACCCAGCCGGACTCGAACGGCAGCGTGTGCAGCGGGTCGGCGGCCACCGCGGTGGCCCGGTGCAGCGCGAACATCCCCGCCAACGCCACCAGGCAACTGATGGCCACGCCTATGAGACCCAGATACATGAACTTCCCTAGAAGCCGTTCGAAGGTGTTCTTGTGTCGTCCGTCTGCCGCGGTCCTGCCGCATCGACACTGCCCGACAGATGGACATCACCAGACCTGAGTGGGTCACGTGCGGCTGTCGCAGACCGAAGAGGGGGCGTCCACCCTTCGGTCGGACGGCGACGGTCATAGCGCCGGGCGCGCCTCATGCCTTCTGCCCCGGCGGATGAGGCCGAGACCGGCCGCAGACCCGGGCAAGGTCTCGGCCTCCTTGGGAGAACGGCTCAGCGCCTGCCACTGACGGCGTAGTCGCCGGCAGCGGACAGGGCGGTACGGACGCGCTCGGTGCCAAGTGCCTCTGTGCTCGCGACCCGGACCGAAGACTCGCCTCCCGGGACAACGTCCACCCGGACTGCTGAGACCTCATCCAGTGCCTCCAACTCCTCGGTGACCGAGGTAGCGCAGTGATGACAGGTCAGTCCGGTCACGAGGTAGGTGGTCTGCACCAGCGCTAGTGATCTCTCGGCCGACCCGGTCGCGCTCCCTGCCTCGGTGGCGCAGCAGTCGCACGATGTCGCTTCAGCGGTGGTGGGCCGCTCGCCGACCTGTGTCGACTGTGTCCGAGATGTACACATGAGGTCATCCTCCGTCGGGGTGAGGGTGATGGTTCTGCTCGTGGCGTGCTGCAAAGTCGTGTGGCGCCGATGATACCCTAACGTGGTATGGGTTCGGACAGAACTGGCTGCACACGTGGTCCGCGGACGCCCGCTCTTAAGTCTCACGTGGAGACCGCCATCAGAACACTCTCGAGAACGACAAAGAAGCACCTCGGGACCGCGAAGTCGGCCACGATCGCTTTAGCTGCATCGTTGGTGCTGTCGGCCTGCTCCTCTGACATCACGCCTGCCTCTGAGCAGTCAGGTGCCTCTGGCGGAACGGCGGGCCAGAAAGCCGGGGTCCTGGATCAACCCATCACCCACATCCACGGAGTCGCGCGCGACCCCATCACGCAGAGTGTCGTCATGGCCACCCACGAGGGCGCGTTCGAGCGCCGCGACGGCGGCTGGTACGGACGGGGGGACGTCGTGGACCTCATGGGTTTCGCCATCGCTCCGGACGGCACGTGGTTCGCCTCCGGTCACCCAGGATTCGACACCGACCTGCCCCAGCCCGTCGGTCTCATCGCCTCGACAGACCGGGGCCAGACATGGCAGACGTTGTCGCGAGGGGGCGAGAGCGACTTCCAGGTGCTGGCGGTAGGACCTGCGGGCGTTCTGGGCTTCGACGGAACGCTACGCGCCAGCGCAGACGGCACCCGTTGGGACGAAGCGTCGATCCCGGCGCCACCCGTGGATCTTGCCGTGAACAGAGCCACCGGTGCCGTGCTCGCCACCACCGAGCAAGGTCTGCTGCAATCCACCGATGACCTCGCGACCTGGGCCCCGCTAGATCCTCCGGAGAGCGTCGTGCTCGTCGACTGGGTGGACGAGGAGACCATCGTCGCGACGACGGCGGCGAACAGGGTGCTCCTCAGCCATGACGCGGGGCAGTCTTGGGAGGCTGGTTCGCCGCTCTCGGTGGAAGTGCAGGCCCTCGGTGCGCACCTCCTCCCCAGCGGCAAGACGGAGATCCTTGTCGCGACCCAGAACGGTTTGCTGAAGAGCCTCGACTTCGGATCCACATTCGTGCAAGTGCCGTAATTGGGGTAGCGCGTCCCGTTGAGCCTACCTCCGGACGTCAGTGTTCCTGGTCGGGTCGGTGGTGTCCCCGCCGCTGCGGCGCAGGGTGCGGGCCCTGTCCCGGTCCTCCAGCTCCTTCTCCTCGTTCGTGCGGATCTTGGCGTCGTCTCGCGGGGGCAGCTGGACATCCTCCTCGGCCTCGATGCCGGCGATGAGCTGGCGGGACCGCTCGAGCTCGGCGTCGACCTCTGCACCGAGCCGCAGCGCGAGGTTGCTGATCCACAGGTAGAGCAGGAAGTCATCACCCCGGAGGGCGAGCCATAGGTGGCCGCTACCACAATGGATAGGCGCTGCCAGCGGCATGGCGTTGAAGTACCGACCGCCTGCTCGAGGGGAGGCGTGGGTGGCACAGCGGCCACGAGGAGCCAAGACGGGCCTCTCCTGATGCACGTATGATGCACGACACCGTCGAAACGCCTCTGTTTTGGGGATGTGCGCTGGTCAGCGCGCTATGGCTGTGAGTCTTGTAAACAGGTGGTTGAGGGTTCGAGTCCCTTCGCCAGCTCTGAAATCGCTTATAACCGCAGGCGATCTGAGATCTGCCGTCTCCATTTCAGTCTGCTGTTCAGAAAACAGGTAAGTCGGCCTGCGCAGAGCCACTGACCTGCGGTTTTGTGGTGCAGGGCAGGTTGAGGGTGCTGTGGTCATCCGAGTCACTGATGCACGTATGCTGCGCGCTCGACGGGTGGGGAGCAGGTGTGATTGCTCCGCTCGGCGCCCAGCTGCGGCGGTTGGGCGCGCTGCGCATCCGTCAGCATCACAGTTCCGCCGGCATCTGCAGCAGCCCCGTCGCGTTCAGCCACTCAAGTGCTTTCGGGTCCAGAGTGCGTGGCGCGTGTTCGGTCAGAGGGTCGCCAGGAGATATGACAGGACGAAGCCGGCTGCGGTCGCGAGGGCCACCGTGGGACCTCCTTCTTCGTATGCTTCGGGCATCAGCGTGTCAGCCAAGGAGGCGAGGACCGCGCCGGCGGCGAAGGCGAGGGGCAAGGAGATGGTCTCGGGTGTGGCGCTGGCCAGCGGACCCGCACCCAGGACGACAGCGGCCGTGAGCAACAACGCACAGATGGTCCAGGTCACCAGGACGAAGGTATGAACCGTCCCGGGTTTGGTGGAGGGTCTTGATCTCTACGGGAGAGTGGAGTCATGCCTGCACCGAGGAAATACAGCGACGAGCTGCGTGAGCGTGCGATCCGCGCGGTGAACGAGACGATCCGGGAGAGTCCGGGGTTGCCGGTGAAGCGTGCTTGCGCCCAGGTGGGTGAGCAGCTGGGCATCCCGGGTGCCACGTTGCGGAACTGGTTCCGCGGGCCCGCACCGGCGGCCGGGTCGACTGCGACCGCGACCGATCCACAGGAGCGGCTGGTGCAGCTGGAGAAGGAGAACCGGGAGTTGCGCCGGGCGAACGCGATCCTGCGGTCGGCCTCAGCTTTTTTCGCGGCGGAGCTCGACCGCCCCACGAGTCGTTGATCGCCTACATCGACGAGCACAAGGAGTCCTTCGGGGTCGAGCCGATCTGCACGGTCCTGTCCGAGGCCGGCGCGAAGATCGCCCCGAGCACCTACTACGCAGCCACGTCGCGTGCCCCCTCGAACCGGGCACTGGCCGACGCGGCCCTCGATGAGCGGATCCAGTCGACCAACGACGCGAACTACGAGGTGTACGGGGTGAAGAAGATGTGGAAGGTGCTCAACCGGCAACAGGTCCTGGACGAGCACGGGAACCCCACCGGGCGCACCTATCCACCGGTGGCGCGGTGCACCGTGGCCAGGCGGATGAAGGCCCTGGGCCTGGTCGGCGCGGTCGCCGGCGACCACAAGGCGCCCCGGACCACGGTGCCGGCCAAGGACGGCCACCCGGCCGACCAGCTCAACCGGGACTTCACCGCCGCGGCACCGGATGACCGGTGGGTGGCCGACATCACCTACGTGCCGACCTGGGCCGGGTTCGTCTACGTCGCGTTCGTGATGGACCTGTTCTCCCGCCGGATCGTCGGCTGGCGCGTGGCTGCCTCGCTGCACACCGACCTGGCCCTGGACGCCCTGGAGCACGCGATCTGGCAGCGCCACCGCGACGGACGGGACCTGACCGGCCTGGTCCACCACGCCGACCGCGGCGTGCAATACCGAGCCATCCGGTACACCGAGCGCCTCGAAGAACTCGGCATCGTCGCCTCCGTCGGATCCAAGGGCGACAGCTACGACAATGCCGCCGCCGAGGCGCTCAACCGCGTCTTCAAGACCGAACTCATCCGACGGCGCGGCCCCTGGAAAACGCTCGAGCACGTCGAGCTCGAAGTCCTTCGGTGGGTCGACTGGTACAACACGACCCGCCCGCACTCATGGTGCGACTACCTCGCACCCGCAGCGTACGAACACGACCACTACGCTGCCCCCAACCCTTCGACGGCGACCGCCGACGAAGCACACACGACTCTCCACTGAACCCGGGGCGGTTCAGTATGTGTTCGCCCTTGGGCGCGCATGGAGGCGCTGCCCACGAGGGCCTCTGGGAAGTTCGATACGAAGATCGCACCGAGCAGCGCCAGGCCACCTGTCCCTTCGCCCAGGGACACGCCCAGAGCGACATTCTCGGGTACGCCGTCGAGGGTGACCGCGGCGAGCAGCGCCATCCCGGCAGCCCCTTTCACTGAGGGTGCCGCGGCACGTTGTCCTTCCGTGGCAGCTTGCTTGTCCAGCTTGTCGCTGCCGCGGTCGGTGTCATCACCCGTTCCGGCGGCGGCGGCCCAGTCCAGCCACGCGCTGAGGAGGGTGAAGACCACCGCCCCCACGATCAGGCCTAGTCCGGCTCGCCACAGGCCGCCCTGCTCGTGCGCGTCCTCGAAGAGCTCGAACGCCAGCGCCGTGATGAGCGCCCCGGAGGCGAAGGCCAGCATCGCGGCCAGCACCCGCTTGGGGATCTGGAACCGTCCCCCGACCACGGCACCCAGCACGAGCGCGCTGGACCCGAGCAGACCGAAAGTCACTGCCTGCGTCACGACTCACGTCCTCCCCTCCCTTGCGCTACCTCACCTGAGCACGGATATCAGCGGGTCTGGTCGGGGTCGGTGGTGTCCCCGCCGCTGCGGCGCAGCGCGCGGGCCTTGTCCTGGTCCGCCTGCTCCTTCTCCTCGCTCGCGACGATCTTTGCGTCGTCGCGGGGAGGCAGCTGGATGTCCTCCTCGGCCTCGATGCCGGCGATGAGCTGGCGTGAGCGCTCCAGCTCGGCGTCGACCTCCGCCCCGAGCAGCAGCGCGAGGTTGGTGATCCACAGGTAGAGCAGGAAGATGATCACCCCGGCGAACGAGCCGTAGGTCGCGCCGTAGCTGGAGAAGTTGGCGATGTAGAAGCCGAACGCGACCGAGATGAGGACCCAGACCAGGATCGCGAACGCGGCCCCGATGCTCAGCCACCGGAACTTCGGCTGCTTCACGTTAGGCGTGCTGTAGTACAGCAGCGCCACGAGCAGCATGACCAGGACCAGCACGACTGGCCACTTGGCGACCTGCCACACGGTGACCACGGTCGACCCCAGGCCGATCGCCTCGCCGAGCGCCGTCGCCACCGGACCGGACACGATGAGCATGAGGGCGATGAGCACCACCATGAGCACCATGACCAGGGTGATCAGGAGCATGACCGGGCGCAGCTTCCACACCGGCCGACCCTCCTCGATCTCATAGACCCGGTTCATCGCCCGGCTGAACGCGGTGACGTAGCCCGAGGCCGACCACAGCGCGGTCGCCAGACCGATGACCAGGGCGAGCCCGGCACCCGGGGAGGTGGCCAACGACTGCACCACCGGCTCGAGGGTCGAGGACCCGGACTCGCCCAGCACGCTGCTCAGCACGGGCATCACCGCGCTGACCACCTGCTGGCTCTGCCCGACCAGCCCCAGCAGCGAGAAGATCGCGATGAGCGCCGGGAAGATGGCCAACACGGCGTAGTAGGTCAGCGCGGCCGCGAGGTCGGTGCACTCATCGTCCAGGAACTCCCGGAACGCCTTGACCGCGGTGTACTTCCACGCCGGCCCGGTCATCTCCGCGGGCGTGTCCGGCTTGTCCTCCCGCTCGGGCTCCGGGGCGTCCGCCTGCGCGGCCCTGCGTTCTGCTGCCCTGGAGCTCACCGCCGCACCCGCCGGGCGACCCCGATGATCAGCACCACTGCGGCCACGGCACCGAGCGCGGGGGCCAGCACGCTGAGCACGTCCCGGTGGTCATCACTGTTCAACCTGGTCTTAACCTCACCCAGCCCGGCGTCGGCGCGGGTCTTGATCGACTGGACCTTGTCCCGGGCTTGCTTCTTCACGTCCAGGCGTTCGGTGAGCTCGTCGACGGTGTCGCCGAGCTCCTGCCGGTGCCGGGCGATGTCGGCCTCGATCTGTGCCGGGTCGCTGCTGGCCTCGTCCTGGGTGTTGTCGCTGTCGGGGTTCTCATGCGGTGTGGCGCTCATGACTGGGCTGCCCCTTGACCTGCTCGATGTCCTGCTTGACGTTGTCCACGGCACGTTCGGGCGCGGCCGGGGTGGCCTCCTGCACGCGCTTCTTGCCCACCAGCGACACCACCGCCGCCGCCGCGAACAGCAGCAGTGTCACGATGCCGGCGGCGGCCCACGGGGGCAGCACCAGGGCGAGGGCCAGGATGGCCGTCGTGATCAGGGCGGCGATGCCGAAGAAGGCGAGCAGGCCACCGGCGCCGAACATGCCGATGCCCACGCCCGCGTCCTTGGCTTTGGCGCTCAGCTCAGCCTGCGCCAGGCGCATCTCGTCCCGGATGAGGGTGCTCGTCTGCTCGCTCATCCGCGCGATGAGCTCGCCCGTGGACGCATGATCGGTGTCCGGAGTGAATCGCTCAGCCACGAGGCCCCTCCTGCTCATCACCCGCAAGGGCGGTGTCGGTGTCGACCTCCCACGGGTCATCCGTGCTGTCCCGGTCGCCGTCCTGGGCGTTGCTCAGCCGGCCCTTGGCCTGCTCGGTCACCCTCCCGGCCTGCTGCTTGGCCTTGTCCGCCTGCTCCTGAACCTTGGGGTGCCCCCACAGCTCCTGAGCCTTGGCGCTGAGCTGCTCGTACCTCTCCCGGCCCGCCCTGGCGCCCAGGACGTACCCGGCCCCGAAGGCGGTCGCCATCATGATCTTGCTCATCGTCTGCTCCTGACTGCAGAGGGGGTGTCGCGCGGACCCCGGACTGGGGCCGCGTCGCCTTGCTGTGGTGCCCAGCATGCGAATACAGTGTAAACGTACGGCGTCATCGGAAGCCGTGCAAGCGTGGCCTCGGGGGTCCGGGCCAAGACCAGGAAGTGGTGAGTTCTAGTGGGCGACAAGATGTGGAGTCTGGCGACGACGGCGGCGGCGATCGGTGGTGGGGTGATGGCCAAGAACGTCATCGAGACCACGTGGAAGTTCGTCACCGGTAGCAACTCCCCGAGCAACCCTGAGGACCCGGAGGTGGACTGGGGTGAGGCCATGGCTTTCGCGCTGGTCTCGGGGGCGATCGTGCAGCTGGTGCGGGTCAGCATCAACCACAAGTCCACGCAGGCGTTCGCCAAGCGCAAGGGCCGCCTGCCCGAGTCAGTCGCGAGTTGACCGCGACGGGGACGACGAGCCGACACGCGGGGCGTGTGTCAGGGTGGACTTCCAGGAGGCGTGCTGATGAGCCCAGAGGAGCCGGACGAGGCGCGGTCCACGCGGCCGCCACGCCTCAGCCGTCAGCGCATTGTCGAAGCTGGCCTGGCCAGTATCGAGGCTCATGGTGTGGACCAGATGACCATGCGCAGCCTGGGCCGCGACCTCGGGGTTGAGGCGATGGCCCTGTACCGGTACGTCTCCGGGCGAGAGGATCTGCTGGAGGCGGTCGTGGAAAGCCTCCTGGACGGGCTCATCGAGCGTGTGGAGGCCGCGCAGACCACCAGCTGGCAGGAATACCTGCAGCACGTCGCGCACGAGATCCGCCAGATGGCCCTGGCCAACCCCACGGCGTTCCCCCTGGTGGTCTCGCGGCACCCAGCGGCGCCCTGGCTGCGACCGCCCTTGCGCGACATCGCCATGGTCGAGCACCTCCTGGCCACCCTGTGCGAGCGAGGCTTCAGCGACGACCAAGCGGTGGACACCTACAAGGCCTTCACCAGCTTCCTCGTCGGGTCCCTGCTCTTGGAGGTTTCCACCCAGGTCGAGAATGTTGCCGCCGTGGACGAACCGATGAACGAGGGCAGCGCCGACATCCCAGAGCAAGACACGAGGGAAGATGTCGACCTCGGGCAGGCGCCGCACGTGGTGCGGATGCGCGACCGCCTCAGCCAGGACCACAGCGAGGCCGAGTTCGAGACCGGCCTCGAGAGCCTGCTCAACCGCATCGAGAACACCGTCTCGCGCTAGCCCCGGTCCGGCTGGGGTGCCCGCGATGGGCGCATCGGGCCACCCGCGGGTCAGGCGGCCGTCTGTACGCCCTGAACCCACCTCGATGCCTCGGGTCTTTACCACCGCCGAGGTTGGGGTCTAACCTGTCGATGTTTACAGCGTAAACAGTTCGTTGATTCGGCTGTGCCAGGCAAGGGTAGGAGGGCTGATGGTCGTCGCGTGCAGTGAGTTCGTCCCATCAGTCCGGCCGGCGCGTCCGCGGGTCGCGGTCGTGACGGTGGTCCGAGGCGAGCATCGGGCGCTGTTGGCCCAGGTCGACGGACTGTCCGCGAGCACGTGGCCCCCCGACGTGCATGTCACCCTCGCGGTCGCGGATCGAGAGCTGAACCGCAACAAGCTGCCGATACGGTCCGACCGGTGGGAGACCTTCATCGTCTCCGGCAGGGACCTGCGACGAGCTCCCAGGGCTGTCTTCCGGTCCTCGGTGATGCATGCCTGCGACGTGGCAATGAACGCTGGTGCTGAAGTGCTCGTGTTCGTCGATGTCCGGTGCCTGCCAGGCCGGCCCGACGACGGGACCGGCGATGCCGTGGGCCGAGTCGTTCGCTGTCCGGGCCGGCGACTGGGCGGTCGTGCGCAAGGCGTGGGCCGCCAGGAGGTCACTGGCCCACGAGCAGCCCCCTGCGAGCGGATCGCGGTGGCAGGGTCCTAGGCCGCCGCCAACCGCCATGCGGTGGTTCACGTCGTCCTCGAGCCGAGCGGTGGCACGGTGCCCGTCTGGGTTGCGGGGTCATCGTCGAGACGCTTACGTTTATGGTGTAAACGGACGGTGCATCAGGGCACCGGCCACCATCACAGGAGGTCCCCGGCATGATGAACGAGGAACAGATCCAGTCCCTGCACAACGACGGCGTGGTCGTCGACCAGGATGGTGAGAAGGTCGGCAAGGTCGGCCAGGTCTACCTGGAGGACTCGACCGGTGAGCCCGCATGGGTGACGGTCAAGACCGGGCTCTTCGGCACCTCGGAGTCCTTCGTGCCCCTGCAGGGTGCCACCGTGCAGGACCAGGAGGTCCGGGTGCCGTACACCAAGGACCAGGTCAAGGACGCCCCCCGGGTCGAGGAAGACGGTCACATCTCCGTGGAGGAAGAGCGCGAGCTGTTCTCCTACTACGGCGGCCGGGACGGCCAGAAGAACGCGAACAACGGCGCACCAGCCACCCGCGACCAGGAAGACACCCGCACCGGCACCACCAGTCGAACCGACACCGGAACGGGCATGACCGACAGGACGGATACCGCCGCAGGCGCCGACGGCACTGGGCGCGGCACCTACGACACCGACTCGGACGCCAGCATGGTCCGCTCCGAGGAGCAGCTGAACGTCGGCACCGAGAAGGTCACCACCGGCAAGGCCCGCCTGCGCAAGTATGTCGTCACCGAGCACGTCACCAAGACCGTCCCCGTCCAGCGTGAGGAGGTCCGCATCGAACGCGAGCCTCTCGACAAGCAGGACCGGGACCGCCTGTCCGGGGCCGACCTCGCCGAGGACGAGCAGGAAGTCACCCTCACCGAGGACCAGGTCGTCGTCGACAAGGAGACCGTTCCCGTCGAAGAGGTCCGTCTCGACACCGACACCGTCACCGAGGAGCAGCAGGTCAGCGACGAGGTCCGCAAGGAGCAGATCGACACCGACCTGCCCGACCAGCACCGCAACCACTGACCCACACCCCACCCGCGTCGGCCCTATCCCACTCGGGGTGGGGCTGACGCGTGCGTTCCTGGGCATGAGGCGGCACACCGCCGGGCCGCCCTGATGCTCTCACCAGGCTCATTCGCGGATGGGCGGATTGAGAACTGCACGTTCGA
This sequence comes from Serinicoccus marinus DSM 15273, assembly GCF_008386315.1. Taxonomy (NCBI): domain Bacteria; kingdom Bacillati; phylum Actinomycetota; class Actinomycetes; order Micrococcales; family Ornithinimicrobiaceae; genus Serinicoccus; species Serinicoccus marinus. The sequence continues at coordinate 2,703,809 of NZ_CP043808.1, read as the reverse complement.
GGTCAGGTCGTCCAGGACAGCAGAACCAGCTGCGCTTCCGGACATGAAGTAGGCAATCCGCGGCTGCATCACCGAGTCCAGAAGCACGCCGGGCTGCCTGTCCCGTTATGCAGAGGTTCTCGACGGAGTCACCGACCGCGAGGAGGTCGTCGTCACGCGCGCCGGCCACGAGCCGGTCGTCATCGTCTCGCTGGCGGACTACGAGTCGTTGCGCGAGACGGCATACCTCATGCGCTCACCCGCCAACGCCCGACGGCTGCTCGACGCCATGGAGCGCCTCGAGGCTGGCGGTGGGCAGACGCACGAGCTGATCGAGGCGGACTGACCGGGGTGCTGCTGGTCTGGGACGAGCACGCCTGGGAGGACTACCTCTGGTGGCAGTCGCAGGACCACAAAGTCCTCAAACGCATCAACCTGCTCCTGAAGGACATCCAGCGCAACGGCCATGCGGAGATCGGCAAACCCGAAGCGCTCAAGCACGACGTCGCCGACTACTGGTCACGGCGGATCACCGACGAGCACCGACTCATCTACAAGATCGCCGCGCACGAGATCCGCATCGCCGCCTGCCGCTACCACTACGGATAGGCGCTACCAGCGGCACGACGTTGATGTACCGACCGCCTGCTCGAGGGGGACGACCTCTGGGTGGCATAGCGGCCACGAGGAGCCAAGACGGTCCTCTCCTGATGCACGTATGATGCACGACACCGTCGAAACGCCTCTATTTGGACGATGTGCGCAGGTCAGCGCGCTATGGCTGGGAGTCTTGTCAAGAGGCGGTTGAGGGTTCGCGCCCCTTCGCCAGCTCTGAGATCGCCTGTGTCGCAGGCGATTTGGGCTTTGAGGTCTCTACCTCGGTCTTCGGTTCGAAAAACAGGTGAGCCCGGCAGTCGGGCATCTCTGAGCTGCGATTTCGTGACCCAGTACAGTGCGAGGGTGCTGCCCCATTTTAGTTAACGATGCACGTATGCTGCACGCGCGACGGGGCGAGGGCAGGGGCTCGAGCCTGCAGTGGCGACACCGCACATCTTTTCATTAGCTTACAGGTCGACATGCGGGTGTCACCGGCCCGTGCAGTGGTCCCCAACTTCCCGATATTCCTATTTTCTCACTGCTCAGCGGTCCAGTTCAGCGTGTAGGCGCGCGCCCAGCGATGGGGGTAGTGATACGCCCGTCGACGACCGTGGCGAGATCATCCAGGGTGTCGCGGTGCCCGAGGTCGTGGGTGACGAGCAGGGTGGCGGTGTCGCGTTCGCGGGTGAGGCGGGAGATGAGTTCCATGATCTTTGCTCCGCGTTCTTGATCCAGGGCGCTGGTCGGCTCATCAACGAGGAGGACTTCGGGTTCGTGGACGAGGCCGCGGGCGATCGCGACCCGTTGCCGTTCCCCGCCGGAGAGCTGGTGCGTGCGCTTGCCTGCGTGCTCGGTGAGGCCGACGGCGTCGAGGAGTTCGTCTGCACGGGCGTCGATCTTCGCTCGCCTGTTCCGGCTGGTGCCGCCCGAGCCTGGCCATGACCTGCAACTGCTCGCGCGCCGTGAGCGCGGGCAGCAGGTTGGACTGCTGGAACACGATGCCGATGCGCTCACGGCGCAGTTGCGTGGCCTCGTGCTTCGAGAGCTGGGCGGCGTCGGTCATGTCGCTGCTATTGCCGATGAGAACTCCGCCAGAGTCGGGGCGAAGAAGGGTCGCGGCGACGGCGAGGATGCTGGACTTGCCCGACCCGGAGGGGCCGGTGATGCCGGTGACGGTGCCGTTGGTCCCGCGGAGGGTGACGTTGTCAACGGCGGTGATGCGGTTCTCCCCGTCGGGGAAGGTGAGGGTGACGTTCTGTAGTTGGATCATCGGTTGCTCCCAAGGGCGGTGAGGGGGTCGGCTTTGGTGACGGAGCGCAGCGCGAACGCGGCTCCTGCGAGGCCGAGGACCGCCATCACGACGGCTGGGGCGAGAGTGGTGATCGGGCTGATGATGAACGGGAGCGCCTGCCCCGCGAGGGTGCCGAGCCCGATCACGGCGGCGAGGCCGACACCGATCCCGGCGACCAGAACGATGGACGCCTGGCCGAGTGAGTCGCGCACGAGCGACCCGGTGGTCGCACCGAGGGCTTTGAGCACGGCCATGTCGCTGGCACGCTGCATCGTCCAGACCGTGAAGAACGCGCCTACGACGAGGGCGGAGATCCCGAACAGCATCGCGATCATCAGCCCGAGCGACCCGATCTCGGATCGGAACGCTTCCAGGGCGGTCAAGCTCGCCAGCGGTGTTTCGGCGACCGTGCCGGTTGCTGCACCTATGGTCTCCCATTCTGCGTTTCCGGTGACGGCGAGCACCGTCGCTTCGCCTGTGCCGCCGACGCGCTTACTTGCCTCGCTCCACGCCTCCGGGGTCAAGGCGATGACCGGGGTGTGGCTGTACCAAAGATCATCGCCGACGACGCTGACGGTGAAATCAGTGCCGGTGATCGAGATCGTGTCACCAGTCTCGACGCCGAGACCATCGGCGGCCCCGGAGGAGACACCGACCTGGTCGTCGTGAACCGGGGCGAGGTCGAACAGGGGGTTCGACTGGGTACCGGGGGCATGCTGCGGCAGCCCGTAGAGCGCAACCCCGGTCGGGTCGTCGGTGCCGCTGGCCGAGGCCCGCGATTGGACGATCCCGATGGGTGTCACCGACTCGACCCCGTCCGCCTGTTCCCATGCCGTGACTTTTTTCTCGTCGAGGGAGGAGGTTGCGTAGCTAGGGTCGCCGTTCTCGGGCTGCTGCAGCACGAGCCGGTCCCCGGGCAACTGCAGCACTGAGGAGATGTTCTGTGCGGCCAGACCCCCGGTGAGGCCGGAGAGGAAGCCGACGAGCAGGGTGATCAGGGCGACGACGGCCCCGATGAGGAGAAACCGGCCGCGGGCGAACCGCAACTCTCTCCACGCGACGAACACGATGATGCCTTTCCGCTCGCGCACTCTGCCCGAGCTACCCTTCAACCCTCCTTCGCGCAGGCAGGGCCGGACATCGCCCAAACCACGGGATTCACGGTCAAACTTTCGGTTGATGGCCGGGCAACACCGCTCGCATAGGCTTGGAGCGTCATGTCGCATTCGACCCTCGCCCCGGTGTTCACCGGTCTCCGGTTCGGCCTGCACACCCTCCTGATCGGGCTCGCGGGCTTCACGGTTGTGCGCGCATACGTCGTCTCCTCGCCGGCTGCGACATGGACACTGGTCATGGGGATCGCGTTCGTCGCGGTGTATCTCGCCGGTGCATGGGCGGCGCGGACACAAGGCGAGTCAGGAGTCTCCCGGCGCGGTGACGCCGTCGGCTGGATCGCCGCGCTCACGCTGTTGTGGGCGGTGCTGATGTGGCTGAGCCCCGATGGGGCGTACCTCGTCTTCCCGCTGTTCTTCCTCTACCTCCACGTCCTGCCCGGACGTGGAGGGGTCGCGGCGATCGTGGTCACGACCGCGTTCGCGATCCTCGCCCTCGGCCTCCATCTCGGGTTCAGCGTCGGCGGGGTGATCGGCCCACTGGTGGGCGCCGGCGTCGCCCTACTGATCGGGCTCGCCTACCGTGCGCTTCGGGGTGAAGCCGAAGAGCGCGAACGGCTCGTTGCCGAGCTGATCCGCACTCGGCAGCAACTCGCCCAGACCGAACGCGAACAGGGCGCACTGGCGGAGCGCGCCCGGCTCGCTCGTGAAATTCATGACACCGTCGCCCAGGGCCTGTCCTCGATCCAGATGCTGTTGCGTGCCGCTGAACGCGACACCCCCGAACCCGGTGCCGGGTACGTGCGGCTCGCCCGTGAGACCGCGGCCGACAGCCTCGCGGACACGAGGCAGATCATCCGCGAGCTCACCCCGACCCGCCTCGGCGACGGACTCGCCCCCGCCCTGCACCGCCTCGGTCAGGAACAGTCCGACCGCGCGTCCATCCCTGTCGAGGTGAGTGCCGAGGAACTCGACTTGCCGATGGGAACCCAGATCGCGCTGCTGCGAATCTTTCAGGGCGCGCTTTCGAACACGATCCGCCACGCGAATGCCACCCGCATCACCGCCGAACTCACCCGAGACAACGCCACGGTATCTCTGGTGGTCCGCGATGACGGCCGCGGCTTTGAGGTGTCCTCCGCGGTCGCCGACTCGCACGAGGCTGACTCCTTCGGGTTGCACGCCATGCGTGAGCGCCTCGAACAACTCGACGGCACCCTCACCATTGCCTCGGCCCCTCAACAGGGCACCACGGTCACCGCGCGACTGCCGCTTCTCACCGGAAGCGAGGCGGCATCGTGATCCGGATCGTGCTTGCCGATGACCACCCCGTCGTCCGCACGGGCTTGCGGGCGATGCTCTCAGGCGACCCCGACCTCGACGTGATCGGGGAAGCGGCAACCCCTGACGATGTCGTCGCCCTCGCGAGCGATCTGGTACCGGACGTGGTGCTCATGGACTTGCAGTTCGGCACCGACCAGACCGGAGCCGACGCGACCCGCCGCATCCGCGCACTCAACCATCCGCCTGCCGTGCTGGTGCTCACGAACTACGACACCGACAGCGACATCCTCGGCGCCGTCGAAGCCGGAGCCAGCGGCTACCTCCTCAAAGACGCCCCACTCGAGGAGCTCATCGCTGCAATCCGCGCCGCAGCCGCAGGCGAGACCGCCCTCGCCCCCGCGATCGCGGGACGACTGCTCGCCCGGATGCGTTCCCCGCAACCCAACCTCAGCGCCCGCGAGACCGAAGTGCTGCGACTCGTCGCAGACGGCGCGACGAACAACGACATCGCGGCACGACTGCATATCAGCGACGCGACCGTGAAATCACACCTCGTGCACATCTACACCAAGCTCGGCGTCTCCTCCCGCACCGCCGCCGTCGCTTCTGCACGCGACTCCGGCCTACTGCGGTGAAGGCAGGGACTGTCCGCTGAATGGTGTTTCTGGCCTGACACGCCGGCACGGCTGGCGGGGAAGGTCATGCGATGACCGAGAAGATCACGAGCGTGAGCTCGATGACCAAGAAGGTGAAGAAGATGGCCTCGCGCAGCGAGGCCGAGCAGGCCGCGGTCCGGGAGCTGGTCAAGGCCGCCCGGGCCCGCGGTGAGGACCTGACCGGCCCGGACGGGCTGCTCAAGTCGATCACCGCGAGGGGCTGCCCCCGGTCTGGTGGCAGTCCCGGTCAGCCTGTTGAGCACGGGTGTCTTGTCAACAGATTCGTGAACCTCTTGGCCTCGGCGACCAGCGTGGGGTCCCGCAATCGTGTGCAAGCGCCGGGGTGAGCGAGCCCGTGTCAGTCCGCCGCAGCCCCGGTGGTGGCGTCAATCAGGCGGTGGAGCACGTCACGTAGGTTTTCAAGCTCCTCGAGACTCATCTCGAGCGTGGCGAGGATCCCTGGGGGTATGCGTTCGGCTTCTGCTCGCATGTCGCGACCCCGGGGGGTGAGGCAGATGTCCAACGCACGCTCGTCTTCGGGCCGGCGCTCGCGTGTGATCAGACCTCGCGCTTGAAGTCGTTTGAGCAACGGTGACACGGTGGCCGGCTCCAGGCGGAGGCGTCGGCTCAGTCGTCCCAGGCTCACTGGCGTTTCTCCCACAGCGCGAGCATGACCAGGTACTGCGGGTGCGTGATGCCCAGGGGGTCGAGGAACGGCCGGTAGAGCGCGATGACGTTGCGAGAGGCCACGGCCAGGGCGAAGCAGACCTGCTGATCTAGCTCAAGCTGATCCTGACGCGTCGGCTCGGGAGTCGGCTGCTGAGCGGGCGTCATGCGTGACACCGTAGCCGACGAGCGCCGTTACACTGCATACGAACTCTTCGTCCACTAATAATATGGAGACTCCATGAGTGCACGGTTCGAGCGTGACGGCCTGTCGCTGTGGTATCGCTTCACCTGGAGGGTCAAGTACACGTTGCTGATCTTCTTCGGCCCGCCCCGCCTGGATCCTCGCCAGGACCCTCAGATTCGCATGGAGCGGGCCCGAGCTGCGAAGGTCGCGGAAGCGCGGGCAGCGCGAAGGGCGGCAGGACTCAGCGACACTGCATGACTTCTCGGTGCTCGAACTCGGTGATGTCGGAGCACTGCCGATCCCTGGCCCACCTCGTAGGTTGGGTCGGGCCGTCTCATCACGAGCGACGGCAGGAGAGGAGCACAGCATGCTGAAGGGCAAGGTCGCACTGGTGACTGGTGCGGGGTCCGGCATCGGTGAGGCGAGTGCACGGGCACTGGCTGCGCAGGGAGCGGACGTGACCCTGGTCAGTCGCACCCGGGAGGAGCTGGAGGCGGTCGCGGCCGACCTCGAGGCCGGCGGCGTTCAGACCCTCGTGGTGACCGGGGACGTCAGCGACGAGGACGACGCGCGGCGGATGGTGTCGGAGACCATCGAGCGCTTCGGCAGGCTCGACGTCGTCGTCGCCAACGCGGGGGTGAACGGCACCTGGGCAGGCATCGAGGACCTCGAGGTCGAGGACTTCCGGTCCACGATCGACATCAACCTGGTCGGGACGTTCCTCACCGTCAAGCACGCGGTGCCGCACCTGGCCGACGGTGGCGGCTCGGTCGTCGTGGTCTCCTCGATCAACGGCACCCGCGTCTTCTCGAACTCCGGCGCCACGGCATACTCCGCCAGCAAGGCAGGCCAGGTCGCCATGACCAAGATGCTGGCCGTCGAGCTCGGGCCGCGCGGCATCCGCCTCAACGTGGTGTGCCCCGGGGCGATCGACACCGAGATCGACGACAACACGCGGGCGGCGAACGAGGACGTGAAGATCCCGGTCGAGTTCCCGCAAGGGGAGATCCCGCTCACCGCAGGGACCCCGGGCGCGGCGCAGCAGGTGGCCGAGCTGGTGACCTTCCTCGCCTCGGACGCGGCCGGCCACATCAGCGGAACCGAGGTGTGGGTCGACGGGGCGCAGTCGCTGCTGCAGGGGTGACCGGGGGGGCCGGCAGCACTCAGCGCCGCAGTCCTTCCAATGATCAGCGGGCCTGTGTCGACCTGATCAGGCACTGACGGTGGCGTGCGGCAGCGCCATGATCGGGCTCGTGGACGGTGATCCAGCACTGCACGCGTATCTCAGCTACTCGGACGCCCAGGCCGGGCTGAGATGGCTGGAGCAGGTGGGGTTCAGCGTCGTCGCGCGTCAGGACGGCGACGGCGGTGCGGTGCTCCACGCGGAGGTGCGCTGGGGAGACGTGGTGCTGATGGTCGCCAGTGCTGACGACGACTACGACGTCCCCCGTCTCCTGGGTCGCAGCACGGGCGGTGGCCTGTACCTCTGGCTCTCCGACCCGAGCCAGGTCGACGAGTGGTATGCCCGAGCGCTGCAGGCGGGTGGCACCCAGGTGTTCGCTCCCGAGGAGACCGAGTGGGGGACCCGACGTGCGCGGGTCCTCGACCCAGAGGGCCACGAGTGGAGCATCGGGACATACCTCCCGGGCGCTTCCTGGGAACAGTGATGCTCTCCATCTGCCGATAGCCGCCTTCGGTCCTGCGGGCCCGGTATGCGGTGAGTCAGGTCCCGCAGTACGTCCGGTAGCGACCGAAGTCCGCCGGTGCAGGCTCGGCATACCGCTCGAGGCCGGGGCGCTCCCGGTAGGGGTCGGTGACGGCGCCCAGGAGCCGGACCATCGGCTCGAGGTCGCCGTCGCTGCCGGCTGCGAGAGCTTCCTCGACCAGGTGGTTGCGGGGGATGTAGACGGGGTTGACCCGGTCCATCAGCTCGGAGCGCGGACCGAGAGCGAGCCACCGCCCGGCCCAGGCGTCGAAACCCGCCAGATCCACGAAGAGGCTGCGGGCCGGCTCGACGTCGCCGCGGACCGCGTCGCCGAGGCGGCGGTAGAAGGAGGTGTGGTCGACATGGTTGTCCTGCAGCAGGCTCAGCAACTCGGCGACCAGGGGCTCGACGACCTCGGCGCTCACCGAGTCCGCCAGCCCCAGCTTGGCCCTCATGCCGCTCGACCAGGCCGACGCGAACTGCGCGGAGAACGTGCCGAGGGAGCCCATCGCCAGATCGACCGCCTGCTCCTCCTCGGTGTGCAGGAGGGGGAGCAGCGCCTCGGCGAGGCGAGCGAGGTTCCACTGGGCGACGCCGGGCTGGTTGCCGTAGGCATACCGTCCGCCGGTGTCGATCGAGCTGTAGACCGCCGCCGGGTCGACGGCCTCCATGAAGGCGCACGGTCCGTAGTCGATGGTCTCCCCGGAGATCGTCATGTTGTCCGTGTTCATCACGCCGTGGACGAACCCGACGAGCATCCACCGGGCGACGAGCTGCGCCTGGCCGGCGACGACCGCCTCGAAGAGCGCGAGGTAGGGGCTCTGAGCCGCGGCGGCCTCGGGGTGGTGGCGGCTGATCGCGTGGTCGGCGAGGCGGCGCAGGAGATCGGTGTCGCCGGTGGCTCGGGCGTACTGGAAGGTGCCGACGCGCAGGTGGCTGGAGGCCACCCGCGTGAGCACCGCTCCGGGCAGCAGCGTCTCGCGCTGCACCGGACGTCCGGTGCCCACCACGGCCAGCGACCGTGTGGTCGGCACGCCCAGGGCGTGCATCGCCTCGCTGATGACGTACTCGCGCAGCATCGGACCGACCGCCGCCAGGCCGTCACCGCCCCGGGCGAAGGGCGTGCGACCGGAGCCCTTGAGGGCGATGTCGACCTTCCGCCCCGCCGTGTCGTCGACCTCGCCGAGCAGGAGGGCGCGGCCGTCGCCGAGGCGGGGGGAGTAGCCGCCGAACTGGTGCCCGGCGTAGGCCTGTGCCACCGGGGTGGCGCCGTCGGGGACGAGGTGACCCGTCAGCAGGCGCAGACCCTCGGGACTGCGCAGCCAGGACGGGTCGAGGTCCAGCTCGGCAGCCAGCGATTCGTTGAGCACCAGGAGCCGGGGGTCCGGGGTGTCGTCGGCCTGCCACGGCACGGCGAGCTCCCCCAGCTCACGGGCGAACTGGTGGTCGAAGGACACGGTTTGCCGGGGCACGACACTCATCCATCGAGCGTAGGCGAGAGACCCCTCAGGGGCGGAACGCAGAGCTCGCGCCGTCCAGCGCGCCCTCCTGGACGGGGAGCTCGCCGCGGGTGACCGCGGCCAGCAGCTGCTCGTGGTCGGCCTCGGTCTGGTCGGCATACAGCCGGGCGAACCGGCTCAGGGCGACGTCCACCTTGTCCGAGCCCCCGACATACCCCGCGATCATGGACGCCCCGCTGGTGCGGGCGTGGCCCCTGGCCAGGAGGTGACCGACGATGCCGGCGTAGTCGGCCAGCGCCGGCGCGTCGATCGCGTCCAGGGGGATGGTGCCCTTGCTGTTGCGGAACTGTCGCACGTAGTAGGTGTAGTCGTCGCCGACGGTCGCCCACCCCAGCAGCGGGTCGCTGACCGTCTGCAGCGCCTGCTGGTACTCGACCACCCGCTGGCCCTGGTGCTCGTGCAGGGCGGAGTCGCCGTGCACGTGGCGGGCGATGACCGAGCGTCGGGCCTGCTTGAGCTGGAGGAACAGCACGTCGTCGGGGGTGCTGCCCTCCAGCAGCGCGACGTAGGCGCGCAGCCCCACGCTGCCGACCCCGACCACCTTGTGCGCGATGTCGACCAGGGTGTAGCCGCCGACCACCCGGCGCCAGTGCGGCGCGAGGGTCAGGAGGTAGCCGTCGAGCGCCTCGGCCAGGGCGTCCCGCTCCTGGTCGCTGACCCGGGTGATCGTGGGCGGGTCCTCGACGATCGCCCGTCGCCCGGCCCGCTCGGTCGTGAACTTCGGGAGCGCGCGATCACTCGTGCGCTTGCGGGCGCGCTTGGCCGACCGGTGGATCTCCTTGCGCAAGGTCTTCTCGGTCGCGGTCTCGTGCAGGCGGTTCACGTCGAGCCGGTTGTAGGAGCGTATGAGGAGCGGCTGCTCGGCGAGGAACCTCAGCTCGCCGCGGTATGCCGCGACGCAGGCCCGCACGGCGGCCTCGCACTGCTTCTCGGACAGCCCGTTCGCGCGCCCGGCGACGTGGACGCTGGCAACGAGGCGGCGCAGGTCCCACTCCCAGCACCCGGGGTGGGCCTCGTCGAAGTCGTTGAGGTCGATCACGAGTTCGCCCTCGGGGGAGGCGTAGAACCCGAAGTTGCCGAAGTGCGCGTCTCCGCCGATCACCGGCATGATCCCGGTCGCCGGCAGGTGCGCGACGTCGTCGGCCATGACCACGGCGGTGCCCCGCAGGAAGCCGTAGGGGTTGGTGACCATCCGACCCACGCGCACCGGGACCAGCTCGCTGCGCCACCCCTCGTGCGACTCCTGGATCAGCGCCACCGGGTCCGGCCGCCCCGCCCGAGGAGTCCAGTCACCCAGGCTCTTGCGCGGGACCTCCTTGCGCAGCGCCTTGCCCATGGCGTAGCGCTCCGCCCGCGAGGTGGGCCGCTTGTGGATGGAGGCGTATGCCGTGCTGTCGGCAGTGGCGAGCACGCGGTGGCCGGTGTCCACGGGGGTCACGGGAGCGGGTGTCCCGCCACGGCGTGCCGGGGCCCGCAGGCCGCCGGCGGGTCGGGCGCAGCGTGGGCGTGGTCGTCTGGCACGACCTCCCCCTCGCGTGTCGGCGCCGTTGGTGCAACACCCGGCCGGGGCGGAGGGAGGTCGTGCGCTGAACGGGGGGCGACACTACGCTGACCATGTCGCGACCCCGGTGGGAGCACCCCATACGGGCTGACACGTCGACCTTCAGCGAAAGGACGACGACATGTCGCGACCGGGACTTCTCGCTCGACCCCTGCACCCCACCCTGCTGCGGCTGGACGACCTCGCAGCCCACCTGGCCGCGGACGACCACGTGCAAGCCGTCCTCGGCCTGGGGTCGGCGGGGGAAGAGACGCACCGTTTCGACGAGCACTCCGACATCGACGTCTTCGTCGTCGTCGACAGCGCCACGGCCAAGCAGCGCTACCTGCAGGACCCGGGCTGGCTCGCCGGCTTCGGCGGCCGAGTCGCGTTCAGCTTCGCCAACGACCCGAACGGCCGCAAGGCGCTGTTCGAGGACGGGCTCTTCGTCGAGTACGCCGTGTTCACCCCCGACGAGCTCGCCGCACTGCCCGTCGTCGGCGCCCGGCTGGTCTGGTCCCGCGACGGCCGCGAGCTCCCGATGAGCGAGCCGCCGCCGAGCCCGACCGCCCTCGACACCGTCGACTTCCACGTCAACGAGGCGCTCACCAACCTCTGCGTCGGGCTCCACCGCGAGCTGCGCGGGGAGCGCCTGACCGCGATGCGCTTCACCCAGGTGTATGCCGTGGACCGCGTCCTCGCGCTCGTGCGCCTCGACCCCGCCTCGCGGCTCGACCACCCCGACCGCTTCGAGTCGACCCGCCGCATCGAGCAGGCCGACCCACCACGACACCGACCCGGCCATCACCCGGGCGATCCGACAGCTGCTGGACCAGCACGCCCACACCTGAGCACCTGCTTGTCGGTGGGAGCGTGGCAGGAGCACACTCCGGAGATGAGCTCCTACTCCCGGGCGCTGGAGGTGGCGCACGAGCACGCCCTCGACTGGCTGGGCTCGCTGGGGGAGCGGCCGGTGCCCCCGCAGGCTTCCATCGAGGAGGTCGTCGCCGCGCTCGGCCCAGAGCTGCCGCAGCGGGGCTGCCCACCGGAGGAGGCCGTCGCACTGCTCGCGGAGGCCAGCGACGCCGGGCTGACCGCCACGGCCTCGGGCCGCTTCTTCGGGTCCGTCGTCGGGGGCACGCACCCCGCCGCGATGGCGGCGGACTGGTTGGTCAGCGCCTGGGACCAGAACACCGGGCTGCGCACGGTCACGCCGGCCCAGAGCGCGGTCGAGGACATCGCCGGTGCCTGGTTGTTCGAACTGCTGGGCCTCCCCGCGCAGAGCGCCGTCGGCTTCATGACCGGCGCCACCATGGCCAACTTCACCGCGCTCGCCGCCGGGCGCGACGCCGTGCTCCGCCGCGCGGGGTGGGACGTCACCCGGCAGGGGCTGGCCGGAGGACCGCGCGTCCGGGTCCTCGTCGGCGAAGAGCGGCACGACACCGTCGACGTCGCGCTGCACTACCTCGGCTCGGTGCCCCCGAGACGGTGACCGTCGACGACCGGGGACGGGTGCGGACCGACGCGCTCGAGCAGGCCCTGGCCGACGGAGGGCCCGGACCGGTCCTGGTGTCCCTGCAGGCGGGCAACATCCACTCCGGCGCCAGCGACCCCTTCGAGGAGACCGTCGCCACCGCGCACCGGCACGACGCCTGGGTGCACGTCGACGGCGCCTTCGGGCTGTGGGCTGCCGCGTCACCGGCATACCGGCATCTTGTGCGCGGACACGGGAGCGCCGACTCGTGGGCGACCGATGCCCACAAGACCCTCAACGTGCCCTGCGACAGCGGCCTGTGCATCGTGCGCGACCCCGCAGCGCTCCAGGCGGCCATGGGGTCCAGGGTGCCTACCTGCTGCGCGACGAGGTGTGTCAGCCGCTGGACAAGGTGCCCGAGCTGTCCCGGCGTGGCCGCGCGGTCCCCGTGTGGGCGGTGCTCCGGTGCCTCGGTCGCGACGGGGTCGCCGAGCTGGTCGAGCGGCTGTGCCACCACGCCACCGCCTCCGCCGAGGCCCTCCGCGCCATACCCGGCGTCACCGTGCTCAACGACGTGGGGGGGCGTGCGCCACCGCGCAGACGCAGGCGCCGCAGGAGGGCACCGACTTCGCCGAGGAGACGGCCTCCGGTGCCCTGACCATCATGGGCTTCGGCCTCGACGACGAGATCGGCCAGGTGCGCTACGACCTGGCGGAGGAGGCCGTCCCCGAGGACGACGTGCAGCTCACCGAGGGTGGTCTGGACATGCAGCGGTTCCTGTCCTCGGTGGCTGCGGGCGAGGAGCCGGGGCTCATCAGGGTCGACCGTACCCAGGTCGGCACGCTGGCCTCCCGCGGCGCCATCATGCCGCTCACGGACTGCATGGAGGCCGAGGAGGTCGACACGTCGGTGTTCGTCGAGAGCGCCCTGTCCCAGGTCACCTTCGACGGCGAGGTCTATGGCATACCGGAGTTCAACACGGTGCAGCTCACCATGACCAACCAGGAGCTCCTGGACGAGGCGGGGCTGAGCGTCGAGGACGTCGACGGCTCGGACCGCGAGGCCCTCGCGCAGGCGAACGAGCAGCTGCACGAGAGCGGCGGCGGCAACATCGACGTCATCGGCTACGACAGCAAGCTGCCGGAGTTCCTGCGGCTGTGGGCGAAGGTCGGCGGGGCCGACCTGCTGTCCGAGGACGGCCGCACCGCCCAGCTCGACGACCCGGTGGTGCTGGAGGCGCTGGAGTAGGCGGTCGGCATCTACGACGCCCAGGGTGGCTTCGGGGAGGTCAAGGCGTTCCGCGACTCCGCCGACTTCTTCGGCTCAGGCAGCCAGTTCGCCTCCGGCAAGCTCGGGGCGATGCCGATGGAGCAGTGGTACGTCAACGTGCTCAATGAGGTCTCGCCCGACGCACCCATGGCCTTCGACACCGTCCGGGGCGGAGACGGCGAGCCGCTGGCATACGCCTCCGGTGCTGCGGCAGTTCTTCCTCGGCCTGCCGCGCGAGCTCTTCGACGCGGCCAAGGTCGACGGCGCGGGGCACTGGACGATGTTCACCCGGATCGCGCTGCCCCTGTGCAAGCCGGCCCTCATCGTGACCCTGCTCTTCGAGTTCCAGGCGACCTGGACCGACCTCATGCGTCCGCTCATCTATCTGCGCGACTCGGCCAACTTCACCGTCCCCCGAGGCCTGAAGGCGCTGCTCGACCGGTACGGGTTCGGCGGCGAGTGGCACTGGGAGATCATCGTCACCGCCAGCGTCATCACGACGCTGCCCATGATCCTGTTCTTCATCGGCCAGCGGCACTTCGTCGAGGGCATCGCCACCACCGGCTCCAAGGGCTGAGGGTCGCCTCGGCCGAGCGGTCGGCCAGAGCCGGCGTGTCCTCGGTGACTAGGAACCGTGGTGGCCGTTGGAGTTGCCGTCCCCCGGGGGCGCCCTAGGTTGGGAGCAGCGGCGCCCCTCGGCGTCCGACCCGAGGTCAGGCAGAGCGCTTCGGGATCCCGATGCCGTCTGCGCCCGAGCCGGGCGGCTTCCCTCGAAGGAGACGCCCATGTTCTTTCACCGCCAAGAGCTCCAGTTCTCGTCCACCCCCGACAAGCCGGACGCCGTCTTCGCCCGGAAGCTGCAGGAGGTGCTCGGGGGCCAGTACGGCGAGATCACCGTGGCCATGCAGTACGGCTTCCAGTCGTGGAACGCCCACATCCCGGGCAAGTACCGAGACCTGCTGTTCGGGATCGGTGCCGAGGAGTTCGGGCACGTCGAGATGCTGGCCACGATGATCGCCCAGCTGCTCGAGGACGCACCCCTGGGCGTCACCGACGACGCCGTCCAGGACGACCCCGCCGTGGCCGCGATCGTCGGAGGCACCGACGTGCAGCACGCGATCGTCGCGGGCGCCGGCGCCCGCCCGGTGGACTCCAACGGTAACCCGTGGTCGGCGGCATACGTCACCGCGAGCGGCAACCTCATGGCCGACTTCCACGCCAACGCCAACGCCGAGATGCAGGGCCGCGTCCAGGTCGCCCGGCTCTACCACATGACCGAGGACAAGGGCGTGCGGGACATGCTCGGCTTCCTGCTGGCGCGGGACACCATGCACCAGAACCAGTGGCTGCGGGCGATCGAGCAGCTCAAGGAGGACGGGCTGGAGCAGCTGCCGGTGCCCAGCAACTTCCCGCAGAAGAAGGAGCACACCGACGTGTCCTACCAGTACCTCAACTTCTCCGACGGGGCGGCCGCCGCCGACGGGCCGTGGGCGCAGGGGCCGACCCCGGACGGGAACGGCACCTTCAGCTACCACGAGGGGCCGACGACCAGCGCCCCGATGCCGGAGCCGACCCGGCCCGACGCCCGCCTGTTCGGGACCACTGACGCGCCCAACCCCGTCGAGAAGGGGGCCGCCCGGGTCCAGGACGTGCTGCACAAGGAGTGACGCTCCCGTCGTGGCGCTCCTGCGCGATCGGCCCCCAGAAGGCGGCGGCGAGCAGGAGCGCCACGGCGCTCCCGATCAGGACGCCGCCCACGGTGTCGGACAGCCAGTGGGCGTGCAGGTAGGTGCGGCTCAGGGCCATGAGGGTGACGGTGACGACGCCCACGACCCGCACCGAGAACGCCGGGTACAGCAGCAGCGCCACGACGGCGAGGGTGGCCGCCCCGAGGGGTATGACGTGGACGCCGACGACCCCCGCGCCCAGCCAGTCGAGGACGAGCGACGCGTCGAGCAGCGCGGGGACCCGATCGCCGGAGACCGTGCTGTCCCACCACGTGGAGGGTGGCGACTCGGGTTGCCAGGCCCGGCCGGCTGCCTAGGGTCGAGGGGTGAGGACACAGCGGGGAGAGAGTCGGTCCGGCCGTGGGCGTGACGTCAGCCCGCGGGACCCAGCGCGACAAGGAGGGCGATCATGACGTCGTCAGGACGGCGGGCGGAGGACCCGCCCGAGCGGGAGCTGCTGCAGATCTACCTGGAGGATCACCTGACGGGTGCCACGGGGATGGTGCAGCGGCTCACGATGATGCACCAGAACTACGGTGACCTGCCGGTCGCCGGGGAGATCGCCCAGCTGCTGCAGGAGGTGAGCGAGGACCGCAGCCGGCTCGTGGAGGTCATCAGGTCGTTGGGCCTGGAGCGCAGCGGCGCCAAGCTGCTGCTGGCCCGGACCGGGGAGCTGGCCGGGCGGCTCAAGACGAACGGCCGCCTCCGGCGTCGCTCACCGCTAACGCCCCTCCTGGAGCTCGAGCTGGTCCAGTCGGGCATCAGCGGCAAGTCCGGGCTGTGGCGCTCGCTGACCGTCCATGCCGAAAGCCTGGGTCTGGACGCCGAGGAGTTCAGGAGTCTGGAGGAGCGCGCCTACCGGCAGCTGGACGACGTCGTCGCCGCCCACCGCCGGCTCACCCGCGAGGCGTTCGGGGCAGACAGCCCGGCCGCAGGCTGAGCGACGGCCGGCACCGGTCGTGCCCGGTCCGGTCCGCCCTGGTTCGCCCGGTCGAGATGGTTTCACCCACCTCGGACGTCGTCGTCCCTGGCCTGTGTGCGGTCGTGGCCCCTCAAGGGCCACCACCGCACACGGACCCAGCCCTTCGAGCACCTACCGGGCGCCACCGCGCCCGGACGGGCCGGCCAGCGCTCAGGCCGGGGTGAACCCGAAGCCGGTGACGGTGACCTCGAAGAGCGCTGTCGCGGTCTCGTCGTCCTCGTTGGCCGAGGACACCCACAGGTTGACGTGCACGCGCTCGGCGGCCGGGACCGGCAGGGCCGAGCTGTCCACGCGGGAGGAGGCGATGAGCGTGGTCGCGGCGGTGGCACCGGCATACGTGGCGAAGGACACCGAGCCCGGCCCCCACGTCATCGTCGACCGGAAGACCCGCAGGCCCGTGGGTAGGGACTCGTTGTGGCTGAGCACGTTGGCCGGTCCCGGCAGCCAGTAGCCGGCCGTCAGCCGCGGGGCGATGCCCGGGACGCCCCAGGCCGAGATCTCGCCGGCGTCGATCTCGTTGTGACTCGCGTCCCACGGCTGGGTCGAGTCGTAGGTGAAGAGGTTGCCCCACACCACCGACTGGGAGACCACGTCGAAGTCGGCCCGGAAGTCGAGCGAGTAGCTGCCGTAGCCCCAACCGGTGCGCGTCGACAGCAGCTCGGCCGCCACCGGTGACCCACCCGCGTTGGTGAGCCGCAGCGTCACCGTCCCGTCGCCGTTGAGCACGACGTTGTCGCCGGACCACTGGCCGTTGTAGTGCGGTGCACCCGGCCAGGTGCGGCGCAGCCAGTCGTAGCCGCTGAAGGAGAGGTCGCCCGCGGCTGAGCCCTGCTGAGTGGTGGGCTTTGGGGTGATGCTCGTTGCCTACCGGTCGCCTTCTAGGAGGGCGACGGTCTCAGTATCGCTGTTGGGGTAGAGCTTGGCCATGGAGCCTTCGGAGAGGTAGCGGCGTTCGTCGACCTGCCACTCGTCGTGGGTGTCGGCCAGAACGGCCCCGATCAGGCGGATGACGGCGGCCACGCCCGAGGAAGATCCCGACGACGCGGGAGCGGCCTTTAATCTCCTTGTTGAGCCGCTCGAGGGGGTTGGTGGACCAGATCGTGCGCCAGTGCTCGCGCGGGAAGGTCGCGAACGCGAGGACCTCGGACGTGGCGTCCATCAGCGGGCCGGTCTTGGGGCACCGGCTCGCGAGGTTGTCGCGGACCACGTCCGGCTGCTTGGCCATGGAGGCCAGGTCGGGCTGGGCGAAGATGGTCCGGAAGACCGCGGCGACGAGGCCGGCGTGCTGGTCGGAGATGACCAGCTGCACACCGCCCAGGCCGCGCTTGCGCAGGCCGGCCAGGAACGCCCGCCAGAAGACCTCGTCCGCCCCCGCAAGCGGGAAGTACCCCCAACTGTCGCCGACGTCCAGGCCCAGGATCTCCCGGCGGCCGTGCTCGGTGACACCGGTCGCGATGACCACCGCCTTGGACACGGTCATCGCGGCCTCGGTGCGCACGTGCAGGTACGTCGCGTCGAGGTAGACGTAGGAGAAGCGGGCGTGATCCAGGCGGCGGGTGCGGAACGCCCCCACGGACTCATCCAGACCGGCGCAGATCCGCGACACCTCGGACTTGGAGATCCCCGTCCCGCCCAGGGCCACCATCCACGCCGTCACCGGCGCGAAGTGCATCCAGCAGGTCGGACACGGCAGACTGGGAAAGGGTCATCGGTGAGATCTCCTCTGGTGAGTACTTGGCGGTACACACCTGGGGGCGCTGATCGGCGTGGGGGATGCATCGACCGCCGGCTCCAAGTGGACATCGAAGCCGCGACGGCCGCCCACGTGGACGGCGCGGGAAGGGCGAGCGGTCTGAGCGTGTAGCGGAGGCGAGTGTGCCGGGGCCGACTTGGACCGCTGTCCGCCATGTCGCCTCGCCGTGTCGTGAGACTCTCCTCCCGCAGGAGAGCGGCATGCGCGGTGGCCAAGACGAGTCATGAGGCGCCAGCCAGGATGCACTTATGATGTACGAAACGGTCCGGACGTCTCTTATTGGGCTGTTTGTGCAGGTCAGCGCGTGGCAGTGGGAAGTCTTTGTCAACAGGTTGCTGGACGATTTCCCCGCGCCGCTCCAGCACCTAGGCAGAGACGGGTGTGCAACGAGAGTCAGCGACCTCGACGGTCTAGCAGCAACGCCGCAGTATTCAGGGCACCCCATGCCAGCGGCACGCCCGCAAGCTTGCCGCGCGCCGACTCCGGCCCGGTGGAGCTCAGGATCGCCGCGTCACCCACGTCCCCACTGATGCGCAATACGGCGGCGACGGGCGCCATACCGGGCACGAAGGCCAGCGCCGAGGTGCTCAGGTCGCGCACGGCATACGTCCACGCGAGCCGGTCCGTCGCACGGGCGGCTTCGCCGCTCTCTTCCAGCGCGTGAGAGAGGTGACGGGGGCGGAGGGCGGCGAAGACGGCATACCCCGCGGTGCCCAGCGCCATGGCCTTGGTCAGCGGATAGCTCATCGCTGCACGGTAGGACCGCCCGATGCGCCTCGCCCGACGGAGCGCTCCACGGGCAGACCAGTGCCAGCCGTCTCACGCTGCGCCCCGCCACACCCCGGGTGACGATGGAGGCTCCCAACCCCGCGACCCCTACCCAAGGAGAAGCACCATGCTCAGTACCCTCTCGTCCTACGGCGTCCGCTCGGACCACTTTTACGTCGCCGGCTTCGCCTCGATCGGCCTGTCCTTCGTGAGCCACTTCATCTCGCGCGGCAAGGCCGACGACAGCAAGGCCCAGGCCGACCGGTGGGGCCTCTTCGTCGGGGAGTGGGCGCCGACCTTCTTCGCGCTTGGGGTCGCCCTCAAGCTCGAGGAGTCGACGACCGTCCTCTGACGCCACGTCGGGCACCGAGGCGACGCCTCGGGGCCCGCTCGAGTGTGCCCTGCCAGGCCTGACCTGGCAGGGCACACCTGTTTACCGAGGCCGTCAATGTCCCGCTGTCCACCGGCGCACCACCCCCGCGCCTGGATCTCGACGTGCACGACTTGCGGTCGCAGACTGGCGCCATGGACATCACCATGCGGGTCGTCTTCGACGCGGCGGACCCGGAGGCCGAGGCCACGTTCTGGGCCACCCTGCTGGGCGGCACCGTCGACCACGAGGAGGACGACTGGTGGTCGGTCCGCGTCGGCGACGACGAACCCGTCTGCGTCCAGCTCACCCCGGACCACCAGCCGCCACAGTGGCCCGACGGCCTGCCGCAGCAGGTCCACCTCGACCTCGTTGTCCCTGCGCTCGGCCCTGCGCACGACGAGGCCATGGCCGCTGGAGCGACGCTGCTCCAGGCGGCCGACAAGCCCGACGCCGAGCACGGCTTCCAGGTGTGTGCCGACCCCGCGGGCCACCCGTTCTGCCTCTGCTGGTGAGTCGGTGACCCACCTCGGGGACGAGGAGCGGCGGCGCCGGATCACCGTCCGCCACGGGCTCCACCCGGGACCGGTATGCCGACGCCCTAGCCTGCGCGCGCGGAATCGCCGCGCTGCACGCCACCGACGCCTCCACCGTCGACCTGGCGCTCGCCGCCCGTGTCGAGATCCACGCCCGGGCGCTGGCTCGGCGACGTCGAGCCCGACCTGCGCGCGGAGGAGGGCTACGCGCACCTGGTGCAGCGCTACCGGCGCGCCTTCGGCCCCGCCACCGGCGCGCTCGCCGCCGAGGCGGGTCGCCTCACCGACTGGCTCGACGGGCGGGTCGTCAGCGACGTCTACGCCGCCAAGCATGCCGCTGGCCAGGTGCTCGGCTGAGGGCGGGCGAGACCGCGCATACCCTGTCGTCATGGACATCCGCGACCTGCGCCCGGAGGAGGGCGAGGGCGACCCCGCGCCCCCGACGCACCTGCCGCCACTCACCGGCCAGCACGTCGCCGGCGCGCGCAGCTGGACCGGGCTGACCTACGCGATCCTCTACGGCTACCGCTACCTCACGCTCGACCTGCACGTCCCCGAGGGCGTCGAGCGGCCGCCGCTGGTGGTCTGGATCCACGGCGGCGGGTGGAACGAGGGCGACCGGCGCTACCTCCCGCTGTGGTGGCCGCAGCAGTCGCTCTTCGAGAAGGTCGTCGCCGCGGGGATGGCGGTCGCGACCATCGACTACCGGCACCTGTGCGAGGCGGTCTTCCCCGCGTGCGTCCACGACGTGCACGCGGCGGTGCGCTACCTCGTGCGGTATGCCGACACTCTCGGCGTCGACGCCTCGCGCCTGGGGCTGTGGGGCGAGTCGGCGGGCGGTCACCTCGCGTGCCTGGCGTCCTTCGTGCCGCCGCGAGCTGCCGCTGGTGAGGTGGTGGACGGGGTCGATCTTGTCGGCTCGGTCGGGGTCGGCGGGCCGCAGCCGGTGCCCGACGCGCTCGTCTCCTGGTATGCCCCGAACGAGCAGTTCCGCGACTTCCTCGCCGGGTGGGACGGGCAGGGTGCCGACCCGGCGATCGTCGACGCGCTGCTGCCGGTGTCGCAGGTCAGCGCTGCCGCGCCGCCGACGCTCGTCGTGCACGGGACCGACGACCAGGTCGTGCCGCTCGCCGACGCCCACCAGATCCACGACGCGCTGCGGGATGCCGGGGTCGAGGCGGAGCTGTCGGTCGTCGAGGGCGCCGACCACTGCTTCGTGGGGCGGCCGATCGGGCCGATCCTGGACGCGTCGGTGGCCTTCCTGGCGCGGCACCTGGGGGCGGAGGGGGCGGCCCGATGACCTGGACCCGGCACCGGCCCAAGGCGCTGTCCTGGGCGCTGCTGCTCGCCTTCGTGCTGGTCATCGGGTTCACGATCGCGCGTTACGTCGGTGGCGAGGTCTCCGTCGGCGACGACGTGCTCGGCCTGGTGCTGCGATTGGCGGTGCTGGTCGTGGTGGTCTGCGCCTACCTCCGCTCCGGCGGCAGCACGACCGCCTCGGCCGACGGGCTCGTGGTGCACAACGGGGTGCGTGCCACCGAGGTGCCCGCCGCCGCGATCAAGGGCGTCGAGGAGGACCACCGCCGGGGTGGGGCCGTGGCGACGCTCGCGGCCGGGGGAGCGGTCGAGCTGCCCGGCGTGCCGGCCGCCGACGTGCGCCAGGTGCGGCGCGCGCTCAAGGGGCGCTGAGGCGACCGCCGGGGCACACTGGGAGCCCCGACGAGAGGAGTGGTCATGGCGATCAGGACAGGCACGACGGTGCGCTGGGAGTGGGGCGACTCGCACGCCGAGGGCACAGTCACCGAGGTGCACCACGACAAGGTCAGCCGGACCACCAAGGGCAACACCGTCACCCGCAACGGCAGCGACGACGACCCCGCCTACGTCATCGAGCAGGACGACGGCACCACGGTGCTCAAGCTGCGCAGCGAGGTCGAGCGCGCGGAGTGAGCCGGCGGCATACCTCTGCAGGCGCGTGAGCGCCCCCGGGCCGGCGCGGGAGTGGCTCATGCAGCCGCGCTGGCTGCCCGCGATGCGCGCCGCCATTGGGGTGGCGGTGGTGCTCAGCGCGGTCGCCGCGCTCGCCCTCGCCTGGCCCTGGCGGGTCGTCGAGGTCGTGCTGGCGCTGCTGTGGCTCGGGTATGGCGTGTTCCTCGTCTGGGCGAGCCGGCGCGAGCGCAGCGGCACCCGGCTGGAGCAGGACGCGCTGGTCGTGACCGCGGGGCGTGAGGTGGAGCGGCTGACCCGAGCCGACATCCTCGACCTGCGCACCGACCAGCCGGGGGAGCGGGCCTGGCGGGTCCAGGCGGTCCACCGCGACGGGCGGCTCATCACGCTGCTCGCCGTGCCGCCGGGAGAGCTGGACCGGCTGCGGCGCTGGCACGTGGGCGCCGGGTGACCGTGGTTCTCCTGCCATGGGCGGACTTCCCCGGTCGGTGGCGCTACGGGCCGGCCGGGTGACCGTGGTTCTCCTGCCATGGGCGGACTTCCCCGGTCGGTGACGCGCCGGGCCAGCTCGGTGACCGTGGTTCTCCTGCCATGGGCTGACTTTCACGGTCGGTGGCGCTGCGGCCCGGCCGGGTGACCGTGGATCTCTGGCCGTGGCCGGACATCCGCAGTCAGGCGGTGGGGTCCGGGGGCGCGCCTGTCGGTGGGTCCGCATACGCTCACTGCATGAGCATCGGGAGCATCGCGCGGACCGTCGGCCGGCTCGCCCTGGGCGGCACGCTGATCTTCACCGGGGTCTCGCACCTCACGGTGGCACGCGAGGAGTTCCAGGCGCAGGTGCCCTCGTGGGTGCCCGTCGACCCCGACCTCGTCGTGGTGCTCTCTGGCGTGGCCGAGGTCGGGCTCGGGGCGGCGCTCGTGGCGCTGCCGCGGTGGAAGGTGCCGGTCGGGTGGGCCACCGGGGCCTTCTTCGTCGCGATCTTCCCAGGCAACATCGCCCAGTACGTCGAGGGCAAGGACGGCTTCGGCCTCGACACCGACCAGGCGCGGCTCACCCGGTTGTTCTTCCAGCCGGTGCTCGTCGCCTGGGCGCTGTGGTCGACCGAGGCGTGGAAGACGTGGAGGGAGGGGCGCAAGAACAGCTGACGGGTATGCCCGGGCCGGGCTGCGACCTCAGCGCGGGGGCATGCGCAGGGCGCCGTCGAGGCGGATGACCTCGCCGTTGAGCATCGGGTTGTCCACGATGTGGGCGACGAGGGCGGCATACTCTTCGGGCTTCCCGAGCCGGGAGGGGTGCGGGACCATCGCCTCGAGCGAGTCCTTCACGTCGTCGCCGAGGCCAGCCATCATCGGCGTCTCGAAGACGCCGGGGGCGATGGTCATGACCCGGATGCCCTTGTCCGCGAGGTCGCGGGCGGCGGGCAGGGTGAGCCCGGCGACGCCGGCCTTGGAGCTGGCGTAGGCCGCCTGCCCGATCTGGCCGTCGAAGGCCGCCACGCTGGCGGTCATGACGATGACGCCGCGATCGCCGTGCTCGGCCAGGTCGGGCTCGTTGGCGACCATCGCCTCCGCCGCGAGGCGCAGCACGTTGAAGGTGCCGACGAGGTTGATCTCGACGACGGTGCGGTAGGCGTCGAGGTCATGGACGCCGCGGCGCGACAGGATGCGGCCCGGCGTGGCGACGCCGGCGCAGTTGACGACGATCCGCAGCTCGCCGAGGTCGGTCGCGGCCCGGACGGCAGCGGCCACCTGGTCGGCGTCGCGCACGTCGGCGGGCGCGAAGGCGACGCGCCCCTCGCCGTGCTCCCCGGAGAGCTCACCGGCCAGCTCCTCCCCGCGACCACCGGGCAGGTCGACGAGCAGGACGCGCGCCCCGGCGTCGAGCAGCCGGCGGGCGCTCTGCTCGCCGAGCCCGCTGGCGGCTCCGGTGACGAGGGCGACGGTGCTGTCGGTGATCTGCATGCTCGGTCCTTTCGGGGGCGCGGTGCGTCCAGTGTGGCGGAGGTTCCGGTCGGGCGGGAGCCGCTCAGCGGCTGTCGGTCAGCAGGTGGCGGGAGATGACGACTCGTTGGATCTGGTTGGTGCCCTCGAAGATCTGGGTCACCTTGGCCTCGCGCATGAGCCGCTCGACCGGGAAGTCGGTGGTGTAGCCGTAGCCGCCCAGCACCTGCACCGCGTCGGTCGTGACCTTCATCGCCGCATCGGTGGCGACGAGCTTCGCGATCGAGCACTCCTGGCTGTGCGGCTGCTCGGCGTCCTTGAGCCGGGCGGCGTGCAGATAGCTCGCCCGCGCCGACCCCACGGCTGCGGCCATGTCGGCGAGGAGGAAGGCGAGGCCCTGGTTGCTCGCGACGGGCCGGCCGAACTGCTCGCGCTCCTGGGCGTAGTCGGTCGCGACCTCGAGCGCCCGCTGCGCCAGGCCGGCGGCCGCGGCGGCGATCCCGAGGCGGCCGGCGTCGAGGGCGGCGAGCGCGATCGGCATACCCTGACCCTCCTCACCGATGCGGTGCGAAGCGGGGACGCGCACGCCGTCGAAGAGGACCTCACGCACGGTGTCGCAGTGCAGGCCCATCTTGCGCTCGGGCTGGGCGAAGGTCAGGCCCTCGGCGTCGGCGGGGACGTGGAAGCAGGACAGGCCGCGGCTGCCGTCGTCGGAGGTCCGCGCGAAGACCGTGTAGTAGTCGGCGTGACCGGCGTGGCTGATCCACGACTTGGTGCCGGTGAGGACGTAGTGGTCGCCGTCGCGCACGGCGCGGGTCCGGATCGAGGCCACGTCGGAGCCGGCCTGCGGCTCGGACAGGCAGTACGCGCCGAGCTGGCCGCCGGAGAGCATGCCGTGCAGCCACTGCTCCTGCTGCTCGGCCGTGCCGAAGGTGGCCATGGGGAAGGCGGTGAGCGAGTGCACCGAGACGCCGACCGCGATCGACATCCAGCCGCGCGCGATCTCCTCGACCGCCTGGAGGTAGACCTCGTAGGGCTGGGCGCCGCCGCCGAACTCCTCGGCGTAGGGGAGGGAGAGCAGCCCGGCCTGGCCCAGCATCGCGAAGACCTCCCGCGGGAAGCGGGCGGCCGCCTCGGCCTCGTCGACCTGGGGCAGCAGCTGCTCGTCGGTGATCTCGCGGACCAGCGCGAGCAGGTCGGCGGCCTCCTCGGTGGGCAGGACGCGGGCAACGGGCGCGGGGCCGGAGACGGGTGTCGCGCGGGCGGCGGGCGGCATACCCGGCACGCTAGCCCTGGACGTCGCGTCACCACCTAACCGACCGACCGCGAGGTCGGTGTCGGGTCGGGGGCAGGCGGGCTCAGGCGGGGTAGGTGTGGACCTCGGTCGCCTTCACGCCGGCCCACAGCTCCCGCCCGGTGGTGATGCCCAGCGCGGCGACGGCGCCGATCGTCACCTCGGCCACGAGCGGCACCTCACCGGCGAGGTGGATGCGCGCCCGTTGGCCGGTGACGGTGACCGCCTCGACCGTGAGCCGCCACAGGTTGCGGGCCGAGGTCGTCGGGCGGTCGGTGAAGAGCGCCACGGCCTCCGGGTTGACCGTCGCCCAGACCCGGTCGCCCTCGCCGGCGCCGTCCGGCGGCTCGGCCAGGACGAGCCGCGCCGCTCCGCCCTGATGCCCGGCGAGCGCGACCGCCCAGCCACCGTCACCCGTGTCGGTGGCTGTACCTGTGCCGGCCCGGTACGACACCTCCATCGTCCGGGCGACGGACGCGTCACGCCGTTCGCGCACCAGCGTCCCGGAGAGCAGGTTGAGACCGACGAGCGAGGCGACGTATGCCGTCCGCGGCCGGGCGACCACCTCGCCCGGTGTCCCGGTCTGGGTGACCCGGCCGGCCTCGAGGAAGACGAGCTGGTCCGCGAGGGTCAGCGCGTCGAGCGGGTCGTGCGTCGTCAGCACCGTCACCCCGGGGTAGTCGCGCAGCCGGTGGGCCAGGTCGGCGCGGGTCCGCGACCGGGTCTCGGGATCGAGCGCCGACAGCGGCTCGTCGAGCAGCAGCAGCTCGGGATCGGTCGCGAGCGCGCGAGCCAGGGCCGCGCGCTGGGCCTGCCCGCCGGACACCTGGCCCGGACCTCGGCCCGCCAGGTCCGCCAGGCCGACCCGGTCCAGCTCCTCCCGGGCACGCTCGCGGGCCTGGGCCCGCGGCATACCTCGTGAGCGGGGACCGAAGGCCACGTTGTCCAGCAGCGTCAGGTGCGGGAAGAGCATCGGCTCGGCGAGCACGAGCCCGACGCTGCGCCGCTCCGGCGCCCGGCCGCGACCGGCGCCGGCCCACTCCTGCGGCCCGAGGCGCACGTGCCCGTCGTCAGACCGACCAGCCCCGCGAGCCCGAGGAGCGCGGTGGTCTTGCCCGACCCGTTGGGCCCGAGCAGCGCGGTCACGCCGTGCGGCGCGCGCAGCTCTGCGTCGAGCACGAAGTCGCCCCGGTCCACCACCACCCGGGCGTCGAGCACCAGCGCGGGTATGCCGGTGCGCACCCCGGCGTCGGCGCTCACCGCAACCACCGGCTGCGCAGCGCGCCCAGCACCAGGACGCTGACCGTCAGCATGACCACCGACAGCGCGATGGCGGCCTGCGGGTCCTGCTCGAGCGCGGCGTACACCCCGAGCGGTGCGGTCTGCGTGCGCCCCGGGAAGCTGCCGGCGAAGGTGATCGTCGCGCCGAACTCGCCGAGCGCACGTGCCCACGCCAGCGCTGAGCCGGCGGCGATGCCGGGCAGCACCATGGGGACGGCGACGGTGAGGAAGGTGCGCACCGGACCGGCGCCGAGCGTCGCCGCGACCTGGTCGTAGCGGCGGTCCAGGCCGCGCATCGCGCCCTCGACGGAGACGACGTAGAACGGGAGGGCGACGAAGAGCTCGGCCATGACCACGGCGACGGTCGTGAACGGCACGCCGATCCCGAACCACGACTCGAGCGGGCCGCCCAGCACCCCGCGCCGCCCCCAGGCGAGCAGCAGCGCCACGCCACCGACGACCGGCGGCAGTACCAGGGGCACGGTGACCAGCGCGCGGGCCCAGGCGGTGAGGCGGCTGTCGGAGCGGGCCAGCAGCCAGGCGAGCGGTGTGCCCAGCAGCCATACCAGCACCATCGTGACGCTCGTCGTCACGGCGGACAGGCGCAGCGACTGACCGACGACCGGCGCCGAGAGGTGGGTGGTCAGGCCCGCCCAGTCGGTGCGCAGGAGCAGCGCGACCAGCGGCAGCAGGATGAAGGCGAGGCCGATGCCGGCGGGTATGCGCAGCGACCAGCCCGACCCACGCCCGGCCGGGCGGTCCGCGACCACCGTGCGCGGATGTCGGGTCATCCCCGGTGTCACGGGTCGGTCGGGGCCGCGCCGAAGCCCGCGTCGGTGAGGGTCCGTTGGGAGGTGTCCGAGAGGAGGTGGTCGACGAAGGACCGGGCCAGCTCCTGCTCCGAGACGGCCACGGCGGGGTAGTGGTTGACGACGTTGCGCTCCTCGGGGATCGCGACGCCTCGCACCCGGTCAGCCGCGGCGGCGACGTCGGTGCGGTAGACCAGCCCGGCGTCGGCCTCGCCGAGCTCGACCTTGGTGAGCGTGGCCCGCACGTCCGGCTCGTAGGAGGCGATCTGCACGGTGATGTCCTGCTCCTCGAGCAGGGTGGCGGCCGCCTGCCCGCACGGCACCTGCTCGGCGCAGGCCACCACGGTGAGCCCGTCCTGGGCGAGGTCGTCGAGGCTCTCCACGGCGCCGGGGTTGTCCACCGGCACGGCGATCTCGAGCTGGTTGGTGGCGAAGATCGCGACGTCCCCGTGACGGTGCTCGTCGGCCAGCGGCTCGAGCGAGGACTCCCCGGCCAGGGCGACGACATCGGCCCCGGCGCCCTCGTTGACCTGCTGGACCACGGTGGAGCTCGCGGCGAAGCTCAGCTCCACGTCGACGCCCGGATGATCGCCCTCGAAGCCGTCGGCGATCGGCTCCAGCACGTCGGTCAGCGAGGCCGCCGCGAGCACGGTCAGCGTCAGTGCCTCGGCCGGTTGGCCCGCGCTGTCCTGGCCCGCTGCGCAGGCGCCGAGCGGGAGGGCGGCCAGGGTGAGTGCGGGTGCCAGCGTGCGCAGGGGGGAGGAGGCTCGGCGGTCCGCGACCCGAGGTATACCGGCGCGCCGGGGGTGGCGTCGTCGTCGGTTGCCCGCCCCGTTCACGCCGGCAGCCCCACGCTGACGTTGGTCGCCTTGACGCTGGCGATGGCGACCGAGCCGACCTCCAGGCCCATCTCGCGCACTGCCTCGGTCGAGAGCAGCGAGACCAGCCGGAACGGACCGGCCTGGATGTCGACCTGCGACATGACGGGGTCGCTGACGATCCGCGTCACCACTCCGCGCAGCTGGTTGCGGGGCGAGGAGAGGCCGACCGCGCCCACCTCGGCCGGGTGCGCCTGCTGCTGCGCGAGCGCGGCGACGTCGGCTCCCTCGACGACGGCCCGCCCGCCGGCATCCTTGGTGCTCGGCAACCGTCCTGCCTCGATGGCCCGCCGGACCGTGTCGGGGGACACCCCGAGCAGCTCGGCCGCCTCCGAGACACGCATCTGCGTCATGCAGGGCAATCTAGACGTGCATCTGCGCCGGCACAAGGCCCTGTGGTTCTTGCTCGCTCCTTGCGGGCCAGCTCACTCCCCGAGGGGTCGGAGCTCCGGCCGCTTGGCCAGCACGTGGTCCCCGGAGGAGCGACCGGTGAGACGCCGCTGCACCCAGGGCCCGGCATACTCCCGCGCCCACCGCGCATGCCCGCGGAGCGTCTCGACGGTCCCGGCCGGCGCCTGCGGTGGCAGCGGCGCCCGCCAGTCGGCCTCGTCGGCGGTGTGCCCGAGCGCGACGTAGGCGGTCAGCGCGATCCGGCGGTGACCCTCGGGCGTCATGTGGATCCGGTCCTGCGCCCACATCCGCCAGTCCTTGAGGAAGTCGCACGCCCACTGGTTGAGCACGAAGCACCCGTGCCGCTGCGCGATGGACCAGATGTGCGCGATGTATGCCGCTGCCCGCCCCCGGGTGCGGCCGATGATCGGGGCGCCGGACGGGTCGGTGGGGGTCGCCATGAGCACATCCGCGCCGGTCGCGCGCGCCCGGGCGACGGCCGCGTCGAGTTGCACGGCGAGGTCGTCGATGTCGGCCTTGGGGCGCAGGATGTCGTTGCCGCCGCCGACGATGCTCAGCAGGTCGGGCTGCAGGGCGAGGGCGGCGTCGAGCTGCGGGCCGGCGACGTCGGCGAGCTTGCGGCCGCGCACGGCGAGGTTGGCGTAGGAGAAGTCGTCGACGTGCGACGAGAGCAAGGCCGCGAGCCGGTCGGCCCAGCCGACGTAGGCGCCGGGCGTGGCCGGGTCGGGGTCGCTCATCCCCTCGGTGAAGGAGTCGCCGATCGCCACGTAGCGGCGCCAGGCGCGCGGCTCGGGCCGGATGCTGCCGGCCTGCCCGTGGACCGTCGGGCCGACGTCGCCGTGGACGAGGCGCAGCGGGTGCTCGGTCGTGTCGCGGTCGCTCACGGCAGCCTCCAGTCGATCGCCTCGCCGCCCTGCTGGCGCAGCAGCTCGTCGGCCCGGCTGAACGGCCGGCTCCCGAAGAAGCCGCCCCGCGCCGACAGGGGCGAGGGGTGTGCGCTCTCGACCCGGGGCACGTCGCCGAGCCGGGAGGCGAGATTGCGCGCGTCTCGGCCCCACAGGATCGCGACGAGCGGTCCCCCGCGGCGCACCAGTGCGTCGATCGCCAGGTCGGTGACCTTCTCCCAGCCCTTGCCGCGGTGGCTGGCCGGCGTGCCCGGGCGCACGGTCAGCACCCGGTTGAGCAGCATGACCCCCGCATCGGCCCAGGGGGAGAGGTCGCCGGTGGTGGGGCGCGGTATACCCAGGTCGTCGACGAGCTCGGTGTAGATGTTCTGCAGGCTGCGCGGCACGGGGGAGACGTCGGGCGCCACGGAGAAGCTGAGGCCGACGGCGTGCCCGGGCGTGGGGTAGGGGTCCTGCCCCACGATGAGCACGCGCACGTCGTCGAGCGGCCGGGTGAAGACGCGCAGCACGTGGTCACCACCGGGCAGATAACCGCGGCCGGCCGCCACCTCCCCGCGCAGGAACTCGCCCAGCTCGGCCACGGTCTCCTCCACGGGCGCGAGCGCCTCGGCCCAGCTCGGGTGCACCAGGTCGCGCAGGGGGGTGGGGGTCACCACGCCAGGGTATGCCCGCCCCCGCCCCCCGTCGCCCCCGCCACCCGTCGCCCCGCGCCCGCCGAGCCACCGGGCCTCGCTTGTGGTTGCCCTGCGGGCCACCGGGCGTCGCTTGTGGTTGCCCGGCCCAACCATTCGCGGCGCTCGGTGGGAAGGAGGAGGGGATGGGAGTGAGGAGGGGCGGCAGGGAGGCGGGGACGCGCGCGGGCAAATGACACGGCTGTAAGTCGTGTGCCCTAGACTGGCTCTCGATCCGGCCAGATCGAGCGTTGTGACGAGAGGACATCACCCATGGGCGCTGCCAGGCACGTGCAGCAGGTGGAACCCCCCGCCGGCCTGTCCGAGCGGGATCAGGAGATCCTCGACTTCGAGAACCGTCACTGGACCTATGCCGGCTCCAAGGAGCAGGGCATCAAGGACCTCTTCGACCTGAGCTCGACGCGCTACTACCAGCTGCTCAACCAGCTCATCGACGACGAGGCCGCGCTCGCCTACAAGCCGCTGCTCATCAAGCGCCTGCGCCGCGACCGGTCCCGCCGCCAGCGCGCCCGCTCGATGCGCCGGCTCGGCATCGAGAGCTGACGCGCGACACCCGCCAGGCCCACTGCCCCTCCGGGCGGTGGGCCTTGTAGTTTGTGCGGACGATCACCGGCTGCGAGGAGGCAGGGATGTTGACCGACGTTCAGATCGCGCAGGGGGCCACGCTCGAGCGGATCGCCGACATCGCGGCGGGGCTGGGGCTGACCGAGGACGAGTTCGAGCCCTACGGGCACGACAAGGCCAAGATCGCGCTGCAGGTGCTCGATCGCCTGGCCGACCGGCCGGACGGGAAGCTGATCCTGGTCACGGCGATCAACCCGACCGCCGCGGGGGAGGGCAAGACGACGACCAACGTCGGCCTGTCCATGGCGCTCAACCGGATCGGCGCCCGGGCCATCACCACCCTGCGCGAGCCCTCGCTGGGCCCGTGCTTCGGCATGAAGGGCGGCGCGGCCGGCGGCGGGTATGCCCAGGTCGTCCCGATGGACGACATCAACCTGCACTTCACCGGCGACTTCCACGCCATCACCTCGGCGCACAACCTGCTCGCCGCGCTGCTCGACAACTCGCTGCACCAGGGCAACCCGCTGGGCCTGGACCCCAAGCGCATCACCTGGACCCGCGTCCTCGACATGAACGACCGCGCCCTGCGCAACATCGTCGTCGGCATGGGCAAGAAGGGCGACGGGGTGGTGCGGGAGTCCGGCTTCGAGATCACCGTGGCCAGCGAGATCATGGCGGCGCTGTGTCTCGCCACGGGGTTGGAG
The DNA here is from genome assembly GCF_008386315.1 of Serinicoccus marinus DSM 15273. NCBI lineage: Bacteria > Bacillati > Actinomycetota > Actinomycetes > Micrococcales > Ornithinimicrobiaceae > Serinicoccus > Serinicoccus marinus. The sequence continues at coordinate 2,672,967 of NZ_CP043808.1, read as the reverse complement.
GACCTCAAGGAGCGATTCGGGCGCATCGTCGTCGGCTACACCTACGACAAGGAGCCGGTGACCGCCGGGCAGCTCGAGGCGGCGGGCGCCATGGCCATGCTCATGAAGGACGCCGTCAAGCCCAACCTCGTCCAGACCCTGGAGAACACCCCGGCGATCATCCACGGCGGCCCCTTCGCCAACATCGCGCACGGCAACAACTCGGTGCTCGCCACCCGCACCGCGCTCAAGCTCGCCGACTACGTCGTCACCGAGGCCGGCTTCGGCGCCGACCTGGGGGCCGAGAAGTTCTTCGACATCGTCTGCCCGGCGGGCGGCCTGCGCCCCGACGCCGCCGTCATCGTCGCCACGATCCGCGCGCTCAAGCTCAACGGCGGCGCGCCGAAGTCCGACCTGGGCACCGAGGACGTCGAGGCCCTGGGCGCCGGGCTGGCGAACCTTGAGCAGCACCTGGAGAACCTCGCGAAGTTCGGCGTCCCCGTCGTCGTCGCGCTCAACCGCTTCCCGAGCGACAGCGACGCCGAGCTCGACCTGGTGCGCGAACGCTGCGGTCAGCTCGGCGTGGAGGTGGCGCGCTCGGAGGTCTTCACCCGCGGCGGCGAAGGCGGCGAGGAGCTCGCCCGCGCGGTCGTCCAGCTGTGCGAGCGGGGCAGCGACTACGCGCCGCTGTATGCCGCGGACGCGGACCTGCAGACCAAGATCGAGACCGTGGCACGCGAGGTATACCGCGCCGACGGCGTCTCCTTCGCCCCGGCCGCGCAGACGCAGCTGACCCAGCTCACCGAGCAGGGGTACGGCGACCTGCCGGTCTGCATGGCCAAGACGCAGTACTCCTTCTCCGACGACCCGACGCTGCTCGGGGCGCCCCGCGGCTTCACGATCACCGTCCGCGAGCTGGTCGTCAACGCCGGCGCCGGCTTCGTCGTCGCCCTCACCGGCGACATCATGCGCATGCCCGGGCTGCCGAAGGTCCCCGCTGCGCTCGGCATGGACATCGCCGAGGACGGCACCATCACCGGCCTGAGCTAGGCCCAGATCACCACGATCACCGCCGTCGTGACGAGCAGGACGATCGAGAGCACCCGGTAGTTCGCCCAGACCGCGGTGCCCTGCAGCGCCTGGCTCTCCTCGGTCCAGTAGTCGCTCTTCCACGTGAGCTCGGCCGTCTTGGACTCGTCCGGCGAGGGCCCGAGGAGACTGATGACGACCAGCAGCAGTATCGAGGCCGCCGTGCTGATGCCCGCGGCGTAGAGGAACTGGATCGAGGGCTCCTCCGGCAGCACCTGCGTGAGGATGAACATCAGCAGCCCGAGCGGCTGCATGATCACCAGCGTGAGGAAGGCCGCCGTGGCGCTGATCCGCTTCGAGGCGATGCCGACGAGGAAGACCGCGACGACCGGCGGCACGAGGAAGGACAGCACCGACTGCAGGTAGTTGTAGAGCGTGTCGAACTGGGCGATGAAGGGCGCCCAGATGATCGCCACGACCAGCGCGACGACGGTGGCGACCCGACCGGTGAGCACCAGACCGCGCTGCGAGGTGTTGGGGCGCAGCGTCTTGACGAAGTCCATCGTCACGATGGTCGACGCCGAGTTGAGGATCGAGTCGACGGTCGAGGTGATCGCCGCGATGACGGCCGCGAGGATCAGGCCGCGCAAGCCCACCGGCAACAGGTCGAAGACGAGCGTCGGGAAGACCGTGTCGGGACTCTCGAGGTTCGGGTACAGCGAGAGCGCCATGACCCCGGGGAAGATGAAGAGGAAGAGGAAGGCCAGCTTGATGAAGCCGGCCAGCAGCGAGCCCACCGGCCGTGGTCCAGCGACTTCGCGCCGAGGGTGCGCTGCACGACGAGCTGGTTGGTGGTCCAGTAGTAGAGCCCCACGATGAGCACCCCGGTGAGCAGCCCCGGCCACGGCAGGTCGGGGTGGTCCGCGGGCAGGATGAGGCTCATCTTCTCGTCACCCGCGACCTGCGCCATGGAGTCCCACGACTCGATCGCATTGAAGGTCGCGATGAGGACGATCACGCCGCCCAGCAGGGTGACGGTCGCCTGGATCGAGTCGCTCACCATGACCGCGCCCAGCCCGCCGATGACGGTGTAGATCGCGGCCAGGATGGCGAGCACCGCGACCGAGACGATCATCGGGATGTCGGGGTAGAGCACCTTGACGACGACGGCGCCGGCGAAGAGCGCGGCGGCCATGTCGATGAACATGTTGGCGAAGAGGTTGAACCCGGCGAAGGCCATCCGCGCCCGCCGGTCGTAGCGCTGCTCGAGGAACTCCGGCAGCGTGAAGACCTTGGAGCGCAGGTAGAACGGCAGGATGAAGAAGATGAAGACGACGAGGATGACCGCCGACATCCACTCGTAGGCAAAGATCGAGATGCCCTGCTCGTAGGCCCCGCCGGCCAGCCCGACGAAGGTCGCGCCGGACATGTTGGTCGCCACCAGCGAGAGCCCGACGAAGGGCCAGATGAAGTTGCGGCCCCCGAGGAAGTAGTCCTCGGAGGCGTCGCTCTCCTTGCCGCTCGCCTTCGCCTCGGCGTGCGCCTTCTTCTGCATCCGGGAGCCGACCACCAGCGGGATGATCCGGCTGAGCACGAGGTAGCCGATGATGACCGAGAGGTCGAGCGCGCGGACGGTGAAGTCCGGCATACCTCCTCCGGCGTCGGCGAGCGGGAGCATCACGTCGGCGGTCATCGGGTCTCCTCCTCGGTGCGGACGACGAGCACGGCGCAGGGCGCGTGCCGGACGATGCCCTCGGCGTCGTTGCCGAGCAGGACGCGCACGAAGGCGTTCTGCCCGCGGCTGCCGATGACGACGAGGTCGGCGTCGATCTCGTCGCGCAGGCGCAGGATCTCGTCGGTGGCGCGGCCGGTGCGCAGGTGGCTGCCGGCGACGGCGACGTGCGCCCCCTGCAGCTGGCTGACCGCGTCGGCGAGCACCGGTCTGGCCTCGGCCTCGACCCGTTCGCGCAGCGAGGGGCTCAGCGGCGTCGGGTTGGTCCACGGCGAGACGAGGGCGACGTGCACGACGTGCACCTCGGCCTCGGTATGCCGCACCAGGTCGATCACGCGCTCGCGGGCGAGGGCCGCGCTGGGCGAGCCGTCGGTCGCGAGCAGGATCCGGGTCGGGAACATGTGGTGCCTCCCCTGGGCAGGTCGTGTCGGCGCTGACGGGCCCAGCCTGACAAGCCGGCGCCGTCCGCGCCCGCTGAAATGACGCGGCGTCAAGTCGGCTCCGGGGCCGGGCCGCCGGGGGCTGGGCAGCCCGTAGACTGGTGCGGCATGAGTGAGGCGACCTGGCGAGAAGTGGCTCCGGGGGTCCACGTCCGTCGGCACGAGGAGCTCAAGCTCAACTGCGGCCTGGTCGTGGGGGAGGAGCGCTCGCTCGTCGTCGACACCCGCAGCTTCCACGCGCAGGGCCAGGACCTGCTGGAGGCGGTGCGCCGCATCACCGACACCGAGCTGGTCGTGGTCAACACGCACGCGCACTACGACCACTGCTTCGGCAACGCCGCCTTCCGCGACTCCCAGATCTATGCCCACTCCGGCGCGGCCGAAGGGCTGCGGCGCACCGGCGAGCACCAGCGACAGCAGGTGGTCGACCACCTGCGCTCGACCGACCGCGAGCACCTCGCCGAGCAGGTCGAGAACACCGAGATCGTGCTGCCCTTCTACCTCATCGAGGACGACACCGCGCTCGACCTGGGTGGTCGGACCGTCGAGTTGCAGTATGCCGGGCGCGGGCACACCGACCACGACCTGGCGGTGGGGGTGCCCGACGCCGGGGTCGTCTTCGCCGGCGACCTCGTCGAGGAGGGTGCCGACCCGGCGATGGAGGACGCCTTCCCGATGGAGTGGGCGCCGACGCTGCGCTCGTTGCTCGAACGCCGCTCCGGGGAGACGGCGGACACCTGGGTGCCCGGGCACGGCCACGTCGTGGACCGCACCTTCGTCGAGGCGCAGGCCGAGCAGCTCGCCGCCATGGCCGAGCGTTTCACCGAGGTGCTGGGCACCGGGATCGCCGGCGTGGACTCGCTGGCCAACGCGGGCCGCGGCCTCGGTCTCGGCGAGGACACACTCCGGCTGGCCGCCATCCGGGCGCTGGAGCTGCGGCACTGATTCCCGTCCGGGGACCGGGCGATCCACGGTGGTGGCGCCGGCCGGCCCGGGCGCCTCCGGGCATACCGGCCGCGTCATTTGCACTCGGAGGCCCCGAGTGCTCATCATGGTCCTAGCACTCTCACCATGAGAGTGATAATCCGACCGGCCTGTCGAGGGTCGGGAGCCGGGGAGACCTGATCCCCGCGCCTCCGGCTCGTCCGTCGCGGGCGGCACCCGGTCACCCGTCCATCCGCATGTGGAGGAAGCAGCTCAGATGGCCAAGACCATTGCTTTCGACGAGGAGGCTCGCCGCGGGCTCGAGAAGGGTATGAACACCCTTGCCGACGCCGTCAAGGTGACCCTCGGCCCCAAGGGCCGCAACGTCGTGCTCGAGAAGAAGTGGGGCGCTCCCACCATCACCAACGACGGTGTGAGCATCGCCAAGGAGATCGAGCTCGAGGACCCCTACGAGAAGATCGGCGCCGAGCTGGTCAAGGAGGTCGCCAAGAAGACCGACGACGTCGCCGGTGACGGCACGACGACGGCGACCGTCCTGGCCCAGGCCATGGTGAAGGAGGGCCTGCGCAACGTCGCCGCCGGCGCCAACCCGATGGCCCTCAAGCGGGGCATCGAGGTCGCCGTCAAGGCCGTCAACGACGACCTGCTCGAGATGGCCAAGCCGGTGGAGACCAAGGAGCAGATCGCGCAGTCCGCGTCGATCTCCGCGGCCGACACCGAGATCGGCGGCATGATCGCCGAGGCCATGGACAAGGTCGGCAACGAGGGTGTCATCACCGTCGAGGAGTCCAACACCTTCGGGCTGGAGCTGGAGCTCACCGAGGGTATGCGCTTCGACAAGGGCTACATCAGCCCCTACTTCGTCACCGACACCGAGCGCATGGAGGCCGTCCTCGAGGACGCCTACGTGCTCGTCGTCAACTCCAAGATCTCCTCGGTCAAGGACCTGCTGCCGCTGCTGGAGAAGGTCATGCAGTCCGGCAAGCCGCTGATGATCATCGCCGAGGACGTCGAGGGCGAGGGTCTGGCGACCCTGGTCGTCAACAAGATCCGCGGCAACTTCAAGTCCGTGGCCGTCAAGGCCCCGGGCTTCGGTGACCGGCGCAAGGCCATGCTGGCCGACATCGCCATCCTCACCGGCGGCCAGGTCATCTCCGAGGAGGTCGGCCTCAAGCTGGAGAACGCCGAGCTCGACATGCTGGGCACCGCCCGCAAGGTCGTCGTCACCAAGGACGAGACCACCATCGTCGAGGGCGGCGGCGACGCCGACCAGATCGCCGGCCGGGTCTCCCAGATCCGCACCGAGATCGACAACTCCGACTCCGACTACGACCGCGAGAAGCTGCAGGAGCGGCTGGCCAAGCTGGCCGGCGGCGTGGCCGTCATCAAGGCGGGCGCGGCGACCGAGGTCGAGCTCAAGGAGCGCAAGCACCGCATCGAGGACGCGGTGCGCAACGCCAAGGCGGCTGTCGAGGAGGGCATCGTCGCCGGTGGTGGCGTCGCCCTCATCCAGGCGTCCCGCGCCTTCGACGGGCTGTCCGTCGAGGGCGACGAGGCCACCGGTGCCAACATCGTCAGGGTGGCGATCGAGGCTCCGCTCAAGCAGATCGCGATCAACGCCGGTCTCGAGGGCGGCGTCGTGGCGGAGAAGGTCCGCAACCTCACTCCGGGCGAGGGCCTCAACGCCGCGACCGGTGAGTACGGCGACATGCTCGGGTTCGGCGTCGCCGACCCGGTGAAGGTGACCCGCTCTGCGCTGCAGAACGCCGCCTCCATCGCCGCGCTCTTCCTCACCACCGAGGCGGTCATCGCCGACAAGCCGGAGAAGGCCCCGGCCATGCCGGCCGGCGCCGACGGCGGTATGGGTGGCATGGACTTCTGATCGATCCCGTGATCAGACGCTAGGCGCGCCCGCGTTCCTCGCGGGCGAACCACCACCGACGGGCGGTCCCTCCACTGCGGAGGGGCCGCCCGTCGGCCTGTGCCGGGGAGCTCGCGACGGCGGGGCTGGGGACCCCTGCGCCCGCGACGCCTGCCACGGCGCGCGGCGGTGCCGTCACTCGGGGTAGGTCGCTCGACCCGGACATGTCACCCGGCAGCGGTCACGCCGGGGTGAAGCGGGTGCGGTTGGTCTGCTCGACCAGCTCGTAGTCCTGGCCGGCCGTGCGCAGCGTCGTGGAGATCTGCTGCAGCGAGGTGCGGACCTTCTCCTGGGTGGCGCTCCAGTCCTGGGTGACGCTGTGGAAGCTGCCGGCCGCCGACCCGCGCCAGCAGTCCTGCAGCGCGTTGAGCTTGGCCATCATCGCCCGGACCTCGCCCTCGATGCTGGTGGCGATGCGCTCGATGTCGCCGGAGGCGGCGGCGATCCGTGCCGTGTCGACGGCGAAGGTGTTGCTCATGGGTTCCCTCCCTCGTGACGGTGGCCGGGTGGCCACCTCGTGCCTCCGACGCTAGGCGGTGTCGCGCCCGCTCCGCAGAAGTTGTCCACAGGTAGGGTCTGCGGTCATGACCGTCCTCGTCGACCCGCCGCTGTGGCGGGCCCACGGCAGGCTCTGGTCGCACCTCGCGAGCGACATCTCGCTCGCCGAGCTGCACGCCTTCGCGCAGCGGTCGGGCATCCCTCGGCGGTCCTTCGAGGGCGACCACTACGACATACCCCAGGAGCGGTATGCCGAGGTCGTCGCTGCGGGCGCGGCCGAGGTGAGCGGCACCGAGCTGGCCCGGCGGCTGCGGGACAGCGGGCTGCGCTTCCGCAAGCGCAAGGGGGAGCGGCCGCTGGCCCGGGTCGAGGACGGGCTGGCGGGGGCCGCGCCGACCCCGCACCTGCTGGAGGTGGTCGCCTCCCCGCTGGAGCGTCTCGGCGCCGGGGCGTCGGTGGTGCTGGCCCGGGCGCAGGGGGTCCCGGAGCGCATGGCCCTCGTGCGCAACTCGACCCGGGAGGGCTGGGGCGCCCCCGGCGGCAAGCGCGAGGTCACCGATGCCTCCGCGCGGGCGGCGGCCGTGCGAGAGGTCGCCGAGGAGATCGCGGTCGAGCTGGAGCAGGAGCGGCTGGTCGCCGTGGGCTACCAGCGGATCACCCTGCCCCCCGGGCACGGCGCCCGCAGCTGGGACGAGGGCGACAACTACGTCCAGGTGTATGCCGCCACGCTGCCCTCCCCGGTCCCGCTGCGGCCGGACGGGGTCGAGGTGCTCGAGGCGCGCTGGCTGAGTCTGGCCGAGGCGCGGGGTGTCGCGGGCCAGGCTGCCTGGTGGCCGCTCGCCGAGTGGTGGTGGGCCCGGGGGTAGGGCTCCGCAGGTCGTGCCTCCGGGCGGGGTGGGGCTGCGCAGGCCGTGCCTCGCGGGGGTGGGGCTCCGCAGGTCGGGCCTCGGGGGCCTACGCAGGTCGTGCTCGGGGTGCCCGCGGGTCGCACCGCCGACGGGCTCGGCGTCCGTGGGTGAGGCACCGCCACCGGCGGGAGCTGTGCCACATGAGTCACACGGGCCCCTCGGGCACCCGGCTGCGGGGAAAGTCGCGCGAGCCGGGGTGATTTCCCCGGCGTCGGGACACGTCTCCGCAGTGCGGGGCGCGTGTGGCGTGCGGGACCGGTGGTGTCCGGCCGAGCCGTCGACCTCACCTGGGTCAAGCTGGCCCCATACGCATCAGGCTGCGGGGAAAGTCACGCGAGCCGGGGTGATATCCCCGGCGTCGGGACACGTCTCCGCAGCGCGGGGCGCGTGTGACACGTAGGACAGATGTGGTTACGTCCCTGCTCGCCACCTGGCCGCAGCCCCAACGCAGCGGTGTGGGCGCTCAGGCCCGCCGCAGCCCCACCGAAGCGGCGCGGGCGCTCAGGCCCGCCGCAGCCCCACCGAAGCGGCGTGGGCGCTCAGGGCCGCCGCAGCTCCGCCAGCTCGGCCTGCAGGTTGGCCCGGGCGCGGGCGTCCCAGTGCTCGTGCGCGTGCCCGGTCCGGTAGAGCCGCTCGCGCCCGGCCAGCGGCCCCATGACCCCGAGGCGGCCGGCGCGGAACGCGTCCTCGGGCACGTGGGCGTACTCCTCGCGGACCTGGGCGCGGTAGGCGGCATACCGCGGGGGCGGCGCCGAGAGGATCCAGAGGTCGGCGTCGTGGACGGCGTCCGTGGCGGCACCACCCTCGCCGGGACCCTCGTGGTCCAGCGTCATGACCACGCCGGCCTCGACGGCGTCGACCGTGCCGTCGTCGACGCCGAGGCGGTGCAGGTGGTCGCGGGCCAAGGTGGCGCTGCGGTGCTCGTTGCTGCCGGGCCTGGCGCGGGGGTCGTAGGCGAGGTCGTGGTACCACCCGACGGTCCGCGCCACGAGCGCCTCGTCCGCGTCGACCGCACCGGCCTCCTGCAGCTCGTCGAGGGCGGCCAGGACCTCGGTGAGGTGCTCGGTCGTGTGGTAGCGCCGCTGCGGCTCGGACCACCCGCGCAGCAGCAGCGAGCCCTCGGCCAGCCACAGGTCGCGCCCGGCGTCCGGGGCGAGCAGGGCGGCGTCGTCGAGCCAACGGTCGAGCAGCGCCTCGGCGGGATGCGTCACGCGCCCACTGTGGCACGGGCGGGCGGCGGGCCGGCGTGCGGACCGACGTGCACGACGGATCTGCGACGACCCTCCGTGCGGGAACGCCTGACGTGGTGGACGTCCGACGTGACGAGTCCCGCGTGCCAGGATCGTGCGGTGCTCCCGACCCAGCTCGACGCCGCGGCGGTCGCCGGCCTCGTCGCCGCCCACCCCGGGTGGTGGGCGCGTGCCGGGTATGCCGTGCCTCCGGACCCGCTGCAGGTCCGCCTCCTGGGGCGGGGGGAGTCGTGCAGAGTCTGGCTGGTGGAGCCCGGCCTCGCGGTGCGGGTGCCCCAGACCTGCTCGCGGCTCTCGCCCGGACGCTGGCGCGGCTGCACGACCTGCAGCCCCTGCTGGTCCGGCGCGCGGCTTTCCTGGTCCACGAGACCTTCGTCATCCAGCCGCACCTGCACCGCGTGGCGGCGCTGACCACCGACGCGTCGCGGCGCCAGACATACCTCGAGGCCGTCGCGCAGCTGCGCGACGGCCTCGAGGTATGTCTGGGCTGACTCAGCGGCGGCCGAGCACCGACTCCGCCAGGTCGGACAGCGCCTCGGACAGGTCGCCGCGGGCGTCGTGCGCGCCCTTGGACAGGCTGGAGAAGGCGCCCTTGGCCTTCTTCGAGCCGCCGCCCGGGACGGCTCCGGCGATGCCGTGGCCGACCGAGCTCGCGGCGCCGGTGACGCCGTCAGCGACCGACCCGGCGGCGTTGCTCACCCCGTCCGCGACCGACTTCGCGGCGTGCTTGGTGCCGGAGAGGAAGGACTGCGTGGCCAGCGTCAGGCCGGCGCCGACCAGCCAGGTGTCCTTGGCCAGGCCGAGGCCGTCCGGCGTGGGCCGGATGCCGTCCTCCTGGGTCATGCCCGGGGTCTTGAGGTAGAGACCGGTGAGGCCGACGCCGAAGGCGGCCAGACCGGCGCCGGCGACGGCCGAGGGCACGGTCGGCAGCAGCAGCATCGCGCCGAGGCCGATCTCGCCGTAGGCCAGCGCCTTGGTGCAGTCGCCGGCCTTCATGTCCTTGAACACCGGGTAGACGCTGGAGGCCCAGCCGTGCATCTGCTCGGCCTCCTCCTCACCGGCCTTGAGCTTGCCGATGCCGGAGTTCAGGATGAACGCGCCGGTGGCGACCCGGAGTGGGATGTGCGTGGGGTGCATGTGCTCTCCTCGTGTGCGGGAAGTCTGCTGCGGCCTACCGTATGCCGTCCGCCCAGGTGGTGCGAGGCGGGGCCCGCCGCTACCTACGCTGTCCTCATGACAGGTCAGGGGTCGGGGCGGCTCACGGGTGCCGACCGGGGGATGGCTCTGCTGCTCCAACGGGCGTTCGCTGTGGGGCTGCTGGTGGCGGCCGTCGTCGCGCTGGTGACACCGCTGAACGGCTGGCTGGTCTTCCCGCCGGTCGTGGTCCGCGTGGCCGCGGGGTGTCGCTGCTGGTCCTCGTGCTCCTCGGGCGGGCGCTCCTCCGACCCGGTGCAGGCGTGGGGGGAGGGGAGGCGCGGTCCGGGACCCTCTGGGCCAGTGCCGCGGCGGGCACGCTGCTGGCCGGGGCGCACGCGGCGCTCGCGCTCATCCCCTTCGGCTTCGACGCCCGGCGGATCTTCTCCAGCGCCTCGACGCTCGCCGTGGGGGAGCCGCTGCCCGCCGAGGCGCTGACCTATTACGCGCGCTACCCGCACAACGTGCGCCTCCTCTGGCTGGAGCAGGTGGCGGTCGAGGCGGGCTCGGTCGTCTCGCTGCCCGCGCTGGGGGCGGTGCTGCTGCCGCACGTGCTGTGCGTCGGGGTGGTGCTGTGGTCGCTCGGCCGCGCCGCCCAGCTCCTCGGTCACCCGCGGGCCGTGCTGCCGGTGCAGGCGCTCGCCCTGGTGCTGGTGGGCCTGTCGCCGAACGTCGCCGTGCCCTACACCGACCTCCCGGCGGCCGCGGCGGTCTCGGTCGCTGCCCTGGCGATGGTGCGGTGCGGCGGCGCTGCCGGGTGGAGTTGGCCGTGGGCGCTGACCGGGGCGGTCTCGCTCGGGCTGGGCGTCGCGCTCAAGCCGTATGTCGTCGTGGTCGCGATCGCGCTCGTGCTGGTCGTGCTGTGGTCGCGGCAGTGGCGACGGGTCGTCGCCGTGGCTCTCCTCGGCGCCGTCTCGTGGGGCACCGTGGCGCTGCTCGACGGGGCCTCGGCGCGGGGGACCGGGCTGGACGCGCAGCGGCTGGCGCAGGTGGAGGCGCCCTTCCCGCCGGAGCACTTCCTGGCGATGGGCACCTGGGACTCCGCGGAGGACTCGCCGGTGCGCCGGTGGGGTGCCTACCGCCAGGACCAGGTCGACGCCACGGCGGCGATGGACCCCGCCAGCCGCGCGGCGGACCTGCGGGCCCAGGCGTGGGACCAGGTCGGCGGGCGCGGGCTGGTCGGCAACCTGCGCTTCGTCGGAGCCAAGGCGCTGTGGGTCTGGGGTGACGGGACCTTCTGGGCGCACGGTGAGGGCGCCGACAGCCGGCAGGCGAGCAGCCTGCCCGAGTCGCTGTCGGGGATGACCGCGGCCAGCAGGGGCGCCGGCGAGCTCTACGACGAGCGGGCGGGGGTGGTGCAGGGGCTGTGGGTCGCGGTCGTCCTGCTCACCGGGGCCGTGCTCCTGCGGGCCCGCGCCGACCCGCTGCTCACCACCTGGGCGCTCGCGCTCGGCGGGCTGACGGCATACCTGCTGATCTTCGAGGCGCGACCGCGCTACGTGCTCGCGCTGGTCCCCGTGGTGCTGCTGGTCCTGCTGCGCGCCGGGCTAGGATCGGCCGACCACCCGACCGCGACCCGTGAGGCCCGATGAGCGCACCGCAGGCCGGCCCGATCGCGCTGAGCGTCGTCGTGCCGATGTTCGACGAGCAGGACGTCCTGCCGCTGCTGGTGCGGCGGCTGCGGCCGGTGCTCGACGGGCTGGGGCTCGACTACGAGGTGCTCGTCGTCGACGACGGCAGCAGCGACGCGACCCCGGTGTTGCTGGCGCGCGAGCGGCATAGCTGGGCCCAGCTGCGGGTCGTCCGGCTGCGCGCCAACGCCGGTCACCAGGCCGCGATCTCCGCCGGGCTGGAGCGCGCCCGTGGGGAGCTGGTGGTCACGATCGACGCCGACCTGCAGGACCCGCCCGAGCTCATTGCGGACATGGTGCGGCTGGCGCGCGCGGAGTCGCTGGACGTGGTCTACGCCGTGCGCGACGACCGCACGACCGACACGCGGTTCAAGCGAGTCACGGCCAGCGGCTACTACGACACGATGCGGCGGCTGGGCGCCGACCACGGGCCGTCCAACGCCGGCGACTACCGGCTGATGTCGCGCGCCACGGTCGAGGCGGTCACCGCGCTGCCCGAGCACCACCGGGTGCTGCGCCTGGTCGTCCCTTCGCTCGGCTTCCCCTCCGGCGTGCTGACCTACCGTCGCGACGCGCGGGCGGCCGGGCGCTCGAAGTACCCCCTCTCCTCGATGGTGCGGCTCGCGCTGGACTCCATCACCGGGGCGAGCATCGCGCCGCTGCGGCTCGCCACGTGGCTGGGCTTCGTCGGGGCCGTGGTCGCGCTGGGGCTTCTCGTCTACGCGCTCGTCGGGTATGCCGTCGGCCTCAACGTGCCCGGCTGGACCTCGACCTTCATGGTCGTCACCGCGGTCGGCGGGGTGCAGCTGCTGTGCCTGGGGATCCTGGGGGAGTATGTCGGGCGGACCTACACGATGCAGCTCGGCCGGCCGACGTACTACGTGGCGCACGACAGCCTCAGCGGGCAGGAGCCGCCGCCCCCGCCCGGACCGACCACGGGATAGCACGACCGTCATCGTCGAACTTCCCGATGGAGGTCATGCTAGGCCGACGTCGGTCCCGCAGAAGAGACGGCGAGGGCGTCGGGCAACGGGTCGGTATGCACCACCGTCAGCCCGCTGACCGCGCGGGTGAGCACGACGTAGAGCCGGCGCAGGCCGGTGCGCTCATCCGGCTCGGCGGCGGCGATAGCCGCGGGCTCTACCACGACCACCTGGTCGAACTCCAGCCCCTTGGCGACCGTCGCGGGGACGAGGAAGACCCGCAGTCGCAGCGTGTCGTCGGCGTGCTCACCGTCCATGACCTCGTGCCCGACGCCTGCCCTCGAGAGCGCGTCCCCGACGCGGCCCACCCACGTGTCCGGCGCCACGACCCCCACCGACCCCTCGTGCGCGGCCGCCTCCTGCACGGTCCGTACGGCGCCCTCCACCGGGTCCTCGACCTGCACGACGTCGAGCCGTCCCGGGTTGGACCGCACCGACTCCGGCGGCGCGAGGTCGGGGGCCATCGACGGCAGCAGCCGGGCGGCGAACTCGATGACCGACGACGGCACGCGGAAGCCACGGACGAGCTCCTCGAGGTGCGTCGACCCGGCCGAGAGCTCCTTGCCCAGGTGGTGCAGCGACTCCTCCCACGACGTCGTCGACCACGGTGTCGTGCCCTGCGCGAGGTCGCCCAGCACGGTGAGCGAGCCCGTCGAGGCGCGCCGCCCCACGGCCCGCAGCTGCATCGGCGAGAGGTCCTGCGCCTCGTCCAGCACGACGTGCCCCAGGCTCGGGGTGCGGTCGACCAGGTCGGTGAGCTCGTCGAGCAGCACGAGGTCCGCCGCGCTCCACCGGGCCGAGGCCGCCGACCGCGGGGGCCGCTCCCACACCATGGCGCGCTGGTCGTCGGCCAGGTGCTCACCCGTGGTGAGCAGCCCGGCGAGCACGGCGGCCGGCTTCACCTGCGGCCAGAGGTCCTTGACGTAGGCCTTCACCGGCGCGGACCGGGCCACGCTGTCCTGCACCCGGTCGTCCGGCGCGTCCCCGGAGCGCTCCATCGCCACCATGACCGCGTGCGCGAGCCGCTGGTGGAGCAATGCGCGGGCGGCGGCATACCCCACGCGCGGGTGCGCAGCTCCTCGACCATCTCCTGCACCTGGTATGCCGGGACCCGCCACCGGCGGGACCCGCGCGGCACCACCAGCGCCTCGGTCGGGCTGGACACCTGCCCCCAGAGCGCGGCGCGCAGGACCTCGGCCATGCGCGCTTCACCCTTGAGCCGCGCGACCTCGGTGCTGTCGGTCGAGCGGACCGTCGCGCCGGTGGCGTCGGCGACGAGCTCCTCGACCGTGGTGTGCCGCACGGTGATCTCCCCGAGCGAGGGCAGCACCGCGCCGACGTGCTCCAGGAAGGCGCGGTTGGGCCCGACGACGAGGACGCCGGAGCGGGCCAGCCGGGCGCGGTAGGCATACAGCAACCAGGCGGCGCGGTGCAGCCCGACGGCGGTCTTGCCGGTGCCCGGTGCCCCTTGCACGCACAGCGTGGTGGCGACGTCGGCGCGGACGATCTCGTCCTGCTCCGGCTGGATGGTGGCGACGATGTCGCGCATCGGCCCGATGCGCGGTCGCTCGATCTCGCGGGCGAGGATGCCGCTGCCACTGCTCTCCCCGGGCTCGCCGGTCCCCAGCCACTCGTCCTCCAGCGCGGTGATCTGGCCGTCCTCGACGCCGAAGCGGCGCCGGCGCTGGACACCCATCGGATCGGTCGGGGTGGCGCGGTAGAAGGGTGTCGACACCCCGGCCCGCCAGTCGACGACGACCGGGTCGCCGTCCGCGTCGGAGACGTGCCGGCGGCCGATGTAGAGCGCGTCCTCGGCGGTGTCGAGCCGGCCGAAGAACAGCGTGGTGCCGGGGTCGTCCTGCAGCGCCTTCGCGCGCAGCCAGAGTGTCTGCGCCAGCGCCTCACCGGCGAGGGCGTCGCCTCCGTCGGCGGTCAGGCTGAGTGTGTGCTCGCGCATGCGCGTGAGCTCGTCGCGGGCGCGGGCCAGGTGGGCCTGCTCGGCGGCGAGGTCGGCCTGCGGATCTGGAGGGTGGGTGGGGGCAGCGGGCATGACGGCTCACCTCGTCGTGGCGTCGGGAGGGGGGAGGAGGGGCGAGCATACTCCTCCGGCGCCGGCCGTCCGCTCGACTAGAGCCCGTCACCGGTGAGCAGGGGCAGCGCCACCTCGTCCAACAGCGCAGGGATAGCGTGATCCCCATGCTCTTCGCCCTCGCGCTTCTCTCCCGTCGCCCCGACCCAGGCCGCCAGCGACTCCGGCTCGGTGAGCGCAGCCGTCGCCGACGCCCTCCGGGTCGTCCGCGACTCCGGCCTGCCCTACGAGCTGACCTCGATGTTCACCACGATCGAGGGGGAGTGGGACGAGGTGATGCCGGTCATCAAGGCGGCCTGCGACGCCGTCGCCGAGCACTCGCCCCGGGTGTCGCTGGTGGTCAAGGCCGACCTGCGCCCGGGGTATACCGGTCAGCTCACCGAGAAGGTCGAGCGCGTCACCGACCGTCTCGCCGACGGCTGAGT
This sequence comes from Serinicoccus marinus DSM 15273, assembly GCF_008386315.1. Taxonomy (NCBI): domain Bacteria; kingdom Bacillati; phylum Actinomycetota; class Actinomycetes; order Micrococcales; family Ornithinimicrobiaceae; genus Serinicoccus; species Serinicoccus marinus. The sequence goes on along the minus strand of NZ_CP043808.1, from coordinate 2,657,943 downwards.
CCCGCGTCCGGCGCTGCGCGACTGCAGCAGATATGTCGCCCGCCGACGCGATGCCACGACATGACCGGTGCAGTCGCGCCCTTCCGAGCCGGTGGGACGGTCGGCGACCGAGATCCTCGAGGTCAGGCGAGCAGGCCGAACTGCGAGGCCAGGAAGAGCAGCGTGAAGCCGACGAGGAAGACCAGGCCGACGTAGGACAGCACCCGCATGGTGCCGGACAGCTGGCGCTCGCTGCGGATGATCGAGAAGTTGAGCCACGCGAAGACCGGCGCGGTGAGGAAGGCGCTGACCATCGCGAAGCGCAGCATGTCGGCCAGCGACGCGCTCATCCACACCACGATCGCCAGCGCGATGAGCGAGATCCCGGTGATCCACAGGTCCTTGGAGCGCCGGCTCATCGACTCCTGCCCGCGGATGAGGCGCAGCGACTCGGCGGCCGCGCGCCCATACCCGTCGACGACCGAGATGACGGTGCCGAACATGCAGGCGAAGGCGATGAGCGCCATGAGCGGGACCGCCCACTGCCCGATCGCCGCGCCGTACATGCTCATGAGCTGCGGGATGTAGGCGCCGCCGGCCATCTGCAGCTCCTGGCCGCTGCCGTACTGCACGAAGACGCCGAGGCCGATGAAGAAGACCGCGAGCACGGTGGAGACGACGTAGCCGGTGTTGAAGTCGAAGAGCACGTCGCGCACCGCGAGCCGCCGCCCCTGCGCCTTGGCCTTGACCCACAGCGAGTTCAGCGCGCTGATCTCGATCGGCGCCGGCATCCAGCCGATGACCGCGACGAGGAAGGGGAGGGTCGCGAGGGTCCAGGGGGAGGGGTCCTCGAAGCCGGGCTGCCGGACCGCGCCCTGGCCCGCCGCCATGACCACCGCGACGACGGTCGACAGGGCGAGGGTCACCATGATGATCTTGGTGACGCCGTCGAGGGCCTTGTAGTGGCCACCGACGAGCAGCACGAGGGTCACACCGAGCAGGACCGTCGCGAGCAGGGGCACGCCCAGGCCCCACGACGCGGGCAGCAGGTAGGCGAGGATCACGGTGCACAGCAGCGCGACGCCGGCGGTGGAGATGACCGAGGACACGGCGGCCAGCACGAAGAACACCCAGAGGTATGCCTTCCCCCGCCGGGCATACCCCTCGACCAGGCTGCGTCCGGTCTCGGCGGCGTACTGCGGGCCGAAGCGGAAGAAGGGATACTTCAGCACGTTGGCCAGCACGATGAGCCAGACCAGCTGCCAGCCGAAGAGCGCCCCGGCCTGGGTGGAGGAGATGAGGTGGGAGGCGCCGATCGCGGCCGAGGCCGCCAGCAGCCCCGGCCCCATCGCGGCCCACGGCTGCCCCAGGTGGAGCGGCCGGTCGCTGCTGTCGTGGTGGAGTCCCCGTCGATCACCATGGCCCGCACGCTAGCACCGCGGCGGCTCGCTGCGGCCTTCCCGACCTGGAGCCACCTCGTCCCGGACGCCCGGCTCAGCGCAGGTCGCGGTGCTGCCGCGCGCGCAGCGGCTTGACGACCGGCCGCCGGCCCCGGTGCCGCTGCACGGCCAGCTCGTAGGACTCCACGAGCGACTCGGTCGAGGCCCGCCAGGAGTGGGTCTGCGCGTCGGCCCGCGCGGCAGCGCCCATCCGGCCCTTGAGCTCGGGCTCGAGCAGCACCCGGCGGAGGCGTCGGCATACCCCGCCGTGTCGCCGGGCTCGACGAGGAAGCCGGTCACGCCGTCCTCGATGACGAAGGGGATCCCCCCGGCCCGCGCGCCGACCACGGGCACGCCGCTGGCCATCGACTCCAGCGCGACCAGCCCGAGCGTCTCGGTGGTGGAGGGGAAGGCGAAGGCGTCGGCGCTGGCGTAGGCCGCGGCCAGCTCCTGCCCGGCGAGGTAGCCGGTGAAGACCGTCGGCGTCCCGGCGAAGAGCCGCTCCAGCTCCTCGCGCGCCGGCCCGGAGCCGACGAAGGCCAGCCGCACCCCCTCGGCCGCCAGCTCGCGGATCGGCTCCAGCAGCTGGTCGAGGTCCTTCTCCCGCGACAGCCGCCCGACGTAGAGCACGAGCGGCGCCTCGGGGTGGCCCCCGGTGAGCAGCTCGCGCATCTCGCGGGTGCGCCGCGAGGGGTGGTAGGTCACCGTGTCGACCGCCTTGGGCCACAGGTCGACCTCGCGGATCCCGACCTCCCGCGCCCGGGAGACCATCTGCGCGGAGGTGCACAGGTTGACCTCGGCGAGGTTGTGCATCCCCGTGATCCAGGCCTGGCTCGGCGCGCGCAGCAACGAGAGCCCGTTGCCGAGCCGGGTGGTGTAGGACGGCACGTCGGTGTGGAAGCTCGCGAGCAGCGGCAGGTTGCGGCGGCGGGCGGAGATGACGCCGTAGGCGGCGAGCCACACCGGGTTCACCGCGTGCACGATGTCGGGGTGGAAGGCCTGCATCTCGCGGGCGATGCGGGCGGTCGGGAGGCCGACCATGATCTCGGGGTACCACGGCTGGAAGGACACCGAGCGCACCTTCACGACGCGGTGCGGCCCGTGGTGGGTCGGCGGCTCGCCCGGGGCGAAGACCAGCGCCTCGTGCCCCAGCTCGGTCAGCTGGTCCAGGGTGCGGGTGACGCGGGTGACGACGCCGTCGACCTTGGGCAGGAAGACCTCGGTGAACAGCGCGATCCGCATGGGGTATGCCTGGGCCCGCGTCAGGCGGGATGCTCCGCGCGGTCCCCGGCGCGGTCTCCTGGGTTGCCCTCGACGGACACGGCGGCACCCGCCCCGGCGAGCGCGGAGCGGGAGGCCGGGACGCCGGCCTCCTGGGCCGAGGTCCAGGTCGAGGTGCACGGGATCTTCTCGAGGTCGGCGCGGTCGGCATACCGCCGGGCGACGTCCTCGACCTCCATGAGCAGGCCCTCCTCGAGCAGCGTCGGCTCCAGGCCGAGGTCGAGGAAGGTCTCGTTGTGCACGTGCAGCTCGTTCTCCGCCGCCTCGTGCCGCGGGTTGGGCACCAGCTCGACCTCGGCGTCGCTGATCCGCGCGACCAGCTCGGCGAGGTCGCGCACCCGGTGGGTCTGGGTCATCTGGTTGAAGATCTTGACCCGGTCGCCGCGGGCGGGCGGGTTCTCGACCGCGATCTGCACGCAGCGCGCCATGTCGCGCAGGTGGATGAAGGCTCGGGTCTGCCCGCCGGTGCCGTGCACCGTGAGCGGGTAGCCGACCGCGGCCTGCATGAGGAAGCGGTTGAGCACCGTGCCGTAGTCGCCGTCGTAGTCGAAACGGTTGATGAGCCGCTCGTCGCGCAGCGTCTGGTCGGTGTGCGTGCCCCAGATGATGCCCTGGTGCAGGTCGGTGATCCGCAGCGCGTCGTTCTTGGCGTAGTAGGCGAAGAGCTGCTGGTCCAGGCACTTGGTCATGTGGTAGACCGAGCCCGGGTTGGTGGGGTAGAGGATCTGCTGGTCGACCTGCGCGCCGTCGTCACCGGTGATCTGGACGTCGAGGTAGCCCTCGGGGATCGCCATACCGGCGGTGCCGTAGCCGTAGACACCCATGGTGCCGAGGTGGACCAGGTGCGCGTCCAGCCCGGTCTCGACCAGGGCGCACAGCAGGTTGTGGGTGGCCCCGGTGTTGTTGTCGACGGTGTAGCGCTTGTGCCGCGGCGACTTCATCGAGTAGGGCGCGGAGCGCTGCTCGGCGAAGTGCACGACCACGTCCGGGCGCTCGGTCTCGAGGAAGGAGCGCAGCCCGTCGTAGTCCTGCGCCAGGTCGATGTCGCGGAAGCGCATCTGCTGCCCCGACACCTCGTGCCACGCGGCCAGCCGCTCCTCGATGCCGGCGATGGGGGTCAACGACTGCGCCCCGAGCTCCTCGTCGATCCGGCGCCGGACGAGGTTGTCGACGATGACGACCTCGTGGCCGAGGTCGGACAGGTGCAGCGCCGCGGGCCAGCCGCAGAAGCCGTCGCCGCCGAGCACAGCGATCAACACGTGGGGAGCTCCTTGCCGTCGGGCACGCACCGGTCGGCGCGTGGGGGTCAAGGTATCAATGCCGCCCGGGTATGCCGTGTGCCGCGGTTGGCGGCGCGGTGAAAAGGGCTGGGGCGTCCGCGCCAGACCAGGCACGATGGGGGCATGGGTCACGTCGACGTCGCCGCGGTGGGCTACACGCTCCCCGACGGCAGGCCGCTGCTGCGCGACATCGGCCTGCGCCTCGGCGACGGGGCACGGGTCGCCCTGGTGGGACCGAACGGCAGCGGCAAGACCACGCTGCTGCGGATCGTCGCCGACGAGCTGCGCCCGCACGAGGGCTCGGTCTCGCGCAGCGGCGGGCTGGGGGTGATGCCGCAGTTCATCGGCACGATGGGGCGGGACACCGCCGGGGCCGAACCGCCCACGGTGCGCGACCTGCTCGTTTCGGTGGCGCCGGCGCGGATCCGGGACGCGGCGCGGGCGCTGGAAGCCGCCGAGCTGGCGATCATGACCGTCGACGACGAGCCGGCCCAGCTCGCCTACGCCCAGGCGCTGGCCGACTGGGCCGATGTCGGCGGCTACGAGCAGGAGACGCTCTGGGACGTGTGCACGGTGGCGGCCCTGGGCATACCGTTCGAGCAGGCGCAGTGGCGGGGCACCGACACGCTCTCCGGCGGGGAGCAGAAGCGGCTGGCGCTGGAGGCGCTGCTGCGCGGGCCGGACGAGGTGCTGCTGCTCGACGAGCCGGACAACTACCTCGACGTGCCCGCCAAGCGCTGGCTGGAGGAGCAGCTGCGCGCCAGCCCGAAGACCATCCTGCTGATCAGCCACGACCGGGAGCTGCTGGCCCAGGCCGCGACCCGGGTGGCGACGCTGGAGCCGGGCGCGGCGGGCAGCACGCTGTGGGTGCACCCGGGCAGCTTCGCGACCTGGCACCAGGCCCGCGAGGAGCGCAACGCCCGTCTGGAGGAGGCCCGGCGCCGCTGGGACGAGGAGCACGCCAAGCTGCGCGAGCTCATGCTGCGCTACAAGGCCAAGGCGGCCTACAACGCCGACATGGCCAGCCAGTATCAGGCGGCCCAGACCCGGCTGCGCCGCTTCGAGGAGGCGGGGCCGCCGGAGGCGGTCGCCCACGAGCAGCGGGTGCGGATGCGGCTGCGCGGCGGCCGGACCGCCAAGCGGGCGGTGATCTGCGAGGACGTCGAGCTGACCGGGCTGATGCGGCCCTTCGACCTGGAGGTCTGGTACGGCGACCGGGTCGCGGTGCTCGGCTCCAACGGCTCGGGTAAGTCGCACTTCCTGCGGCTCCTCGCCGCCGGTGGCAGCGACCCCGAGCCGGAGCACCGGCCGGTCGGTGACGTCGTGCCGGCGCCGGTCGGGCATACCGGCGTGGCGCGGCTGGGCGCCCGGGTGCGGCCCGGCTGGTTCGCCCAGACGCACGACCACCCGGAGCTGCGCGGGCGGACCTTGCTGGAGATCCTGCACCGCGGCGACGAGCACCGGCGCGGTATGCCGCAGCAGGAGGCCGCGCGGGTGCTGGACCGCTACGAGCTGGCCCGGGCCGGCGAGCAACGCTTCGACTCGCTGTCCGGCGGCCAGCAGGCGCGGGTGCAGATCCTGCTGCTGGAGCTGTCCGGCGCGACCCTGCTGCTGCTCGACGAGCCGACCGACAACCTCGACCTGCACTCGGCCGAGGCGCTGCAGGCGGGCCTGGAGGCCTTCGAGGGCACGGTGCTCGCGGTCACCCACGACCGGTGGTTCGCCGACTCCTTCGACCGCTTCGTCGTCTTCGGGGCCGACGGGCGGGTGCGGGAGACCGACGGACCGGTGTGGAGGAGACCAGGGTCGATCGCGCCCGGTAGCGGGCATACCGGCGCTCAGATGACGTGGGGGCTGTCAGCCCTCCTCGTCCGGCCGGGTGACGAGGGTGACGGTGACCTCGGCCCGTTCGCCGTCGCGGATGTAGGCGATCGTCGCCTCGTCGCCGGCGCCGCGCTCGCGGACCTGGCCGACCAGGGCGGTGGAGCTGGTGATGGGTTCGTCGTCGATGCCGACGATGAGGTCGCCGCTCTCGAGCCCGACCTCGGCGGCCGGCGAGTCCGGCTCGACCTGGGTGACCACGGCGCCCGAGACGGTGGCGCCGTCGGTCTCGGCCGTGGCGTCGTCCAGGCCCACCCCGAGGAAGGCATGAGTCGCGGTGCCGGTCTCGATGAGCTGGTCGGCGATGAGCTGCACCTTGCTCGACGGGATCGCGAAGCCGATGCCGATGGAGCCGCTCTGCCCGCCCATCGCCGAGCCCAGCGAGGCGATCGAGGAGTTGATGCCGACCAGCTCGCCGGCCGCGTTGACCAGAGCCCCGCCGGAGTTGCCCGGGTTGATCGCCGCCGACGTCTGGATGGCGTTGGTGAAGACCGCGGAGTTGGGGTCGGCGGGGTTCTGGCTCGAGCCCTGCGTGGTGACCGGCCGGTCCAGGGCGCTGACGATGCCGGTGGTGACCGTGCCGGACAGGCCGAGCGGGTTGCCGACCGCCATGACGGGGTCGCCGACGCCGAGCGCGGAGTCGTCGCCGACCGCGATCGGGGTGAGCTCGTCCGGCACCGAGTCCAGCTGCAGCACCGCGAGGTCGCTGGAGGGGTCGCTGCCGACGACCTCGGCGGAGTAGGAGCGACCGCCGGGCAGCGTGACCTGCACCTCCTGGGCACCCTCGACGACGTGGGAGTTGGTGACGACGTGCCCCTCGTCGTCCCAGACCACGCCCGACCCCGAGGCCTCGCCCTGGGCGCCGGCCACGGCGATGGAGACGGTGCTCGGCGTCACCGCGTCGGCCACGGAGGCCCAGTCCTGCTCGCCGGTCAGCGACACGGTCGTGCCCTCGGCGTCGCCGGAGGCCTGCTCGTCCTCCGTCTCCTGGGTGCTCTCCTGCGCCGCCTGCCCGGAGCCGTCCTCGGCGAGCTGGATGGCGGCATAGGTGCCGCCGGAGGCGAGCAGCGCCGCGAGCACGCTCGCCACCGCGATGTCGCCGACGCGGCGGCGCTCTCGGCGGGGGGCGGCCGGGGGCGCCGCGGGGGGAGCCTGGGTCGCGGAGGTCTCGGCCTGGGATTCTTCGGCCCGGGGGCTCTCGGCCCGGGACTCCTCGGCCCGAGAACCCTCGGCCCGGGGGACCGGCGCGGTGGCATCCGGGTGGATGGGGCTGGTGGCGTCGGCCCGGGACGCTTGGTCGGCGCTCCGGTCCTGCGGGTCGTGCTGTGGCGTCGTCATGGTCCGATGACATCACGCCGACGTCAGGGGAGCCTGGGCAGAGGCTATGAGTTCCCTGGACGCCGGTCCGCGGGCAGCTCGACCCGGAAGGTCGCGCCACCCCCGGGCGTCGGGGTGTGCCGCACCGACCCCTGGTGGCGCCCGACGATCGCGGCGACGATCGCCAGCCCCAGCCCGGTGCCGCCGGAGGCCCGGCTCCGAGACTTGTCGGCCCGGTAGAACCGCTCGAAGACGCGGTCGGCCGTGCCGTCGGACAGGCCCTGCCCGTGGTCGCGCACCTCCACCACGACGCGCTCGCCGGTGCGCCCCACGGCCACCTCGACCGGGGTGCCGTCCGGGGTGTGCGCCAGGGCGTTGGCGACCAGGTTGGTCAGCACCTGCCGCAGCGCGCCGTCCTCGCCGGTCACGACTGGTGCGGCGTCCGGCTCGGCCCCGTCCAGCGGCACCAGCCGCACCGCGCGCTGCGGCGCCCGCACCCGCGCGTCCTGCACGACGTCGGACGCGAGCACCGTGAGGTCGACCCGGGTGGGGGCCATTTCCGGCTGGGAGTCCCACCGCGTCAGGGTCAGCAGGTCCTCGACGAGCCGGGTCATCCGGGTGGCCTCGTCCTCGATCCGGCGCATCGCCCCGGCGACGTCCTCGGGGTCGGTCATGGCGCCGAAGCGGTGCAGCTCGGCATACCCCTTGACCGTCGCGAGGGGGGTGCGCAGCTCGTGCGAGGCGTCCGCGACGAAGTCCCTCATCCGCTGCTCGGAGGCCTCGCGCACCGCGAACGAGTGCTCGATGTGCGCGAGCATCCCGTTGAGCGACTCCGAGAGCGAGCTGACCTCGTCCCGCGCGCCGGGCGGCGGGATGCGCCGGGTGAGGTCGCCGGCCGCGATCGCCGCCGCGGTGTCCTCCATCCGGCTCAGCGGGCGGAAGGCGCGGCGCACCGCGAACCACCCGAGCACCCCGACGACGACCATCGTGGTCAGGCCGATGACCACGGTGAGGAAGGCCAGCTGCCGGGCGGTGCTGTCGACCTCGTCCAGCGGCAGCGCGACCGCGATGGTGCCGGTGAAGACGTCCTGCCGCTCGTCGAGCGGCACCGCCAGGACCCGCCAGGTCCCCACCCCCTCGGTGCTGCCGACGGTGAACGGTGTCCCGAGCCGGTCGTCGTCGAGGTCGACCCGGCGCAGGTCCGGCGTGTCGTCCATGCCGCGGGAGGCGAGGGTGATCGTGCGCGAGGAGCGCTCCCCCGGGGTGAGCAGGATGTAGTAGGAGTTCGGCGGCAGCCACAGCTCGGCGCTGGAGCTCTGCTGGCCGGTCGCGTCCTCCAGCAGCTGGGCCGACACCCGCTCCGCGAGCGGGTCGATGTAGGTCTTGAGGTCGGCGTCCACGCGGTCCACGAGGTAGCCGCGCAGCATCGTGATCGTGACCGAGGTGGTGAGCAGGTAGGCCGCCAGGACCAGCAGGACCAGCACGGTCACCAGACGTCGGGTCAGGGACAGCCGGTGGAGCTTGGAGTAGGCGGCGCGGCGCAGGTGCTGCAGCACGGGAGGGGTATGCCGCCTCAGCGCGGCTCGCGCAGCACGTAGCCCACGCCGCGCTTGGTGTGGATGAGCGGCTCGCCGACGACGTCGATCTTGCGCCGCAGGTAGGAGATGTAGGACTCCACGATGTTCATCTCGCCGCGGAAGTCGTAGTCCCACACGTGGTCCAGGATCTGGCTCTTGGAGAGCACCCGGCCGGGGTTGAGCATGAGGTAGCGCAACAGCTTGAACTCGGTGGGGGAGACCTCGATGACCTTGCCGGCCCGGCGCACCTCGTGGCTGTCCTCGTCGAGCTCGAGGTCGGCGACCCGCAGCGCGTGGTCGTCACCCTCCTCGGCGACCCGGGTGCGGCGCAGCACCGCGCGGATGCGCGCCACGACCTCCTCCAGGCTGAACGGCTTGGTGACGTAGTCGTCGCCGCCCACGGTCAGGCCCTTGATCTTGTCGTCCAGGGAGTCCTTGGCGGTGAGGAAGACGATCGGCAGGTCCAGGCCGCGCTCGCGCAGGGTGCGGGTCACGGTGAAGCCGTCCATGTCCGGCAGCATGATATCGAGCACGGCGAGGTCGAAGTCGTGCTCGCCGGAGAGCTGCAGCGCGCTGCGCCCGTCGGCGGCCGCGTGCACCGCGAAGCCGGCGAAGCGCAGGCTCGTGGTAAGCAGCTCCCGGATGTTGGTCTCGTCCTCGACCACCAGCAGGGTGGCCTCCGGTTCGGTCGCAGTGGCACTCATGGTGAACACAGTGGTCATGTTGGCTGAGAATATACTGGGAGTAATCTGGGTGTTGCGGAACAAGGACCTGGACGCTTTGTCATGGTTGCGTAGACTCTGAGGCACATGGTTGTGCCGTTCCCCGGGGGGGGGTGTCAGCGCTGACGCTCGCTTGGACGCTCTCGGTAGTGGGGGCTTCACCGTCGAACGCCATCGAAGTTGAGTACCCAAATGAAGGTGGGGAGTGGCGCTACGGTTACAGTTGGCAGAAAGCCGTGTCTCGGTACAACCATCCGTCGCAGTGTCACGGGTCTACTGTCACAGACCCGAATGGTGCCGAGAGCAGGAGCATCCAGACGGCTGCAGGTAATTTCTCGGAGGCGGGCCTGTGGTGGAGCTGGAATAGGAGTTACTATTACTGGCTCTGCTGATTCAGCAACACCAACTGAGCGGGGTGCGCGGTGCGGGCGAAAAAGGGTCGCCCGCACCGTGCCGGTCGGAGAGGGAGATCGTGAACAAACTCGTGATAGCGGCCGTTGCTGCTGTAACAGCACTTCTATGCTACGTGGCAGCGACTTTCATGGCCATTGACGAGCAGTTGCGACCCCTGGGGGCGACTGTCAGCATCAGCGTGGATGTTGGTGATCCGCCACCTGCCAAGCGCGAGTTTGTTGCGACTCTGGAGAGGGTGGCCGCGGACCGCGGCCTGTTCATCGTCAAGCCCGTTGTGGGGGCGGAGTCGCCGGCCAGAGCTAGGGACCTGTTCGTAGCTGGACCGGAGGCACCTGAAGAGCGCAGGGCATTCTCTTGGTATGACGGACGCCTCCGGGGGGATCTAGTCCCACTGACAGACCTGGGCAGCAGTTCCATGGCGGGAAAGATCTACCTGGTCGGGGCGAGCGATGCGGATCTCTCGGAGGTCGAGGATGCCCTCGGCGGCATCGGCGTGGCAGCCACCAGCTATAGCGTCTCAACCCCCACGGTATGGGCGACCGTGCTGCTCGACACCGGGGCGGGTCCGGCCAGCTTAGCGGGCCTGCTACTCCTGGTTCTTACCGTTGCGGCCTGGTCCGCGAGTCGCGCCCGCCGCAGGGCGCTGTTGGTCCTTCACGGTGAGCCGCTGACCCGTGTGGTCCTCTACGAAGGACGTGCCTTCCTGCGTCTTGCAGCGCCGGCCGGTCTGCTGGTCTCGGTCTGCGCCTGGGCACTCCTGCTCGTGCGGCGCGGACCAGAGCACCTGCCTGGCTACCTCGTCATCTCATCGACGTTGGTAGGGGCGCTGGTAGTTGGGGGGGTGTTATCAGCGTCGCTGAGCACACTGCTCAACCTTCCCCGGGCACAGCACCTGGCCGAACGCAGTGTCCCGCGGCGAGGGCACAAAAGGGCAGCGGACGTCCTCCGATCCTTGACCATGGTGACGGTCGCTCTCGCACTGCCTGCACTGGTGGTCTCGGTCCACGTGCAGCGGCAACAGGCGCGCGGCCTAGAGACCTGGGAGCCGCTGTCGTCCCACGTCGTGACGAGGCTGGGCGGATTATCTATTGAAACCCAGAAGCTTGAGCACGCCGCAGGTGAGGTAATTGCCAGAACTCCGGCCGAGGATTCGGCCCTCAGTTACGTGCTCTTCGAAGAGGATCCCGGTTTCTGGCGAGGCGACAACTTCGATGGTCTGGTGATCGTGGACCAGACCTACCTTGAACTTATGAATCTCGAAGGTGACGTGTCCGCTCTTGAGGGTGTCAGTGACGTCACTCGCTCACAGTTGCAAGCATCCTGGGATCTCTGGTCCGAGCGACCATTGCCCACGATGCAGACGGCCGAAGCTGATTCCCGCTTCTTGGGCGGCGCAGGTGCCCAGGAGTTCAGCAATCTGGAGCGCCCCCTAGTTCTCGTCGTGCCCGACGTCGAGGTGATGAAGCCAGCGTTTGTCCTCTCGGCAATGTCTACGGGCAACATCCTCTTCGAAGACGCCGGTTCGTTGGCGACGCATATCGCTGATGAGGGATTGGGAAGTTCATTGTTATCGATCGAACGCGTTGCTGATGTCGCACTGCTACAAGCACAGCAGGCAGAGCGCGCGGCTCTCCTTCGCACCGTTGCGGTTGGGATGCTCGTCACGGCGTGGCTTGTCGCCGCCTCGCTGGGTGCGCGTGTCTACTGGGCCGTTCGCGCGACCAGGCTCACGGTGAACCGGACAGCCGGACGGCCGTGGCTTGCCCTACTCCGAACCCCCATCATTGTTGACGTGGGGATCGCCCTCGCGGCGAGCGCCATACTGCTGCTGTTCCAGGACCACACACCGGTTGTTCTGGTCACCGCGTCGCTACTGCCCTTCATTGCAGGCATGGTGTCTGCCGCGGTTCATCGTGCGGCAGCGCAGGCCCAGGTCATCTCCGTTCTCACGCGAGCATCCAGCTAGGAAGGGACGTCATGAAACTGTCTGCAGACTCCGTTGCCGTGTCCGTCGGAGGACACGTCGCACTGCGAGAGGTCTCGATCCTGGCAAGCCCAGGTGAGATCCTTGCGCTCGCCGGGCCAAGCGGAAGCGGCAAGACGACCGCTTTGCACGTGATGGGCCTCCTGTTGCGTCCCTCGACCGGCACGATGCTGGTTAATGGTGACGACGCCGGGGGGTGGTCATCACGGCGCAGACTCCGCTTCTGGCGAGATTCGGCCACCTTCGTGTTCCAGGACTATGGCCTCATTCACGAGGACACCGTCCAGGCGAACGTTGAAATCGCTCTGTTGGGGTATCCGCGCCGCGACCGGGCGCAGCGAGCGTGCCGTGCCTTGGGGCGCGTGGGACTGGAGGGTCGCGAAACCGAGCGAGTGGCCGCGCTGAGTGGGGGAGAGAAGCAGCGAGTAAGTCTGGCCAGGGCGATAGCCAAGGAGTCCGCTGTTGTCTTCGCTGACGAGCCGACCGCTTCGCTGGATCAGGAGAACCGGCTGATGGTGCACGAGTTACTGAGGCTTCAGTCCGAACGTGGTGCCACTGTTGTCGTGGCTACTCATGACGAACAGTTGATCGAAGATGCCGACGTGGTGATCGACGTTGGTCAGTCCGACGTCTCGCAGAACCCGGCCAAGTCGTCGGCGTCCACGATCCGGTAGGCATACCCCTGCTCGGCGAGGAAGCGCTGGCGGTGGGCGGCGAACTCCGCGTCCACCGTGTCCCGCGCGACGATCGTGTAGAAGTGCGCGGTCCGCCCGTCGCCCTTGGGCCGCAGCACCCGGCCGAGCCGCTGCGCCTCCTCCTGCCGCGACCCGAAGGTCCCCGACACCTGGATCGCCACGCTCGCCTCGGGCAGGTCGATCGAGAAGTTCGCCACCTTGCTCACCACGAGCAGGCTGATCTCGCCCTCGCGGAAGGCCCGGAAGAGCTCCTGGCGCTGCGGCACCGTCGTCTCGCCGGTGATGAGCGACGCGTCCAGCCGCCCGGCGAGCTGCTCGAGCTGGTCCAGGTACTGCCCGATGACCAGCGTCGGGGCTCCGGTATGCCGTCGCACCAGCTCGTCGACCACGGCGTCCTTCGCCGGGGCGCACGCCGCGAACCGGTAGCGCTCGTCCGGCTCCGCGACGGCATACGCCATCCGCATCGACTCCGACATCGTCACCCGCACCTCGACGCAGTCGGCGGGCGCGATGTAGCCCTGCGCCTCGATGTCCTTCCACGGCGCGTCATACCTCTTGGGCCCGATGAGCGAGAAGACGTCGGACTCGCGCCCGTCCTCGCGCACCAAAGTGGCGGTCAGCCCGAGCCGGCGCCGCGCCTGCAGGTCGGCGGTCATCCGGAAGATCGGCGCGGGGAGCAGGTGCACCTCGTCGTAGACGATGAGCCCCCAGTCGCGCGCGTCCAGCAGGTCCAGGTGCGGGAAGACACCCTTCCGCTTGAGGGTCAGCACCTGGTAGGTCGCGATCGTCACGGGGCGGATCTCCTTGCGCGACCCGGAGTACTCCCCGATCTCGTCCTCGGTCAGTGAGGTCCGCCGCAGCAGCTCCTCACGCCACTGCCGCGCGCTCACCGTGTTGGTGACGAGGATGAGGGTGGTCGTCGCCGATTTCGCCATCGCGCCCGCGCCCACGAGCGTCTTGCCGGCGCCGCAGGGGAGCACGACCACACCGGAGCCGCCGTCCCAGAAGCCGTCGACCGCCTGCTGCTGGTAGGGCCGCAGGCTCCAGTCGCTCGTGTCCAGCTCGATCGGGTGCGCCTCGCCGTCGACGTAGCCCGCGAGGTCCTCCGCGGGCCAGCCGACCTTGAGCAGCTCCTGCTTGAGGTGGCCGCGCTCGGACGGGTGCACGAGCACGGTGTCGTCGTCGATCCGGTCGCCGACGAGGGGCTTGATCTTCTTGTGCCGCAGCACCTCTGCGAGCACGGCGCGGTCGGTCGTGCGGAGCACCAGGCGGGGCTCGCCCGCGCCCTCGCCGGAGCCGACGACCTCCTTGGTCAGCGTGAGCCGGCCATAGCGGGCCATCGTCTCGGCGACGTCGACGAGCAGCGACTGCGGCACGGGGAAGCGGCTGTGCTCGATGAGGGCGTGCACCACCTGCTCGGCGTCGTGGCCCGCGGCACGGGCGTTCCACAGGCCGAGCGGGGTGACGCGGTAGGTGTGGACGTGCTCGGGGGCGCGCTCGAGCTCGGCGAAGGGCGCGATGTCGCGTCGCGCCGCCTCGGCGCCGTCGTGGTCGACCTCGAGCAGCAGGGTCTTGTCGGACTGGACGATCAGGGGGCCGTTCATCGTGCGGATAACGGTATGCCGCCCCGCGCGCATTCCGCGACGCGCGACCACCACCCGACCGGGCGTCGCCTGTGGTTGCCGAGCCAACCCTTCGCGACGCTCGAAGGGGTACCGGCCAACCATTCGCGGCGCTCGGTGGGGAGCTGGGCAACCATCCGCGACGCTCGGTGGGGAAGGCGGGGCTAGACTGGCAGGGAACGACATACGCGCTCCGGGGTCGGTGAAACTCCGAGCCGGCGGTGACAGTCCGCGACCCGACCGCAGCCAGCGGCCGGTTGACCTGGTGGAACTCCAGGACCGACGGTGAAAGTCCGGAAGGGAGGCAGCGCGTGGGTCGGCGGCCTGGCCGTCCGCCCACCCGTCGCGGGCACGCCTCGCGACCCGTGGCGGCGTCGCCGTCGTCCCCGCAGCCTCCCCACGTCCCCGGGCACCGACCTGGAGAGGACGACGGGTGACCGGCCACCACACCCTGCACCCCGCGCCGCCAACGGCCGCGGTCGAGGCCGCGCTGGACCGCGCGGTCGAGCTGGCTCGGTGCGGGCCCCGCCACGACCGCAACCCGCGGGTCGGGTGCGTCCTGCTCGACCCCGAGGGCGTGACCGTGGGGGAGGGCTTCCACGCCGGCCACGGGACGCCGCACGCCGAGGCCGTGGCGCTCGCCGCGGCGGGTGACTCGGCGCGTGGCACGACCGCCGTCGTCACGCTCGAGCCCTGCTCGCACCACGGCAGGACGCCGCCGTGCGCCGACGCGCTGGTCGCCGCCGGCATCACGCAGGTCGTGTATGCCGGTGCCGACCCCACGCACGCCGGTGGCGGTGCCCGGGTGCTCCGGGAGGCGGGGGTCGTCGTGCGCGAGCACCGGCACACCGGGGCCGAGCAGGTCGTGGCCGACTGGTCCCGGGCGGCGACGCTGGGGCGCCCGCACGTCACGTGGAAGGTGGCCAGCACCCTCGACGGCCGGGTCGGCGCGGCCGACGGGACCAGCCGCTGGATCACCTCGCCGGAGTCACGCGCGGAGGCGCACCAGGTGCGGACGCGGGTCGGGGCTGTCGTCGTCGGCACCGGGACCGCGCTGGCCGACGACCCCTCGCTCACCGCTCGGGACCGCGCCGGTCGGCTCCTGCCGGACCAACCGCTCCGGGTCGTCGTGGGCCACCGGGACCTGCCCGCGGGGAGCCGGCTGGGGGAGACGCGGGCGGGGGAGATGGTGCCGGGAGAGGGCAACGCCGACGGCTGGTCGTCGGGAGAAGGACCTCGCGACGACCAGGTGTCGTCGAAAGAGGGGCCGGTGCTGCACCTGCGCACCCACGACCCGGCGCAGGTGCTGGCCGAGCTGCGCGGTCGCGGGGTGCACAGCGTGCTGCTCGAGGGCGGCCCGACGCTGGCCGGGGCGTTCTGGCGGGCCGGGCTGGTCGACGAGCTGCTCGTCCACCTCGCGCCGGCCCTGCTCGGTGCCGGGCCCGGTGCTGTCCCCGACCTCGGCATCGGCACCCTCGCCGACGCCGCGCGCCTGGAGCTCGTCGACGTCGACCGGCTCGGACCGGACCTGCAGCTGCGGCTCCGGTCGGTGCCCGGCCCGGCTACGACCCGGAACGGCTCCGCACCCACCCACAGCGCCGCCTCGGCGTCCACCGGCACCGCTGCTGTTCACGCGGCGTCGAGCGAGCACGCGCATACCCCGTCCGACCAGGAGGTCCCCTGATGTTCACCGGCATCGTCGAGGAGCTCGGCTCCCTCGTCTCCCGCACCGACGGCGCGGACGCGAGCGTCGTCGTGATCCGCGGCCCGCTCGTCACCGCCGACGCCACCCACGGCGCCTCGATCGCCGTCAACGGCGTCTGCCTGACGGTCACGCGGCGCACCGAGGACGGTTTCGTCGCCGACGTCATGGCCGAAACGCTCGCCGTCACGACCCTGGGCGGTCTGGCTGTGGGCGACCCGGTCAACCTCGAGCGCTCGCTCCCGGTCGGAGGCCGGCTCGGCGGCCACGTCGTGCAGGGCCACGTCGACGGCACCACGACGGTGGTCTCGCGCACGCCGGGGGAGCGGTGGGAGGTGGTCCGGCTGGCGCTGCCGCCGCGGTTGGCGCGCTACGTCGCGCACAAGGGCTCGGTCGCGCTCGACGGCGTCTCCCTCACCGTCTCCGCGGTCGGGCCGGACTGGTTCGAGGTCTCGCTCATCCCGACCACCCTCGGGCTGACCACGCTCGGCCGTCGCGGCGCCGGCGAGGCGCTCAACGTCGAGGTCGACGTGCTCGCGAAGTATGCCGAGCGGCTGCTCGACCCGGAGCTCGCCCGATGAGCGCCGTCGCGGCGGTCCCCCGGGCGCTCGACGCGCTGCGCTCCGGTCGCCCGGTGCTCGTGCTCGACGACGAGGACCGGGAGGACGAAGGTGACGTGGTCCTGGCCGCGCAGACGCTGACCCCGGGGTGGACCGGATGGGCGGTCCGGCACACCTCGGGCTTCCTCTGCGCGCCGATGCCCGGCGCCTGGGCCGACCGGCTGGGGCTGCCCGCGATGGTGGCCGACGCCGCCAACGAGGACGAGCTGCGCACGGCATACACCGTCACCGTGGACGCCACGACCGGCGTGACGACGGGCATCAGCGCCGCCGACCGCTGCCGCACGGCGCAGGTGCTGGCCGACGAGCGCAGCACCAACGCCGACCTGCGGCGACCCGGTCACCTCGTGCCGCTGCGCGCCCGCGACGGCGGCGTGCTCGCCCGGCGCGGCCACACCGAGGCCACCGTCGACCTGTGTCGGCTCGCCGGCCTCGCGCCTGTCGGCGTCATCGGCGAGCTGGTCGACGACGAGGGCGAGATGCTGCGCGGTCCGCAGGTGCGTGCGCTCGCGGCCGAGCACGACCTGCCGGTCCTCACCATCGCCGAGCTGGTCACTTACCGGCAGCGGCACGACCGGGTGCAGCGGGTCGCGAGCTCGACGCTGCCGACCGAGCACGGCGAGCTGGTCGTCCACGGCTACCGCGACCTGGTGACCGGCGTCGATCACCTCGCGCTCCTCGGACGCCCCGACCCGGGGCCGAGCCCGCTGGTGCGCGTGCACTCCGAGTGCCTCACCGGCGAGGCCCTGGGCTCGCACCGCTGCGACTGCGGGCCGCAGCTGCAGGACGCGCTGGCGCGGGTCGCTGTCGAGGGTGGCGCGGTGGTCTACCTGCGCGGGCACGAAGGCCGCGGCGTCGGGCTGGTCGACAAGCTGCGGGCGTATGCCGCCCAGGACGGCGGGCTCGACACCGTCGCCGCGCAGGAGGCGCTGGGGCTGCCCGTGGACGCGCGCGACTACTCCGTCGCCGCGGCGATCCTCGAGGACCTCGGGCAGGCCGGGCGGCCGCTGCGGCTGCTCACGCACAACCCCGACAAGGTGAGCGCGCTGACCGACCTCGGCCTCGTCGTGGCGCAGACGCTGCCGTCGGGACGACCGGCGCCGGCCGAGGCACAGGCATACCTGCGGACAAAGGTGGAGCGCCTCGGGCACTCCCCGCACCTGACGACCCCGACCCACGAGACGAGGAGCACAGCATGAGCAAGGCCGGAGCACCCACCCTCAGCGTCGACGGGAGCGGGCTGCGCGTCGCCGTGGTCGCCGCGTCGTGGCACCAGGTCGTCATGGACGGTCTGCTCGACGGCGCCCGGCGGGCGCTGGCCGAGATGGGGGTCGAGGACGTCCGCGAGGTGCGGGTGCCGGGCAGCTTCGAGCTGCCGGTGGCCGCGGCCCGGCTGGCCCGGGAGGGGTATGCCGCCGTCGTCGCCCTCGGTGTGGTGATCCGCGGCGGCACACCGCACTTCGACTACGTCTGTCAGGCGGCGACCTCCGGGCTGACCCAGGTGTCGGTCGAGACCGGCGTGCCCGTCGGCTTCGGCGTGCTGACCTGTGACGACGAGGACCAGGCGCTCGACCGTGCCGGGCTGCCGGGGTCGGGCGAGGACAAGGGCCACGAGGCCGCGACCGCCGCCGTCGCGACCGCCCTGGCCCTGGGCTGAACCGACCGGGCGTCGCGTGAGGTTGCTCGGGCCGGGGATCTCACCCCTGCCGTGGCGGCATCTGAGAGGCTGACGGCATGAGCCGCACCCTGCCGATGACCGAGCCGCTGCCCGGCCAGCCCGACCGGGTGACGATCTACGAGGTCGGACCCCGCGACGGCCTGCAGAACGAGAAGTCCGTCGTGCCGACGCAGGTCAAGGCCGAGTTCGTGCGGCGGCTGCTCGCCGCCGGGCTGGACACGGTCGAGCTCACGAGCTTCGTCCCGCAGAAGTGGGTGCCCCAGCTCGGCGACGCCGAGGAGCTGCTGGACGAGCTGGGTGAGATCGGCACGGGGCGGCAGCGTCCGGTCCTCGTGCCCAACGAGCGCGGCCTGGACCGTGCCCTGGAGCGTGGCGTCACCTCGATCGCGATCTTCGGCAGCGCCACCGAGACCTTCGCCCGCAAGAACCTCAACCGGTCGGTCGAGGAGTCGGTCCAGATGTTCGCGCCCGTGGTCAAGCGCGCGCTGGACGCCGGCGCGTGGGTGCGGGCCTACGTCTCGATGTGCTTCGGCGACCCCTGGGAGGGACCGGTGCCGGTCGAGCAGGTCGTCGACGTCTGCTCCCGGCTCATGGACCTCGGTTGCGACCAGCTCTCGATCGGCGACACCATCGGCGTCGGCACCCCGGGTCACGTGCACCGGCTCCTCGACGCGCTCGACGACGCAGGCATCGGCCCGGAGCAGAGCGCGGTGCACTTCCACGACACCTACGGCCAGGCGTTGGCCAACACCATGACCGCCATCGGCCGCGGGGTCCGGGTGGTGGACGCCTCGACGGGTGGTCTCGGCGGCTGCCCGTATGCCAAGTCCGCCACCGGCAACCTCGCGACCGAGGACCTGGTGTGGGCGCTCGACGGCCTGGGCATCGAGCACGGCGCCGATCTCGACGCGCTCGTGCGGACCAGCACCTGGATGGCCGAGCAGCTCGGCCGACCGGCTCCCTCGCGGGTCGTGCGGGCGCTCGCCGGCGGCTGAGCCGTTCCCGGCGGGGTGTCGGCGGCCTACGATGGGTCGATGCTGCTGGGGGAAGAGCTCATCCTGCTGCTGCTTGACGACCGCACGGGCACCTGGTTGGTCCGGCGCCCGGCCGTCCGTGCGGCGGTGCGGGTGTCGCTCGTGGTCGAGCTGCTCGCACGTCGCCGGCTGGCCCTGGACGACCACGGCGTGCTGGTGGCCGGCCTGAGCGGGACGACGGGTGGCGACCGGTTGCTGGAGCAGGTGGCCCAGCAGGTCGTGGGGCAGCGCCCGGCCGAGCTGAAGCGCCCTCGTCGCGGTGAGGTCGAGGATCTGCTGGCGCGGCTGCGGGGCTCCGGCGCGCTCCGCCGGCGCTGGCTGAACCGCTCCCGGCACCTCCCGCGGGACGCCCACCGTGAGGCGGGCGTCCTCGCCCGGCTGCGCGAGGCGCTGGGGGTGGACCGGCGACCGGACCGGCATACCGCGCTGCTCGTCGCCCTTGTCTTCGAGCTCGGCCTGCTGCCGACCCTCTTCCCTGGCGAGGACGTCCTCACGCTCGACCACCGGGCCGCCGTCATCGTCGAGACGCTGCGGACCGACCTGCACTACTTCCCGTCGACACTGGGTGACGACGCCCGCGAGCGGGTCGAGGGGCGGGACGTCGCCGAGGGCATGGGCGACGTCCTCTCCGGGGTCGGGGAGGCGCTGGAGTTCCTGGACGTGGTGGTCGGCGCCGGCCGGCTCCTGAGCCTGCCGGTGCGCGCGCTGGTGCGGGTGCTCGGCGAGCTCTGAGAGGTATGCCCGTGCTCCCGCGTCCATCGGCGTCGCCGCCCGGTGGTGGGCGGGCCGGTGGCGTGACTGGCAGCCGGTTCGTCACCTGCGAGCCTCCTTGAGGAGGCTCTCGAGTGACCTCGAGGCTCTCGGTGGACGACGCGGTGGTCGGATGATCCGGACACGTGGGATCGGGGCCGCCCGGGGTGGACCGCTCGCGGGTGTCAGGTGCCGGTGATGTCCCGCCGTCGGTAGCCGACCGCGCCCAGGGCCATGAGCGCCACCGCGGCCGCGAGCGTGCCGAGCACGGCGGCCCAGTCCATCTCCTCCACCGGCAGCTGCGGCAGCGCCGCCCACGGGGTCAGCCGCGTCAGCCACTCCGGCAGGCCGAGCGCCGTGCCCACCCAGACCATGAACAGGCTCCACCCGACGACCACCCAGGCGAGCCACGCGCGCCGGGGCGCCCACCCGTGGAGCAGCACCGCGACCCCGAGCGCGACGAGACCGCCCGGTGCCAGGGCCAGCGCACCTCCCGCGGTCTGCGCGACCCAGGACGCGTCCCCGGTGGCCCGCGCCTGGTTGAGCGCGAGGACCGCCCCGACCGCGGCGAGCAGCAGCACCGGCGCGGCGGCGGCGATGACGAGGTGGCTGGCGAGCAACCGGCCCCGGGGCAGGGCGGTCGAGAGCACCAGCTCGGCGTGCCCGCGCTCCTCCTGCTCGGGCAGCCGCCCGAAGAGCTGCACCGCGACCACCGCCATGACGACCGACACGATGCCCAGCATCGCGACGAAGAACGCCTCCGCCAGCTGCTCGGCGCCGCCGCCCATGCGCTCGAAGACGACCCGCAGCTGCGGCACCTGCTCGAGCATGTCGGCGAAGCTCGTCGACAACGAGCCCATGGCGAGAGCGAAGAGCAGCATCCCCAGGCTCCACCCGACGACCTGACCCCGGTGCAGCCGCCACGCCAGGGCGGCGCCGCTGCGCAGACCCGCCGGGGCAGCCGAACGGCCCCGCCGCGCCGCCCACAGCCCGGACCCGTGGTCACGTCGCGCCTCCAGCGCCACGGCGCCGGCGAGCAGCAGCAGGCCGGCCGCCGCGGGCAGCAGCAGCACCCACCAGCGCTCACCGGCATACGGCCGCACCAGCGCCATCCACTGCAGCGGCGAGCCCCAGGCCAGCCGCGACACTGCCTCGTCGCTCGACCCGTCGGCCACCGCGCGCAGGGTGTATGCCGCCGCGATCGTCCACATCCCAATCGCGCGGGCGGTGCGCGCCGACGCGCTCAGCTGGGCGGCGACCGCCCCGACCCCGGCGAAGGTGGCGCCGACGAGCGCGAGACCGGCACCGAAGGCGACGGACCCGGCCACCGGCTCGCCGAGGGCCGTCATGGCCCCGGCCACGAGCACCCCGAGAGCCAGGCAGGCGCCCACGGTGACGAGCATCCCGGCGGCGAGCGGGGCGTGCCGCCCGACCGCGCCGGAGCGCAGCAGCTCGGTGCGCCCGTCCTCCTCCTGGGCCCGCGTCGAGCGGATGATGCCGAGGACGGCCATGATCGCGGTCATCGCGGCCACGAAGGTGCCGACCCGCCAGACGGTGAACCCGCCCGCGGTGGTGAGGTCCACGGGCGGGCCGAGCATCGCCCGCATCGTCGGGTTGGCGGTCATCGTGGTGATGAGGAGGTCGGCGTTGTCGGGGTCGATGATCTGCTCGTAGGCGGCCGCCGTGGCCGGCACGACGACCGTGAGCGCGAGCACCCAGGCGAGATAGAACCACCGGCTGCGCCGAGCCGCGAGCCGGACCAGCTCGCCGAGGCCGGTCACGGCGCCGACTCGTCGTAGTGCCGCAGGAAGAGCTCCTCCAGCGTCGGCGGGGTGGAGGTGATGGACCGGATGCCCAGGGCGGAGAGCCGCGACATCACCGAGCCCAGCTCGGTGTCGTCGACCTGGCACGTCAGGCGGTGACCCTCGATCTGCGCGTCGTGAACACCGGGCGCGTCGGCGACCCCGGCGGGCACCGGCACGGCGAGCTCGGCGACCACGGAGGTGCGCGTGAGGTGGCGCAGCTCGGCGAGCGTGCCGGACTCCACGATCTGCCCCGCGCGGATGATCGAGACCCGGTCGCAGAGGTGCTCGACCTCGGACAGGATGTGGCTGGAGAGCAGCACGGTCCGGCCCCGCTCGCGCTCGGCCTCGACGACGAGACGGAACTGCGCCTCCATGAGCGGGTCCAGCCCGCTCGTCGGCTCGTCGAGGAGGAGCAGCTCGACGTCCGAGGCGAGGGCCGCGACGAGCGCGACCTTCTGCCGGTTGCCCTTGGAGTAGGTCGTGCCCTTCTTGGTCGGGTCGAGGTCGAAGCGCTCCAGCAGATCGGCGCGACGGCCCTGGTCCAGCCCGCCGCGCAGCCGTCCGAGCAGGTCGATGACCTCGCCACCGGTGAGCCCGGGCCACAGCGCGACGTCACCGGGCACGTAGGCCAGGCGCCGGTGCAGCGCGGGTGCGTCCGCCCACGGGTCGCCCCCGAGCAGCCGCGCGGTTCCGGAGTCGGCGCGCAGCAGCCCGAGCAGGACGCGGATGGTGGTCGACTTGCCCGAGCCGTTGGGACCGAGGAAGCCGTGCACCTCGCCCTGCGCGACCGACATGGTGAGCCGGTCCAGCGCCGTGGTCGTGCCGAACCGTTTGGTGACCTCGACGAGCTCGATGGCGTCCACGCGGCCGACGCTACTCCTCGTCACCGCCGCTTCGCCGGACGTCGCGGGGACACCTGCGCGGTCGGAGCGGCGGTATGCCGGGGCGCAGGTCGGTCCGCCCCGGACTACGCTGCGCAGGTGACCGAGGAGACCCCGGCCGGGGTGAGCGCCAGCGACTACCTGCCGCCCACGCACATCAGGGTGCTCAGCCTCGCCCTGATCCGCCACCCGGGCACGGGCGCGCTGTTCGTGACCGAATACCTCGACCCCGCGCGTGACGAGACCCTGCACCGGCCCGCAGGCGGCGGGATCGAGTTCGGCGAGACCTCCGAGCAGGCGCTGCGGCGTGAGTTCCGCGAGGAGTTCGGCGCCGAGCTCGAGGTGGGGGGGCGGCTCGGCGTCATCGAGAACATCTTCGTCTTCAACGGCCGCCCCGGGCACGAGTACATCGTGGTCCACGACGCGACTTTCACCGGCCGGGCGATGCTCGGCGCCGGTCCGTTCCCGGTGCTCGACGCGCCCAGCGACGTCGGGGTGTGGCGCCCGGCGACCGGCGTCGACCTGCCCCGGCTCGTGCCCGACGCCCTCGCCGACCTGCTTTAAGGCCTGCCCGCGCTGGCATACTCACGCGGTATGCCGATGGGCGAGGACGGGAGCTGGCGACCGGGGACGCGCGAGGACCAGCGACGCGAGGCAGCCGCGCGCGGGGACGACTTCGATGTCCGTCTGCTGAGGTGGTCCTCGCCGGTCTTCGCGGTGCTCTTCTGGGCCGGGGTGCTGCTCGGGGTGCGGCAAGGGAGGACCTGGTTCGACGACGGGCTGATCTGGTACGTGCTCTTCGCGTCAGCCTGGACGTTCATGGCCATCGCCTTCTGGTGGACGCACCTGCGCGCACGGGCTCGCCGCACCTGACGCAGGATGCGTGCTCCGTCCCGAGACACGCCCGGGCCGGCCGGCTCAGCCGCGCACATGAACGCCTGAGCCGTTCAGGCCGGGCGGGTCGGTGGCCTGAGGCCTCGCGCGGACGCTGCGGGCGGAGATGCCCGGTCCGCACTGGCATACTCACGCGGTATGCCGATGGGCGAGGACGGGCGCTGGCGCCCGGGGACACGGGAGGACCAGCGCCGTGAGGTAGCGGCGCTCGGTGAGGGCAAAGGTGCTCGCCTGATGAGGTGGGCATTCCCGGTCTTCGCAGCGAGCTTCTGGATCTTCTTCTTCGTGCAATGGTCCTTGGGCAGGCGGTGGTTCGAGGACGGGCTGGTCTGGAACCTGCTCATCGCCGCTGGCTGGACGATCCTGGCAGGCCTCTCCTGGTGGACACACCCGCGCGCGCGGGGCCGCCGCGCCTGACACCGCGGCAAGCCTGCTGGGCGCGAACCGCGCGGCGGCACGGCATACCGTGGGGGGCATGAAGTCAGGGATCGACCGCGACACCATGAACGCTGACGTCCGCCCGCAGGACGACCTCTTCGCGCACGTCAACGGGGGCTGGCTCGCGTCCGCGACGATCCCGGAGGACCGGTCGCGCTACGGCGCCTTCGACACGCTGCGGGAGAACGCCGAGTCCGCGGTCCGCGACCTCATCGAGCGCGCCGCCGAGCGGCAGCCCGCGCTGGACACCCCGGCCGGCAAGGTGGGCGCGCTCTACGCCAGCTTCATGGACACCGAGCAGGTGGCTCGGGTCGGCCTCGACCCCCTGGTCGAGCCGTTGCGGCAGGTCGCGCAGGTCACGGACGCGAGCGCCTTCGTCGGGCTGTCCGCCCGGCTGCAGCGCGAGGGCGTCGACGGGCTGGCGCACGTGTGGGTCACCGCGGACGCGGGGGATCCGGACAGCTACATCGCCTACCTGCACCAGGGGGGCATCGGGCTGCCGGACGAGGCCTACTACACCGCGGACGAGCACGCCGCGGTCCGCGACGCCTACCGCGCCTACCTCGCCCGCCTGCTCGACCTGGCCGCCCCGGCCCTCGCGGAGGCCGGCCTCGACGACGTGCTCGGTGACGACGCCGTGCAGCGCCTGTATGCCCTCGAGGAGCGGATCGCCGCCGCGCACTGGGACCGGGTCGCCGCGCGGGACGCGGTCAAGAGCTACACCCGGCTCACCCGCGCCGAGCTGGCCGAGCGGACGCCCGGCTGGGACTGGGACGCCTGGGCGCAGGGACTCGGCGCCCCCGACGGCGCTCTCGACGCGGTCGTCGCCCGGCAGCCCGACGTCCTCGCCGCCGTCGGTGAGGCGCTCCAGGAGGTGCCGCTGGCCGACTGGCAGGCCTGGCTCGTCGTGCGGCTCGTCGACTCGCTCGCGCCCTACCTCACCGACGACCTCGTCGAGGCGCACTTCGACTTCCACGGCCGCACCCTGTCCGGCACGCCGGCCAACAAGGAGCGGTGGAAGCGCGGCGTCGGGCTGGTCGAGGCGCTGCTCGGCGAGGCGGCGGGCGAGCTCTACGTCGAGGCCCACTTCCCGCCGGCCGCCCGCGAGCGGATGACCGAGCTGGTCGCCCATGTCACCGAGGCCTTCCGGCAGCGCATCACCGAGCTGGAGTGGATGGGGGAGCAGACCCAGGAGCGCGCCCTGGAGAAGCTCGCGGCCTTCCGGCCCAAGATCGGCCACCCGCCCGCCTTCCGCGACTACTCGGCCTACCAGCTCGACGCCGCCGACCTCGTCGGCAACGTGCGCCGCGGCGCCGCCTTCGAGACCGACCGCGAGCTCGGCAAGATCGGCGGCCCGATCGATCCGGACGAGTGGCTGATGACCCCGCAGACGGTCAACGCCTACTACCACCCGATGCTCAACGAGATCGTCTTCCCGGCGGCCATCCTGCAGCCGCCCTTCTTCGACGTCGACGCCGACGACGCCGCCAACTACGGCGGGATCGGGGCGGTCATCGCGCACGAGATCGGGCACGGCTTCGACGACCAGGGCAGCAGGTATGCCGGTGACGGATCGCTCACCGACTGGTGGACCGAGGCCGACCGGGAGGCCTTCGACGCCCGCAGCCAGCGGCTCGTCGAGCAGTTCGGCGCCTTCTCCCCGCGCGACATCCCGGGTCGGACCGCGACGGTCAACGGCGGCCTCACCGTCGGCGAGAACATCGGTGACCTGTGCGGCCTCGAGCTGGCCCACCTCGCCTACCGCATCGCCACCGACGGCCAGGCCCCGGAGGTCGACGGGTGGACCGGTGACCAGCGTTTCTTCCTCGGCTGGGGCTCGGTCTGGCGCACCGTCGCCCGGGAGGAGGAGGCCCGCCGGCTGCTGTCCGTGGACCCGCACGCCCCGGCCGACCTGCGCGCCAACACGGTGCGCAACGTCGACGCCTTCCACGAGGCCTTCGGCACCCAGGAGGGCGACGGCCTCTGGCTCGACCCGCAGGAGCGGGTCCGGATCTTCTGAGAGCGGGTATGCCGCCGGCTCAGCGGTAGAGCTGCGGCGCCACCCGCCGCAGCTCGGCGTCCAGCATCGGCGCGAGGGTGCGGACGTAGGTCGCCGTGAGGTGGCTGTGGTCGCTGTAGACGACGACGTCGCCCACGATGGGCGGGCAGGTCTCGTCGGTGCACACGCCGTCGATCAGGTCGACGAAGGAGACGTTGCCGGGCAGGTCGTCGCGACCGGTCCAGGGCGGCGCGTCGCGGTAGCCCTGCGCCCGTGGCATACCGCAGCCGTCGATGTCCTCCGGCTGCTCGGCCAGGCAGTCCGGCACCCCTTGGGGCAGGCGCGCGGTGTCGCGGAAGCCGATGACCTCGATGCCCTCCCGGTCCAGCTCGTCCCAGACGTCGACGAAGCCGCGCGAGACCTGCTCGCTGCCGGGCTGGGTGGTCGAGCCGAGGTGAGACGGCGTCCGGGTCGAGCTCGACGAAGGTCTCCAGCGCCGCGTCGTTCCACGCCACGCAGCTGTGCGTCGGGAGGGCGTCCGTCGCCGTCGGGTAGTCGCCGGTGTTGGCGCTCAGGTGGCACCCGGAGCGGCTGATGACGACGACGTCCCACCCCTGCTGCTCCGCGACCACCTGCAGGGCGGGCAGGTAGTGCACCATGTGCGAGCCGCCGGTGAGCACCAGCGTGGTGTCGGCGCCGGGGGCCGTGCCCTCGCAGACCAGCACCTCGGAGGCCGCCTCGGTGTCCGCGTGGTCCTGGATGCACCCCTGGTCGTAGACGTCGGCGTTGTCCCGGGGCGCGGCGGCCAGGTCCGGCACGGGGGTGGCGCCGGTGTTGCCGAAGCCGGGCTCGCCCAGGGCCGCGGCCCCGGGGTAGGCCGGGTCGTCCTGCGCCGCCTGCGCGAGCGCGGCCTCGCGCTGCTGGACCAGGGTGGAGCTCCAGGCGCCGAGCGCACCGGCGCCGAGCCCGACGACCAGCGCCCCGACGAGGACCACGCGCCAGGGCCGCCGCAGTGGCGGGCCGGTGAGGGGGCGCTCCACGAGGGTGTGGGTCAGGTGCGCGACGACGACCGAGGCGAGGATCACCAGGGCCCCGTCGAGCGGCCCCAGCCGGTCCCGCCCGGTGACGACGAGGGTGAAGACCACGATCGGCCAGTGCCAGAGGAAGAGCGGGTAGGCGATGTCGCCGGCCCACGCCAGCCACCGGCCGGACAGCCACCGGTCGGCGCCCCACCGGGTGCCCGTCGACCCGGCAGCCATGACCAGCGCGAAGCCGCCGACCGGCCACAGCGCGGCCGGGCCGGGGAAGAGCGCGGCGCCGTCCAGCACGAGCCCCGAGGTGGCGACCAGCGCGACGCCGGCCCAGCCGCAGACGACGCGCACGCCCCGTGGCAGCCGCCGCTCGAGGGCGAGCAGCGCCAGCACCCCGCCGAGCGCCGGCTCCCAGAGCCGCGCGCCGGTGTGCAGGTAGGCCACCTGCTGGTCGGCCAGGTGCAACCGGGCCGCCCACACCATCGAGGCCGCCGTGACCCCGGCGACAGTCACGAGCAGCACCGGCCACACCGACCGGCGCAGCGCCCGCGAGACCAGCACGCACCCGACCACCACGAGCGGCCACACCAGGTAGAACTGCCCCTGCACCGACATCGACCAGAAGTGCTGGACCGGGCTGGTCAGCGCCCCCGCCGCGCCGTAGCCGAGCTGGGAGTCGATGAGCTCCCAGTTCTCCTGGTAGGTGAGGCCGGCGAGCAGCTCCCGGCCCAGCTGCTCCCACCGCGTCTCGGGCAGGAGCAGCCGGCCCGCGACCCACGTGGCGGCCAGGACGAGCACCGCGCTCGGCAGGAGGCGGCGGACGATCCGGCCGAGGTAGCGCCCGACGTGGACCGCCCCGCCGGTGCGCACCGCCTCGCGCGCCAGCATCCCGGTGAAGAGGAAGCCGGAGATCGACAGGAAGACGTCGATGCCGCCGGAGACGCGCCCGTCCCGAAGACGTGGAAGACCACGACCAGCGCGATGGCGAGGCCGCGCAGGCCGTGCAGCTCAGGACGGTGGTGCGCCTCCAGGACCGGGTGCTCCACCTCGGACCGTGGCCCCCTGCCCGCCCCGCCGTCCCAGCCGACGGGGTCCGCGCCCGCCGCCGTCGTCGGGGCGGTCACCGTGCCGATGCCCCCGGTGTCGCCGCCGCTCACCGCGCCGGACGCACCTTCGTGACCCGGTGCAGCGAGAAGGTGCGCACGTTGTCGTTGTCGGCGTCTCCCAGGCTCGCGCGCACCCGGCCGGCCTCGACCGCGAGCGGCCGCACCAGGTGGGTGGCGACGCCGCCGACGTCGTCGGCATACCCGATCCACAGCGCCTGCCCGTCCACCGCGGCCTCGCGCAGCGTGGCGGCGACCACCACCGGGTCGGTGATCGTGCCCTCCTCGTCGTGGCTCGCCGCACGACCGGTGTCGCCGCGGCGCATGACCCCGACGACCTGGCGGGCCACCACCTCGTCGACGCCGTGGGTGCGCACCGCCGGGGTCGCGGCCGGGGCGGCCCGGTGCTGCCGGGCACCTGCCAGCTCCAGCCCGCCGTCGCCGCCGTCGGCGACCGGGCCGTACTGCTCCTCGCGCAGCAGGTCCATCACCGTGGGCGCGGGCACCGGTGAGACGAGCACCGTCGGGGCGATCCGTCGCCACTGGAGCATGCCGGGCGCGGTCCCGCTCGATCCGGTCCAGCAGCGCGGCGTCCTCGCAGCGCAGGTAGGCCGAGCAGGCCCCCACCCGGGCCACCCCGTGCCGCCGTGCCACGTCGCGGACGAGGTAGTCCAACGGCTGCGGCACCCCGGTGCGGGAGACGGCGGCCAGCTCCTCGAGCACCCGGTCGGCGGTCCACCCCAGGTCCAGCGCGCGGCGCACGCTCTCCTCGCCGAAGCGGTGCACGCTCGCGCCGCCGCGCGACTCCACGTCGCTGACGAGCCGCATGAGCGCCCGTGCCGCTCCGTCCAGCCGGCCCGGCGCGATCGCGGTGAGGTCGGCCTGCAGCAGCACGTGGTCGACGGCCGCCGGGACCAGGGGCTCCATGAGGTCGGCGGCACCGCCGGCGTCACCCGCCACGACCGCCCGGCCCGGTCCGCTCAGCGCCCCCCGACCGGTGACCCCGGCCCACTCCGCCTCGCGCAGCACGGTGACGAGGCTGGCAGCGGTGTCGGCGCTGGCGGCGTGCCGCGCCATCCGCAGCGGGTGCCGCCACCGCAGCAGCTCGCCCAGCGCGTCCTCCTGCGCCACGGCTCCGGCCGGCAGCGTGGCGAGGGCGCGCAGCGCGTCCTGGCGGCGCTGCCGCCCGAGGGGGTATGACGTCGCGGTCGACAGCGCGTTGACGCGGCCGCTGTCCGTGGTCCCGACGAGGTCCGCCGCGGCGGAGGAGGCCCACCAGGCGCTCGCGAGAGCGGCCCACCGTGCCCCGGCGGCGTTGTCCAACCAGTCGTCCGCCGCCGGGGTCGGCGCCCACTGGGCAGGCTGGTCCTGGCGGCGGCTGCCGTCGTCGACGGCCAGCAGCCCGGCGGCGTGCGCGGTCTCGAGCAGCCAGGCCGTCTCCTCCGGGGAGGTCTCGAGGTGGGCCGCGAGGCGGGAGAGGTCGCGGACGGCCACGCCGCCGGAGCGCAGCACCCGCGGTGGGCGGGTGCCCCACTCCTCGACGATCTCCGTCACGAGGACGAGGAGCTCGCCGGCCCTGCCCCCGGCGGCGGCGTCGACGACGTCGGGGTCGAGAGCGGCGTGCTCCACGGCCGGTGGGCGCGGTGCCGGGTGCTGGTGCAGCCGCCCGCCGCGCAGGGCGAGCGCGACCTCCGGGGGAGCACCACGTGGCCCTCGTCCTCACGCTCCAGCAGCCCTGCGGCGACGAGCTCGCCGGCCGCGGCCGCGACCGGCGAGGCGGTGCCGTCCGGGGCGGCGATCGCCACCGCGCCGCGGGCCGGGCCCCAGGTCAGCGCGTCGAGCAGGCTGCGCTGCCGCGGGTCCAGCTCCGCCAGCGCCGTGCTCAGCCGGTCGGGCTCGGGGACCCGCTCGCCCACCGGCCCGAGGCCCGCCGGGACGCCGACGACCTCGCCCAGGGTCCGGGCCGGCCGCAGGCCTTCCGGCGAGCGCCACGCCAGGGCCAGCTCCCGCAGGTCCGACGTCAGGCGCGCGGCGGTGTCCTCGTCGGTCGCGAGCAGGGTGGCGAGGTCGGCCGGCTCGGCCGGGTGGGCCACGAGCAGCGCCTCCAGCGCCTGCAGGTGCGCGAGGTCCAGCCCGTCCAGCGCGCGCTGCACGCTGGTGCGGGTGGTGGCGCGTCCGGCGAGCGCGGTGACGTCGGCCGGGGCGGGTCGCGCGAGGTCCGGACGGCGCTGGAGCAGGGCGGCCAGCTCGTCGTCGGTGCGGTCCCGGAGGTCGTCGGCGAGGGAGCGGGCGGGCCGGTCAGTCAAAGAGCGCCTCGTAGACGAGCTGGAAGCGGCCGAAGCGCTCGCTGTAGTAGGGCCGGCGGGCGTAGTCCGGGGCCAGGGTCTCGCCGCGCTCCGGCCGGGCCCGGCGCACGTCCGGGGCCAGGCTCTCCAGCGCGAGCAGGGCGGTGCCGTGCAGCGTCGAGCGCTTCATCTTCACCGGCGTCACCGGCGTCCGCATCGCGTCGGCCATGATCTGCATGAGCTCGGGCCGGTCCGCGGCGACGCCGCCGCCGGCGTAGAGCTTCTCCGGCTGCGGCGCGACCTCGCGCAGCTGCTTGGCGATGCGGGCGTAGGACAGCGCGATCCCCTCGACGACACCCCGGTATACCTCGGCCGGCGCCGAGGCCGCGGTGACGCCCACCATGACCGCCCGTGCCTCCGAGGCCCAGCCGGTGCTCCGCTCGCCGGTGAAGAACGGCAGCACCAGCGGCGTCGTCTCGTGCGGTTCGGCACGCAGCGCCTCGGAGAGCGCCTCCGGGCCGACGTCGTCGACAGCCAGGGTGACGTCCGCCCAGGCGAGGGCACGACCCACGTCGTTGAGCGCGCCGCCGATGAGCGAGCGGTCGTGCGACACGCGGTAGCACCACAGCCCCGGCGGGAGGGTCTCGGGCATCTCCCGCACCAGGACGCGGATCGCTCCGGAGGTGGCGCACGAGGCGCCGATCGCGGTCTCGTCGTGCGCACCGAGGCCGACGTTGGCGGCCAGGCCGTCGGTGATGGGGGCATACCACTGCGCCTGCGCCAGGGCCGGCCACTCCTGCGCGATCCGCTCGGCGTGCTCCGGCGCGACCGCCACCGGCTCGTCCAGGTGGTGGATCGGCGGGAGCTGGTCGGCGTCGATGCCGCTGATCTCGACGAGCTCGGGATACCACTGCGCCGTGTGCCGGTCGACCAGACCGGTCCAGGAGGCGGTGGAGGTGCCGGTCGCGAGGGTCCCGGTGAGGTGGAGCATGACGTAGTCGCCGAGGGACAGGACGGTGGCCGCCTGCTTCATCACCTCGGGGCGCTCGGCCTGCAGCCAGCGCAGCCGGGCCGGCCAATAGCTGGAGTGCACCCGGGTGCCGGTGCGCTGCTGCAGGTTCTCCTCCGAGAGCTCCTCGCGCAGCTCGACGACCTGCGCCGCGCACCGCCCGTCGGCATACGTGAAGCAGGGGGTCAGGGCTGCCCCATCGGCGTCCACGACGACCAGGGAGGAGGCGAAGGTGTCGAGCGCGACCCCGGCGACCTGCTCGTCCTTGAGGGCGGCCAGCAGGTCCTCGATGATCCCGCGGACCTCCTGGACGACCTGGTCGGGATCGATCTCGGAGGTGCCGTCGGCGGCCACGGTGAAGGAGTGCGCGACCTTGGCCCGTTTGCCCACCGGGCGGCCCTGCGCGTCGTAGATCATCCCCCGGCTGGCGGTGGAGCCCACGTCGACCGCGAGGACCAGGGGCAGCTCGGCGTCCTTGCGCTCGATGTCGAAGTTCGAGGCCATGAGCGCCAACTCTAGGCCGGATCGGGGCGATCCGAGGCATCGGCGAGGGCGAAGCGAGGTCCGTGGGAGCATCGGGGCGTGCACCCCTCGACCGCCCTGGCCACCGTCCTCGTCGACGAGCTGGTACGCGGCGGGGTGCGGGAGGCGGTCCTGGCGCCCGGTTCCCGGTCCGCGCCGCTGGCCTACGCGCTCGCCGAGGCCGACCGGGCCGGCCGGCTGCGGCTGCACGTGCGGGTCGACGAGCGCAGCGCCGGCTTCCTGGCGCTGGGCCTGGCCCGGGGGAGCGGGCGGCCGGTCCCGGTCGTCACGACCTCGGGGACCGCGGTCGCCAACCTCCACCCGGCCGTCCTCGAGGCGCACCACAGCGGCATACCGCTCGTCGTGCTCTCCGCCGACCGCCCCGCCGAGCTGCGCGGCACCGGCGCCAACCAGACGACCGTCCAGCCGGGGATCTTCGCGGGTGCCGTGTCGTGGGAGGCGGACCTGCCCGCACCGGAGAGCATCGCCGCGACCGCGGCGGCGCACTGGCGGACGACGGTGTGCCGCGCGCTGGCCGCCGCCCGGGGGCACGGGACCGGAGCTGAGGGCGGTGGCGCTCACGGTGGACCGGTGCACCTCGACGTGGCCTTCCGCGACCCGCTCGCCCCGGACCTCCAGAGCACGGGGGAGGCGCCGCCGGGCAGGCCGGACGGGTCGCCGTGGACCGTGGTGGCCGCACCGCCGCCGGCGGCGGCCGACCCGGTCGCGGGCACGGAGCGCACCGTGGTGCTGCTCGGCGACCTGCCCGACCCGGAGCAGACCCGGGCCGCGCTGCGCTGGGCGGCCACCGCCGGGTGGCCGGTGCTGGCCGAGCCGTTCGGGGTGCTGCCCACCGGGCCCGGTGTCGTGCCGCAAGGGGTGCTCGTGGCCGACCGGGTCGCCCGCGGCGAGCTGGCGGAGCTGCGGCCCGACCGGGTGCTCACCGTGGGGCGGCTGACGCTCTTCCGCGAGCTCGGCGCCCTCGGGCGGCTGCCGGGGGTCGAGGTGGAGCAGGTGTCGGCCCGGGCGACGTGGACCGATCCCTCGCACGTCGTGAGCCGGGTGCACGGCCCGGGCGTGCTGGCCGTGCCGCCGGAGCCCGCGCCGGGTGCTCGTGCGTGGGTGGACGCCTGGGTGGGCGCCGGGAGAGCGCTCGGGCCCTGGGTGTCCGACGCGGTGGCAGGGGGAGACCTCACCGGTCCGGGCGTCGCGGCCGCCGTCGTCGCCTCGCTCGCGGCGGGTGACCTGCTCGTGCTCGGCTCGTCCAACCCGCCACGCGACCTCGCGCTGGTGCTCGACGGCGGGCAGCCGCCGGTGCGGGTGGTCGCCAACCGCGGGCTCGCGGGGATCGACGGCACCGTGTCGACGGCCGTCGGCGCCGGGCTGGCCACCGGCGCGCGGACGACCGCGCTGCTGGGCGACCTCACCTTCCTGCACGACGCGGGCGGGCTGCTCGTCGGGCCGGGGGAGCCGCGCCCGGACCTCACCCTGGTCGTCGTCAACGACGACGGCGGCGGCATCTTCTCGACGCTGGAGTACGGCGAGCCCGGGCGCAGCGACACCCCGGAGCGGGCCGCTGTCACCGAGCGGGTCTTCGGCACCCCGCACGGCGCCGACCTGGCCGCGCTGTGCGCGGCGCACCACGTGGACCACCTCCGCGCCGACTCCCTCGACGACCTCCGGGCGGCGCTCGCGAAGCCGGCCCGGGGCATACAGGTGGTCGAGGTCCCGGTCGACCGGGCCGGCCACCGCCGGCTGCGGGACGCGCTGCGCTGACCCCGGTGCGCGCACGGTGCGTCAGGCGCTGAGCGCGCCGCCGAGCCGCTGCTGGGCGTGCCGGCCGCGGCGGCCCATCGCGACCATGCCTGCGAGGACGCCGGGATCGGACTGGACGAGGAGCGCATGGACGCCTACGCGGACGCGGTCGAGGGGGTGGTGAGGGTCGACGTCGCCTCCGTCCCCGACGAGCCGCAGGCCGCCGTCCGGCAGGTCGTCGTCGGCACGGTGCTGGTCGACGCCGTGCTCTCGGCGCTCCGGCTGCTCGCGCAGCAGCACACGGCGGTCGTCACCGACCGCTCGCGGTAGCGGGTCGGGTCAGAACCCGATCGCCGGCACCGGGTCGCGGTCGGCCCGCAGGGCGCGCGACAGCCCGCGCAGCGCGCCCGGCGTCCGCTCGGTGACCCCGAGGGTGGCCGCCTGGGAGAGCAGCGTCCGCCCGCCGAGGTATGCCGCGCCCAGCGCCGCCACCGGCGTCTCGAGGTCCGGGTCGGCGTCGCTCGCGCTCACCTCGGCCCGCCCGTCGGCCTCGATCCGCAGCCGCCACCGCCCTGCGTTCCACGGGCAGACCTCGTCGGTCACCTCGAGCACGAGGTCCAGCGGCGAGCCGTCGGCGTAGCCACGCTCGGTCAGCGCTCGGGGCAGGTCGACCAGCCGGATCCACAGCGCGTCGAAGAGCTGCACGTCGGCGCCGCGCGGCCCGCCCGTCCACCACGCGACCGGGTCGTCGGTCGGCCGGGACCAGAAGGTCGTCCTCGCCGTGAGGTCGAGGTCCACCAGGCGTCGGGCCAGCGCGAGCAGGGTGGCGTCGTCGGTGGCGCCCAGCTCGCCCACGGTGACCTCGCCCGCCGGCTTGCCGTCCTCCCACTTGCTCTCCCGGCGGAAGACGGCATACCCGCTGACCTGTCCGTCCCGCCGCGCGACGAGCAGCCGCTGGGGCTCCTTGCTGCCCCGCGCCTGCGGGTGGTCGCGGAAGGCGAACCATCGCTGCGCCAGGGCCTCGGGCCGGGTGACCGCGCCGAGCGTGACGCCGGCGCAGGCGAGGTGCGCCTCGTGCAGCACGGCGAGCGCCGCCTCGGAGTCCACGGTCACGACGTGGGTCGACACCCCGTCCGCCTCGGCCGCGAGCGGGGCCGGCGCCCTCAGCTCGGTGCCACGCCCCAGCGTCAGCTTGGCCTCGACCGAGGCGCAGCCGTAGCCGAAGCGGCCGTAGATCGCGGTCTCCGACGCGTGCAGCCCCGCGATCGCGCACTCGCCGCGCTCGTGGACGCGGTGCAGGTGGTCGGTCATCATCGCCCGCAGCACGCCGCGGCGGCGGGCGTCGGGGTGCACGCTGACGAAGGTCAGACCGTCCATCGGGACCCTGGTCAGGGCGTCGCCCGGCCCGGGGGCGGTGAGCCCCATGTCGAAGGCGCTGTAGAACGCCATGAGCGGCGCGGCCCCGCCCTCGTCGGCCTCGCCGGGCAGCGGTCCACCGGTCCGCACCACGCCGCGCGCGTGGCTGAGGTCCACCTCGTCGTCGAGGTCCTCCAGCGTCTTGCCGGGGGTGACGCTGAACCACACCGTCTCGACCAGGTCCCGCACGCGGGCCAGGTCGTCGGTGGTCAGGTCGGTGAAGGTGAAGGCGGCATCGGTCTCGGGTGGCACGGGGTCAGTCTGGACCATCTACGCTGGTCCGTCAGGGGATTTTCGTGGGACTGAGGAGGAGGACCGCGTGGAGCGGGACGTGCGCGGGTCGGTGCTCGCGGTGCTCGTGGTCTTCGCGAGCTCGGGGTATGTCATGGGCCAGGCCCTCTCCCGGGTCCCCGCCGTGCGCGACCACCTCGGTGCCGACAAGGCACAGCTGGGTCTGGTGCTCATGGGGATGGGCCTGGGCTCGTTGCTCGCGATGCCCTTCACCGGCCGGGCGGTGGACCGCTTCGGGTCCCGCCGGGTGGTGCTCGTCACCGTGCTGCTCGGGTGCCTGGGGTGGGGGCTGGTGGCGCTCGCGCCCTCGGTGCCGGTGCTGCTCGGCATCCTCGTGCTCACCGGCATGAACATCGGCGTCTGGGACGTCGCCATGAACATCCAAGGCACCCATGTCGAGCAGTCGCGCCACCGCTCGCTCATGCCCTACTTCCACGCCGCCTTTTCCGGGGGTGCGGTGCTCGGCGCCGGGTCGAGCGCGCTCGCGGCGTGGTGGGGGATCGGGCTCGGCCAGCTGCCGGTGCTCGCCGCGGTGGCGGCGGTCGCCGGGGTCTGGGGGGCGAGCCGCTTCGTGCCCGAGGCGCCGGAGGTGCTGGATCCGGAGCCGGTGCCCGACGGCGGCGCATCGTCCGGGGCTGCCCCCGAGCCAGAACGGCGCGGGCTGACCGCGACCGAGGTGCTCATCGGGCTCATCTGCCTCGCCGGTGCCCTGGCCGAGGGGTCGGCCAACGACTGGCTGGCGCTGCTGCTCGTGGACGTGCACGGGGCGCCCGCCGCCTTCGGTGCGCTGACCCTCACCGCCTTCAACCTGACGATGACGATCGGGCGGCTCGCCGGCGGCCCGGCCATCGACCGCTTCGGGCGCGCCACCGTGGTGCGCACCGGGGCGGTGCTGGCGGCCGCGGCCATCCTGCTCGTCACCCTGACCTCCTCGCTCACGCTGGCGCTGGTCGGCGGGCTGATGTGGGGGCTCGGCGTGGCCACGATCTTCCCGGCCGCGATCTCCGCCGCCGGCGAGGTGCCCGGGCGGGGCAACCGGGCCATCACCTCGGTGTCGACCATCGCCTACGGCGCCTTCCTCTTCGGCGCCCCGACGATCGGCGTGCTCGCCGAGGCCATCGGCCTGGACCGCGCGCTCTTCCTCGTCGTGGGCTTCCTCGGGCTGCTCCTCGTGCTGTCCCCGGTGATGCGGGAGAAAACGGCTGGCCGCCCCGGGCGCGCGCCCGCCACCCTGGGCTGATGCTCACCCTGCGCCCGCCTACCGCGGCCGACGAGACCGCGCTGCGCCGCATGCACGAGCAGCTCGCCGTCGAGGGCTTCGACCTGCTGCTCGCCCAGGGGAGCTGGGAGGAGATCCTGGCGCAGGTGCGGCGCGAGGCCGACGGGTCCGACCTGCCCCCGGGCCGGGTGCGCGCGGACTTCCTCGTGGCCGAGGCCGAGGGTACACCGGTGGGTCGGGTGTCGATCCGGCACGAGGTCACGCCCTTCCTGCGCGAGGTCGGCGGCCACGTGGGGTATGCCGTCGCCCCGCCCTTCCGCCGCCGCGGCCACGCCACCGAGATCCTGCGCCAGTCGGTCGAGCGGCTGCGCGGCCTCGGCGTGGGGGACGTGCTGGTGACCTGCGACGACGACAACGTCGGCTCCGCGCGAGCCATCGAGCGCTGCGGCGGGGTCCTCGCGGACCTGCGCACCCCGCCCGGCGGCGGCATGCCCAAACGCCGCTACTGGATCCCGGCCCCGGTGGTGCCGCTCAGGCGTCGGTGAGGCCCAGGGCGTGCCGCATCGCGGTGAGCTTGACCTCGGTCTCGGCCAGCTCGGCGGCCGGGTCGGAGGCCGCGACGATCCCGCCGCCGGCGAAGATGCGCATCGAGTGCCGGTCGTCGGCCAGCTCGCCGCAGCGCAGCGCGATGCCCCAGTCGCCGTCGCCGGAGCCGTCCATCCAGCCGACCGGGCCGGCATACCGGCCGCGGTCCATGCCCTCCAGCTCGCCGATCACCCGCGCCGCCGCCTCGGTGGGGGTGCCGCAGACCGCCGCCGAGGGGTGCAGCGCCGCGGCCAGCCGCAGCGAGGTGGCCTCGCTGTGCATGGTGCCGATGAGGTCGCTGGCGAGGTGGTAGACGTCCGGCAGCTCCAGCACGTAGGGCGCCTCCGGGACGACGAGGTCGCTGCAGTGGGGCGCCAGGGCCTCGGCCACCGACCGCACGGCGTAGTCGTGCTCGTCCAGGTCCTTGGTGCTGCTGACGAGCCGCAGCCGAGGGTCGACCGGGTGCGCGGGGTCGCCGGTGCCGGGCACGTCGGTGTCGGGAGCGGGGATGCCGTTCGGCCGTCGGATCGTGCCGGCCAGGACCCGCGAGCGGACCTTGCCGCCCTGCAGCCGGACCAGCATCTCCGGGGTGGCCCCCACCAGCCCCGAGACGGCGAAAGTCCAGGTGGCGGCATACCGCTTCTCCAGCCGCTCGAGCACCGGGGCGACCCGCACCACCCGACCCTCGCGGTGCCGCACCGTCACGTCCCGGGCCAGCACCACCTTGTCGACCTCACCCTGGTCGATCCGGCGCACCGCGGCCGCCACGACGCCCGGCCAGTCCTCGGCGCCCACGGAGCCGTCGGACTCGACCAGCGGGTCGGCCACCTCGATGTCCTCATTGACGCGCCCCAGCAGCTCCGCGGGGTGCTCGACCGGCCACGGTTCGTCCTCGGCGACCACCTGGGTGACCCAGGCCAGGCCGTCCCGGCGCCCGATGACGACCCGGGGGATCGTGAGGCTGCTCTCGTCCCGGGAGTCGGCGGCGAAGGTGAAGGAGCCGAAGGTCACGAGACCGGTGCCGGGCAGCCGGACCTCGTCCTCGACCACGGCCGCGGCGCGCACCTGCGTCCACCACGTCTCGGCCTCGCGGAACCGGTCCGGCCCGGTGGCGCTCACCCCGGCCACCCGGCCCCACCCGACCAGGCCGTCGCCCTCGCGCAGCCAGGCCACGACGTCGCGCGGGTCGACCTCGTCGGGCACGCGGGTCAGCAGGTCGCCCGGGGCGTCGACCGCGAGGGTGCGGGCGCGCAGGCGGGGCAGGGTGCGGGTCACAGCCACAGCCGACCACTGTAGGACGTGATGGGAGGATGGCCCGCATGAGCCCGACACGCGCCGACCTCGACAAGCAGCCGCACGAGGTGGCCCGGATGTTCGACGGCGTGGCGCGGCGCTACGACCTCACCAACACCGTGCTCAGCGGAGGCATGGACCACCTGTGGCGGCGTGCCGTGGTGCGCGCGGTCGGCGCGGCCCCGGGCGAGCGCGTGCTGGACATCGCCGCGGGCACCGGCACCTCCAGCGAGCCGTATGCCGACCGCGGTGTCCAGGTGGTCCCCGCGGACTTCTCCCTGGGCATGCTCACCGAGGGCTACCGCCGGCGGCCCGACCTGCCGTTCACCGCGGCGGACGCGATGCGGCTGCCCTTCGCCGACGACTCCTTTGACGTGGTGACGATGAGCTTCGGGCTGCGCAACGTCGCGGACGTCGACGCTGCGCTGCGCGAGTTCCG
Organism: Serinicoccus marinus DSM 15273; assembly: GCF_008386315.1. Classification (NCBI taxonomy): domain Bacteria; kingdom Bacillati; phylum Actinomycetota; class Actinomycetes; order Micrococcales; family Ornithinimicrobiaceae; genus Serinicoccus; species Serinicoccus marinus. The sequence goes on along the minus strand of NZ_CP043808.1, from coordinate 2,619,003 downwards.
CCGCGTGGTGCGCCCCGGTGGCCGGTTGGTGGTGTGCGAGTTCAGCCGCCCGGTCCTGCCGGTCTTCGCCACGGTCTACCGCAACTACCTCATGCGGGCCCTGCCCCGCGTGGCCCGCCGCGTCAGCTCCAACCCGGAGAGCTACGTCTACCTCGCCGAGTCGATCCGCGCCTGGCCCGACCAGCGCGCGCTGGCGCAGCAGGTCCGCGCGGCCGGGTGGGAGCAGGTGCGGTGGCGCAACCTCAGCGCCGGTGTCGTCGCGCTGCACCACGCGGTCGCCCCCGTCGACTGATCGCCCATTAGCCCGCGTCGTCCTGACGTATTTGGTCTGAGGCGTCCCTGCGCCGATCCGGCGGCCGGCAGGAGCCTAGACTTCGCAGAGTTCGTGAACGTTGTCACAAGCGAGGCGCCAACAGTGAGTGAGCAGGTCGAGACAGCCGACGTCATCGTCGTCGGCGCCGGGCCGGGAGGCTCGAGCACCGCCGCCTACCTCGCGTCCCACGGCCTCGACGTTCTGCTGCTGGAGAAGTCCACCTTCCCGCGCGACAAGATCTGCGGCGACGGGCTCACCCCGCGCGCCGTCCGCGAGCTGATCCACCTCGGCGTCCCCATCGACGAGGCCGACGGCTGGCACCGCACCCGGGGTCTGCGGATCATCGGCGGCGGGATGCGCCTGGAGCTCGACTGGCCTGGCAACGCGACCTTCCCGCCCTTCGGGCTGGTGCGGACCCGGCAGGACCTGGACGAGACCCTGGCCCGCCACGCCGCGGCGCGCGGGGCGCGGCTCCTCGAGGGCATCAACGTCCAGACGCCGGTCCTCGACGGGCGCGGTCACATCTGCGGCGTGCAGGCCAAGGTCATGGGTCCGGACGGGCGGGCCACGGGGGAGCGCCGTGAGTTCCGGGCCCAGGTCGTCGTGGCCGCCGACGGCAACTCCAGCCGGCTCTCGCTCGGGATGGACCGTCCCAAGCGCGACGACCGGCCGATGGGGGTCGCGGTGCGGGCCTACTACGAGACCCCGCGGCACGACGACGCCTACCTCGAGTCCTGGCTGGAGCTGTGGACGAAGGACGCACGCGGGGAGCGGGACGAGCTCATGCCCGGCTACGGCTGGATCTTCCCGCTGGGCGACGGCACCGCCAACGTCGGCCTCGGGATCCTCGACACCTCGGAGGCCTTCGGCACCTTCGACTACCGCGACGTCATGCGGCGGTGGGTGGAGACGATGCCCGAGGGCTGGGGTTTCTCCGAGGAGACCCGCCAGGCCCCGATCCGGGGTGCCGCGCTGCCGATGTGCTTCAACCGGCAGCCGCTCTACGACCGGGGGCTGCTGCTCGTCGGTGACGCCGGCGGCATGGTCAACCCGTTCAACGGCGAGGGGATCGCCGAGGCGATGGAGGCCGGACGGCACGCCGCCGAGGTCATCAGCGCGGCGCTGGCCCGGGCCACGCCGGGGGAGCGGGAGGCCGTGCTCCACAGCTACACCGCGGCCATGAAGGACGCCCTCGGCGGCTACTACACCCTCGGCCGCGGCTTCGCCACGCTCATCGGCAAGCCCGAGATCATGCGGCTCGCGGTGAAGTACGGCCTGCCGCGCCGTTCGCTCATGCGGCTGCTGCTCAAGATCATGGCCAACCTGCCGCAGGAGCGCGGCGGCGGGCTCGACGACCGCGTCATCAACGCCCTGAGCAGGATGACTCCGGCGGCATGAGACGCTGTGTTGACCTTAGGATAAGTATGCGCGCGACCCCGGTGAGCCCAGCGCTGGGCCTGTCCCGAAAGGAGTGCTGAGGCAAGACATGGACTACCACCCCTATCTGCCCATCATCTTCTTCCTCTTCTTCGGCCTGCTCTTCGCCTTCGGGTCGGTCTTCGGCGGGGGGCTGCTGGGCCGGGTGACCTACAACCGCGCCAAGGCCGAGGCCTACGAGTGCGGGATCCAGCCCACGCCGCAGGCGCACGAGGGCGGGCGCGTGCCGGTCAAGTACTACCTCACGGCGATGCTCTTCATCGTCTTCGACGTCGAGGTGCTCTTCCTCTACCCCTTCGCCGTGGCCTTCGACCAGGTCGGGTTGTTCTCCGTGCTGGCGATGCTGCTCTTCCTCGTCGTCGTCTCGGTGCCCTTCGTCTACGAGTGGAGCAGGGGCGGGCTGGAATGGGACTGAACGTGCACAACTCTGAGAGTGTGGTGAGCTGACGATGGGTCTCGAGGACAAGATCCCCGGTGGGATCATGCTGTCGACGGTCGAAGGACTGGCCGGCCAGCTGCGGCAGTACTCCGTGTGGCCGGCCACCTTCGGGCTGGCCTGCTGCGCCATCGAGATGATGGCCGTCGGCACCCCGGACTACGACATCGCCCGGTTCGGGATGGAGCGCTTCGCGGCGACCCCGCGCCAGGCTGACCTCATGATCGTCGCCGGGCGCGTGTCGCAGAAGATGGCGCCGGTCGTGCGCCAGGTCTACGACCAGATGCCCAACCCCAAGTGGGTCATCTCGATGGGCGTCTGCGCCAGCTCGGGCGGCATGTTCAACAACTACGCGATCGTGCAGGGCGTGGACCACATCGTGCCGGTCGACGTCTACCTCCCCGGGTGTCCGCCCCGGCCCGAGATGCTGCTCAACGCCATCCTGGAGCTGCAGAAGCAGATCCGTGAGTTCAAGTTCTCCGTCAACCGCGAGGCCGCGGCCCGCGCGGCCGAGGCGGCTGCCATGAAGGCGATGCCGACCTCCGAGATGAAGGGGCTGCTCGCGTGAGCGCGGACGACACCACGCGTGACGACAGCGCCGGCGACAAGGTCGAGACCGGCCCGGAGACCCCGAACCGCGAGCCGGCGACGCAGGAGACCACCCTCGACGAGGAGCACGCCCCCTCGCGGACCGAGGGCCAGAAGGTCGACACCGGGACCGCCCAGGAGACCGCGGGCGGCTCGGTGCCGGCGGCGCAGAGCGCCGGCGAGCCGGTCACGATGGCCCGCAAGCAGGGGATGTTCGGCGGGTCCATGGGCAGCGACACCTCGGGCTACGGCGGGCTGGACGCGCCCGTGCTCTTCCCCGGCGCCGCGGAGCGGCCCTACGGCTCCTACTTCGACGAGGTCGTGGACGCCCTGCAGGCGGCCGCCCCGCAGGCTGTCGCCGCCGGGCTGGAGCGCGTGGTCGTCGACCGCGGCGAGCTGACGCTGCACGTGCACCGTGACCACCTGCAGGCGCTCGTCCGCCCGCTGCGTGACGACCCGCGGCTGCGCTTCGAGATCTGCACCGGGGTTTCCGGGGTGCACTGGCCCGAGCAGACCGGCGCGGAGCTGCACGCGGTCTACCACTTCCAGTCGATCACCCACGGTGTGCGCCGGGTGCGCATCGAGGTCACCTGCCCGGACGACGACCCGCGGATCCCGTCGATCGTGGGCATCTACCCGGCCAACGACTGGCACGAGCGCGAGACCTGGGACATGTTCGGCATCGTCTTCGAGGGGCACCCGGGGCTGACCCGCATCCTCATGCCGGACGACTGGCCCGGGCACCCGCAGCGCAAGGACTACCCGCTCGGCGGCATCCCGGTCGAGTACAAGGGGGCCACCATCCCGGCTCCCGACCAGCGGAGGAGCTACACCTGATGGCGACCACGCACGACCAGACCAAGGCAGACCAGGGCGCCGACTACCTCGGCGGCACCCCGACGGACCTGTATGCCGAGGGCGGACCGACCTCGGACTCCGTCGACGGCGGCGCGGTCTACACCGCCGGTGGCGGCGACTGGGACGACATCGCCAAGGACGTCGCGACCCTCGGCGCGGAGCGCATCGTGGTCAACATGGGGCCGCAGCACCCCTCCACGCACGGCGTGCTCCGGCTCATCCTGGAGCTCGACGGCGAGACCGTGCGGGAGGCCCGTGCGGGGATCGGCTACCTCCACACCGGCATCGAGAAGAACATGGAGTTCCGCACCTGGGTGCAGGGGACCACGTTCTGCACCCGGATGGACTACCTCACGCCGATCTTCAACGAGACCGCCTACTGCCTCTCGGTCGAGAAGCTGCTCGGCATCACCGACCAGATCCCGCAGCGCGCCAGCGACATCCGCGTCCTCATGATGGAGCTCAACCGCATCGGCTCCCACCTCATCGCGCTGGCGACCGGTGGCATGGAGCTGGGTGCCACCACGGTCATGACGACCGGGTTCCGGGAGCGGGAGCGGCTGCTGCGCTTCTTCGAGGCCGTGTCGGGGCTGCGCATGAACAACGCCTACGTCCGGCCCGGCGGCGTCGCCCAGGACGTCCTGCCCGAGCACCTGGACCAGTTCGAGGCCGAGCTGCCCGCGCTGCGGCGCGGGATCGGCGAGCTGGAGAAGCTGCTGCTGGAGAGCCCGGTCCTCAAGGGCCGCACCGTCGACGTGGGCTACCTCTCGCTGGCCAGCTGCATGGCGCTGGGCATCACCGGACCGATCCTGCGCTCGACCGGTCTGCCGCACGACCTGCGCAAGGACGAGCCCTACTGCGGCTACGAGACCTACGACTTCGATGTCATCACCCGCCGCGACATGGACGCCTACAGCCGCATCTGCATCCGGCTGGACGAGATCTGGCAGTCGCTGCGGATCGCCGAGCAGGCCATCGCCCGGCTGCGCGCGAGCCATGGCGAGCCGGTCATGGTAGCCGACAAAAAGATCGCCTGGCCGGCGCAGCTGTCGGTCGGCGCGGACGGGCAGGGCAACAGCCTGGACCACATCCGCACGATCATGGGCGAGTCCATGGAGTCGCTCATCCACCACTTCAAGCTGGTGACCGAGGGCTTCCGGGTCCCGCCCGGGCAGGCGTATACCGCGGTGGAGTCGCCCAAGGGCGAGCTGGGGGTGCACGCGGTCTCCGACGGCGGCACCCGGCCTTACCGCGTCCACTTCCGGGACCCGAGCTTCAACAACCTCCAGGCGGCCTCGGCGATGTCCGAGGGCAGCCTGGTCGCCGACGTGATCGTCGCGGTCGCCTCGATCGACCCGGTGATGGGAGGAGTGGACCGATGACGGCTCATGAGCAGGAGGACATGCGCAGCCAGCTCGAGGAGGCCTCCGAGCGGCGCGTCCACCACAGCGTCGCGGGCCACGCGGACCACGGACCGCTCCACCACCACACGCCGCTGCACGCCTCGGAGGAGGCATACCCGGAGGACGTCCGGGCCCAGCTCGTGGCGGACAGCGAGCTCATCATCGCCCGCTACCCGCAGAAGCGCTCCGCGCTGCTGCCGATGCTGCACCTGGTGCAGTCGGTGGACGGCTACGTCACCGGCCGCGGCGTCCAGCTGTGCGCCGAGCTGCTCGACCTGACGACCGCCGAGGTCAGCGGGGTCGCGACCTTCTACACGCAGTACAAGCGGCACCCCAACGGCGAGTACACCGTCGGCGTCTGCACCAACACCCTGTGCGCCATCATGGGCGGCGACCAGATCTTCGACGAGGTGAGCGAGCACCTCGGGGTCGGGCACGACGAGACCACCGAGGACGGCACGATCACCCTCGAGCGGGTGGAGTGCAACGCGGCCTGCGACTACGCGCCGGTGGTCATGGTCAACTGGGAGTTCTTCGACGACCAGACCCCCGAGAGCACCAAGGCGCTGACCGACCGGCTGCGCGCCGGAGAGCCGGTCACCCCGACCCGCGGTCCGTCCCGGGTCTGCACCTTCAAGCAGGTGTCCCGCGTGCTCGCCGGCTTCCCGGACGGCCTGGCCGACGAGGGGCCGGGGGCGGGGGAGCCCTCGCTGCGCGGCACCCTGCTCGCCAAGGAGAAGGGGTGGACCGCACCCCGCCCCGAGCCGGAGACCGACACCGAGCCCACCGCCGAGGGGCAGGCGGGCGGCGGCCTCGCGGCCGGCCAGCACGACTCGGTGAACACGGACGCCAACGAGCCCGACGAGGTCCCGACCTCCGAGGGCGTCAAGGACGTCGACGAGACGCACGAGGGAGACGACGCGTGAGCACGCAGCTGACCCCCATCCTCTCCGCCTTCTGGGACGCCGAGCGGTCCTGGACGCTGGAGACCTACGAGCAGCACGAGGGCTATCAGGCTCTCCGGGCCGCGCTGACGACGGACCCGGCGGACCTGGTCGCGGCGGCCAAGGAGTCCGGCCTGCGCGGACGCGGCGGCGCCGGCTTCCCGACCGGCATGAAGTGGGGCTTCCTGCCCCCGCCGGACGGCGGCCCCCGCTACCTCGTCGTCAACGCCGACGAGTCCGAGCCGGGCACCTGCAAGGACACCCCGCTGCTCATGGCCGCCCCGCACTTCCTCATCGAGGGCATGGTCATCACCTCGTTCGCGATCGGGTGCAACCACGCGTTCATCTACCTCCGGGGCGAGATCGTGCACGTCTACCGCCGGCTCATGCGGGCCGTCGAGGAGGCGTATGCCGCGGGCTACCTCGGCAAAAACATCCTCGGGACCGGCTTCGACCTGGACATCACCGTGCACGCGGGCGCCGGGGCATACATCTGCGGCGAGGAGACCGCACTGCTGGACTCCCTCGAGGGCCGACGTGGGCAGCCGCGCCTCAAGCCGCCGTTCCCCGCCGTCGCGGGCCTCTACGCCCGGCCCACCGTCGTCAACAACGTCGAGTCCATCGCCTCGGTGCCGCCGATCGTGCTGCACGGGGCGGACTGGTTCGCCGGCATGGGCACCGAGAAGTCCCAGGGCTTCGGGCTCTTCAGCCTCTCCGGGCACGTCGAGCGTCCCGGGCAGTACGAGGCGCCGCTCGGCATCACGCTGCGCGAGCTCATCGACATGGCCGGCGGGATGCGTGGCGGCAAGAAGCTGAAGTTCTGGACCCCTGGCGGGTCCTCGACGCCGATCTTCACCGACGAGCACCTCGACGTGCCGCTCGACTTCGAGTCGGTGGCGGCGGAGGGGTCCATGCTGGGCACCCGCGCGCTGCAGATCTTCGACGAGTCCGTCTCGGTCGTCCGTGCGGTCTCGCGGTGGATCGACTTCTACGCCCACGAGTCGTGCGGCAAGTGCACCCCGTGCCGCGAGGGCACCTTCTGGCTCAAGCAGATCCTGGCCCGGCTGGAGGCCGGCCAGGGTCGCGAGGGCGACATCGAGAAGCTCGACGACATCTGCGACAACATCCTCGGCCGCAGCTTCTGCGCGCTGGGCGACGGTGCCACCAGCCCCGTCACGTCCGGCATCAAGTACTTCCGCGAGGAGTTCGAGCAGGGGATGCACACCCCGTGGCACGAGCTCTTCCCGGCCGAGCGCAACACCCTCTTCGCGAAGGAGAGCCAGCCCGCATGAGTATCGACACCGACGCCCGCGCCGAGCAGGACGCCGAGGTGAAGATGGTCGACGTCACGATCGACGACGTGCCCGTCTCGGTCCCCGAGGGCACCCTGGTCATCCGGGCCGCGGAGCAGGTCGGCATCCACGTCCCGCGCTTCTGCGACCACCCGCTGCTGGAGCCGGTGGGCGCCTGCCGGCAGTGCCTCGTGGACGTGTCGACCCCGGACCGCGAGGGCAACCTCAAGCCCATGCCCAAGCCGCAGGCCTCCTGCACCATCGCCGTCTCCCCAGGGATGGTCGTCAACACCCAGCACACCTCCGAGGTCGCCGACAAGGCGCAGAGCGGTGTGATGGAGTTGCTGCTGATCAACCACCCGCTGGACTGCCCGGTCTGCGACAAGGGCGGCGAGTGCCCGCTGCAGAACCAGGCGATGTCCGATGGCCGCCCGACGTCCCGCTTCGAGGACGTCAAGCGCACCTTCCCCAAGCCGGTCAACATCTCCAGCCAGGTGCTGCTCGACCGCGAGCGCTGCGTGCTGTGCGCCCGGTGCACCCGCTTCTCGGACCAGATCGCCGGCGACCCGTTCATCGCGCTCATCGAGCGCGGCGCGCTGCAGCAGGTCGGGATCTACGAGGAGAAGCCGTTCGAGAGCTACTTCTCCGGCAACACCGTCCAGATCTGCCCGGTCGGCGCGCTGACCGGCGCCGCCTACCGCTTCCGCTCGCGCCCCTTCGACCTCGTCTCCACCGAGAGCGTCTGCGAGCACTGCGCCGGTGGCTGCGCCATCCGCACCGACCACCGGCGCGGCACCGTCCTGCGCCGGATGGCGCTGAACGACCCCGAGGTCAACGAGGAGTGGAACTGCGACAAGGGGCGCTGGGCGTTCGCCTACCCCACGCTCCCGGACCGGCTGCACGACCCGGTCGTCCGCGGTGCCGACGGCGACTACGCCGTCAGCTCCTGGCGTGATGCCTATGCCGCGGCGGCCGCGGGCCTCACCACGGCTCGCGACGCGGGGGGTGTCGGGGTCCTGCCCGGTGGCCGGGGCAGCGTCGAGGACCTGTATGCCTACGCCAAGCTGGCTCGGGTCGCGCTCGGCACCCACGACGTCGATCACCGCGCCCGCCCGCACAGCGCCGAGGAGGAGGACTTCCTCGCCTCGACCGTGGTCGGGACCCGCGACGTGAGCTACACCGACCTCGAGCACGCGACCTCGGTGCTGCTCGTGGGCCTGGAGGCCGAGGAGGAGGCCGCGATGGTCTTCCTGCGGCTCCGCAAGGCGATGCGCAAGAACGCCACCCAGGTCTACGCCGTGGCGCCCTGGGCCACCCGCGGCCTGGAGAAGATGGCCGGCACGCTGCTGCCCGCCGCACCGGGCACCGAGGCAGAGGTGCTGCAGGCCCTGACCACGCGTCGGGAGCAGGGCGGCCAGAAGCAGGTGGACGGCGCGACGAGCCCGCTCGAGCAGGACAGCTTCGACGCCGCCTCCGACGCGCTCGGCGAGCGCGCGGTCATCCTCGTCGGCGAGCGCCTCGGCATGGTGCCGGGCGCGTTGTCCGCCGCCGTCCGGCTGGCGCGGGCCACCGGTGCCCGCCTGGCCTGGGTGCCGCGCCGCGCCGGCGAGCGGGGCGGTGTGGAGATGGGAACGCTGCCGGGCCTGCTGCCCGGTGGCCGACCGGTCTCCGACGGCACCGCCCGCCACGAGGTCGCCACGCGCTGGGGCCTGGACGGTGCCGCGCTGCCGGCCGGTCCCGGCCGGGACGCCACCGCGATCCTCGAGGCCGCCGCGTCCGGCGAGCTGGGCGCGCTCGTCGTCGGGGGCGTCGAGATCGACGACCTGCCCGACCCCGAGCTCGCCCGACGCGCGCTGGCGCGTGCCTTCGTCGTGTCGCTGGAGGTCCGCGAGAGCGCGGTCCACGAGTTCGCCGACGTCATCCTCCCCGTCGCGCCGCACCAGGAGAAGTCCGGGTCGTTCCTCAACTGGGAGGGCCGCCCGCGGCCCTTCGACCGGGCGATCGAGTCCGGCGCGAGCTCGGACCACGTCATCCTGGACCGCCTGGCCGGCGCGATGGGCGTCACCCTGGGCACCGGCACCGTGCCCGCGGTCCGGCAGGAGATCCAGGCGCTGGGCGACTGGTCCGGCGACCGGACCGGCCTGCCGGACGTGCCCGCCACCGGGCCGGCGGCCGTCGGCCCGGGCGAGGCGGTGCTGGCGACCTGGCACCAGGTGCTCGACGCGGGCCGGCTGCAGGACGGCGAGCCCTTCCTCGCCGGCACCCGGCACACCCCGGTGGCCCGCATCTCGGCGGACACCGCGGCCTCGCTCGGCGTCGTCGACGGCGATCCGGTCGAGGTGTCCACCGACCGGGGCGGCATCGCGCTGCCCGCCGCGATCACCCCGATGCCCGACGGTGTGGTGTGGGTGCCGGCCAACCAGGTGGGCTCGACGGTGCGGCCGACGCTGGGCGTCGGCGCCGGTGACGTCGTGCGCCTGGCCGGCGCCGCTGCCCCCGCCGCCGCCACGACCACGCGAGGTGAGGCATGAACCTGCTGACGGCATACCCCGAGCTCGCGGCGAGCGTGCCGCTGCTCACCGAGGACCTCCCGGCCGCCGACTTCAGCGACACCCCCTGGTGGCTGTCGCTGATGAAGGCCTCGCTGCTCTTCGTCTACGTGATGCTCTCGGTCGTCATCGTCATCTGGTTCGAGCGGCGCGTCATCGGCCAGATGCAGCAGCGCCCCGGCCCGAACCGCCTCGGCCCGCTCGGGCTGCTGCAGACCGTGGCCGACGGCATCAAGCTGTTCCTCAAGGAGGACGTCACGCCCAAGGGCGCGGACAAGCTGATGTTCTACGCGGCGCCGCTGATCGTGGCCTCGCTCGCCTTCGTCTCCTTCGCCATCATCCCCATGGGCGGCGACGTCGAGATGTTCGGCCACACCACGCCGCTGCAGCTCACCGACACCCCGGTCGCGGTGCTCCTCGTGCTCGCCGTCGCCGGTGTCTCCGCCTACGGCTTCGTCCTCGCCGGCTGGTCCTCGGGCTCGACCTACCCGCTGCTCGGCGGGCTGCGCTCGACGGCGCAGGTCATCTCCTACGAGATCGCGATGGGACTGTCCCTCGTCGCTGTCTTCCTCTACGCCGGGTCGATGTCGACCAGCCAGATCGTCGAGGCCCAGCAGCAGACCACTGTGCTGGGCATCCCGCTGTGGTACGTCGTGCCGCTCTTCTTCAGCTTCGTCGTCTACGTCATCACGATGATCGGCGAGACCAACCGGCTGCCCTTCGACCTCGCCGAGGGCGAGGGCGAGCTCGGCGGTGGCTTCCACACCGAGTACCCTCGATGAAGTTCGGCATGTTCTTCCTCGGCGAGTACATCAACATGTTCACCGTCTCGGCGCTGGCGACCACGCTCTTCATGGGCGGCTGGCACGCGCCGTGGCCGCTCAACCTCGTCGGCGACGGCATGCTCGACCAGGGCTGGTGGGGCCTGCTGTGGTTCACCCTCAAGATGTGGGCCTTCATCTTCTTCTACGTCTGGGTCCGCGGGTCGCTGCCGCGCGTCCGCTACGACCAGTTCATGGCGCTGGGGTGGAAGATCCTCATCCCGCTGTCCCTCGTGTGGGTCGTCGCGGTCATGCTCATCCGGTCGGCCCAGGAGGGCTACTTCGGCGAGGGCCGCTGGGTGACCGTGCTCACCCTCGGCGGCATCGGCGTCTTCGTCCTCATCGGGATCCTCGTCTGGGACCGGTATGCCCAGCGCCGCGCCGCGGCGAAGGAGGAGGCGCGCGAGGTCCCCGAGGAGATCGACCCGTTCGCGGACGGCTACCCTGTCCCGCCGATGCCCGGTCAGCGGCTCGTCGAGCCGCGGCCCGCGGTCGAGCAGGCCGCCCCGGTGACCGTCCCCGCGGGGGCGCCCCCGACCGACACCGACGACGCACGCACGAGCCCGACCGATGAGAAGGAGAGCCGTGGCTGACCCGACCGAGCCTCAGCACGCCCCCGAGCCCGCCCGCCGGGAGGACGCCGCGACCCCGGCCCGCCCCGGGCGCGACGTCGATCCCGCGGGCGGCAAGAAGGAGCCCGGCGTCCTGGGTCAGCTCTTCGCACCCGTCGCCGGCTTCGGGGTGACCTTCGCCACGATGTTCCGCAAGGTCCCGACGCAGGAGTACCCCGAGGAGAAGCGCCCGACCGCCACCCGCTACCACGGGCGGCACCAGCTCAACCGGCACCCGGACGGGCTGGAGAAGTGCGTCGGCTGCGAGCTATGCGCCTGGGCGTGCCCGGCGGACGCGATCTACGTCGAGGGAGCGGACAACACCGACGAGGCCCGCTTCAGCCCCGGCGAGCGCTACGGCCGCGTCTACCAGATCAACTACCTGCGGTGCATCTTCTGCGGACTGTGCATCGAGGCCTGCCCGACGCGCGCCCTGACGATGACCAACGAGTACGAGCTGGCCGACTCCGAGCGGGCGCCGCTCATCTACGAGAAGCACCAGCTGCTCGCGCCGCTGCGCCCGGACATGCTCGCGCCGCCGTTCCCATGGTCGAGGGCATGGAGGAGCGCGACTACTACCAGGGCAAGGTCACCGGCCCCACGCAGGCGCAGCGGGACTACGTGCAGTCACGTGAGGACAGCGGGCGCGACGTCGAGGTCGGGTCGTGACCCCCGACCGGATCGACGGCATGGAGGTCGGACTGTTCTGGTGCTCGCCGTCGTCGCCGTCATAGGCGCCCTCGGGCTGCTCTTCGCGCGCAAGGCCGTGCACGCCGCGATGGGGATGGCCATGACCATGATCAGCCTCGGCGTCATCTACATCGTGCAGCGGGCCGAGTTCGTCGGCATCATCCAGATCTTCGTCTACTCCGGCGCCGTGATGATGCTCTTCCTCTTCGTCGTCATGCTCGTCGGCGTGGACGCCTCCGACTCGACCGTGGAGACGCTGCGCGGGCAGCGGGTCTGGGCCTTCGGGCTGGGTGCGCTCTTCGTCGTCGTCGCGACGCTGGCCCTGGCGCAGGTGTCCTGGCCGCAGGCCGTCGGGCTCGAGGCGGTGCAGACCGAGGGCAGCGTCACGGCCCTGGCCCGCGAGATCTTCGAGCGGCAGGTGCTGACCTTCGAGACGCTCGGCGCGCTGCTGGTCATCGCGGTCATGGCGCGATGGTGCTGGCGCACCGGGAGCGGCTGACGCCGCGGCGCACGCAGCGGGAGACCTCGCAGGACAAGCTGCGCTCGGGCCAGTGGCTCGCCGGCAAGCCGAACCCCGGGGTGTATGCCCGGCACAACGCCGCGGACACGCCGGCGCTCGCGCCCGACGGCAGCCCGATCGAGGAGTCGGTGCCGCGGGTCCTGGTCGCGCGCGGCCAGGTCACCAACCCGGCGGAGTACCGTCTGGCCGGGTCGACCGGGCGCGCGGACGGTCAGCCGCCGGCCGAGCAGTCGCCGCAGGACCTGCCCTCGGGCACCAACGCCGCCGTCGACAACCGCGGCCACGACGTCGAGCCGGAGGCGGACCTGGGCGACAGCGGCCAGGGCACCGACGAGCAGGGGAGGGGTGAGCACTGATGGGGCTCGAGGCATACATCTATCTGTCCGTGGTGCTCTTCGCGCTCGGCTCGGTCACCGTGCTGACGCGCCGCAACACCATCATCGTCTTCATGGGCATCGAGCTCATGCTCAACGCCTGCAACCTGGCCTTGGTCACCTTCGCCCGCATGCACGGCACCCTCGACGGGCAGGTCTACACCCTGTTCGTCATGGTCGTCGCCGCAGCCGAGGTCGTCGTCGGGCTGGCGATCATCATGTCCATCTTCCGTGCGCGCCGGTCGGCCTCGGTCGACGACGCCAACCTGCTGAAGCTGTAAGGAGCGCTCGTGTCTGTGCACGACCTGAGTCAGGGCCTGGCCTCGGTCAGCCTGACCTCGCCGACGACCCGGGCGGTCTCGGCGCGACCCATGCCACCCAGGCCGACGGCATCGCCGGCCTGGGCTGGCTGATGATCGCGCTGCCGCTGATCGGTGCGGCCCTGCTGCTCCTGGGCGGGCGGATGACCGACCGCTGGGGCCCGGCCCTGGCGACGCTGCTGTCCTGGGCGAGCTTCGCCGTGGGCGTCGCGGTCATCGTCCAGCTCACCGGGCTCCCCGCGGAGGAGCGCTCGCTGTCGGTGCCGCTGTGGGACTGGGGCGCGCGGCGAGCTGTCGCTGACCGCGGGGCTGCTGCTGGACCCGTTGTCGCTGGCCTTCGTCATGCTCATCACCTTCGTGGGCAGCCTCATCCACGTCTACTCGCTGGGCTACATGGAGGGCGACCCGGACAAGCGCCGGTTCTTCGCCTACCTCAACCTCTTCGTGGCGGCGATGCTCATCCTGGTGCTCGCCGACTCCTACCTGCTGCTCTTCGTCGGCTGGGAGGGCGTGGGTCTGGCGTCCTACCTGCTCATCGGCTTCTGGAACTGGAACCCGGAGTATGCCGCGGCCGCCAACAAGGCCTTCGTCGTCAACCGCGTCGGTGACGTCGGGCTCATCACGGCCATGGCGATCATGCTCGCGACCTTCGGGGCGCTGGACTTCGCGACGGTGCACGGCAACGCCTCCGGCGCGGGCGACCTCACGCTGACGCTGATCGGGCGCGCGCTGCTGCTCGGGGCCTGCGGCAAGTCGGCGCAGTTCCCGCTGCAGAGCTGGCTGGGTGACGCGATGGCCGGCCCGACCCCGGTCTCGGCCCTGATCCACGCGGCGACGATGGTCACCGCCGGTGTCTACCTCGTCGCCCGCAGCCAGGCGATCTACGACCTCACCCCGGATGCCCGGCTCGTCGTGGCGATCGTCGGCGCGGTCACGCTGCTCTACGGCGCGATCGTCGGCTGCGCCAAGGACGACATCAAGAAGGCGCTGGCCGCCTCGACGATGTCGCAGATCGGCTACATGATGCTCGCGGTCGGGCTCGGCCCGGTCGGTTACCTCTACGCGATCTTCCACCTGGTGACGCACGGCTTCTTTAAGGCCAACATGTTCCTCGGGGCCGGCTCGGTCATGCACGCCATGAACAACCGGGTCGACATGCGCAGCTTCGGTGCGCTACGGACCGACATCAAGATCACGTTCGTGACCTTCCTGTGCGGCTGGCTGGCCATCATCGGCTTCCCGTTCACCGCGGGCTGGTACTCGAAGGACCTCATCATCGAGACCGCTCTCGCCGAGCCGGGCTGGCGCGCCTGGGTCTTCGGCGGCATCGCGCTGCTGGGCGCCGGGATCACCGCGTTCTACATGTCGCGCCTGTTCTTCATGACCTTCTTCGGCGAGAAGCGCTGGGAGGAGGAGGACCACCCGCACGAGTCGCCGCTGCTCATGACGGTGCCGATGATGATCCTGGCGCTGGGCTCGCTCGGCCTGGGGTACGTCCTCTACCAGACCCACATCATCACCGACTGGCTGGGCCGGTCTTCGGCCACGTCGAGCACGGTGAGCCGATCATCCCGGTCCTGGCCATCCGCATATGGTCTTCGTGCTCATGGTGATCGGTGCCGGCCTGGCCTGGATGATGTATGCCCGCCGCGAGGTCCCCCGCACCGCGCCGCGGCCAGCCTGGTCACCGTGGCGGCACGCCGCGACCTCTCCAGGACGACGTCAACGACGCGCTGTTCACCGGGCCGACGATGGCCCTGGCGCGCACCGCCGTCGACGCCGACAGCACCCTCGTCGAGGGCAGCGTGACCGGCGGCACGACCGGTGGCCTCAAGGGCCGCCTCCGGCCTGCTGCGCCGCGCGCAGAACGGGCTTCGTCCGCTCCTATGCCCTGACGATGCTCCTGGGCGTCGTCGCGATCCTCGGCGCAGTCTGGGTGATGCAGTGATGAACTTCCCCTGGTTGACCACGCTCCTCGTGCTGCCGCTCGTCGGCGCGCTCCTGGTCTCGCTGCTGCCCAAGGGCAGCGCCCTGGTGCGCCCGTCGCCCTCGGCGTCGCCCTGCTCACCCTTGCGGTCGGCATCGGCGCCGCCACGCAGTTCCGCCTCGGCGGCGGCGGCGGCGAGCAGTTCCAGCTCACCGAGGTCTACTCCTGGATCCCGCAGTTCGGCGTCTCCTACGCCCTGGGCGTCGACGGCATCTCGCTGTCGATGATCCTGCTCGGGCTGGTGCTCGTGCCGATCTGCATCGTCCGCCTGGGACGACGTGCCCGCGGTGGGCCGCCGCCAGCACGCCTACTTCGCCCTCATGCTGGCGCTGACCTCGATGATGGTCGGTGTCTTCGCCGCGATCGACGTCTTCCTCTTCTACGTCTTCTTCGAGGCGATGCTCATCCCGGTGTACTTCCTCATCGGGGTCTTCGGCGGCACCCGCCGGGCCAGGGCGGCGACCAGCTTCCTGCTCTACTCGCTCGCGGGCGGGCTCATCATGCTGGTCGCGGTCATCGGGGTCTACCTGGCCGGCCCGCGCGGCACCGACGGCTTCCTGCTGTCCAACCTGACCGGGCTCGACCTGTCGGTGGAGGCGGGCCGCTGGCTCTTCCTCGGCTTCTTCATCGCCTTCGCGATCAAGGCGCCGATGTGGCCGGTGCACACCTGGCTGCCGCTCGCGGCCGAGCAGGCCCGGCCGGCGACCTCGGTCCTGCTGGTGGGCGTGCTCGACAAGGTCGGCACCTACGGCATGATCCGCTTCTGCCTGGCGCTCTTCCCCGAGGCCAGCCAGTGGGCGACCCCGGTGATCCTCGCCCTGGCGCTGGTCTCGCTCTTCGTGGGCGCCTTCCTCGCCATCGGGCAGACCGACATGCTGCGGCTCATCAGCTACACCTCGATCAGCCACTTCGGCTTCATCGTGCTGGGCATCTTCGCCTTCACGACGGTCAGCCAGACCGGCGCGACGCTCTACATGGTCAACCACGGCTTCACCACCGCCGGGCTGTTCCTCGTCGCCGGCATGCTCATCGTCCGGCGCGGCTCGCGCGACCTGCGTGACTTCGGCGGCTGGCAGCGGGTCACCCCGCTCGTGGCCGGTGCGCTGCTCGTCTCCGGCCTCTCCGGCCTGGCGCTGCCCGGCCTGAACTCCTTCGTCAGCGAGTTCCTCGTCATCGTCGGCACCTTCGGCCGGCACCCGTGGCTGGCGATCATCTCCGCCCTGGGCGTCATCCTCGCGGCCGTCTACATCCTGGTGATGTACCAGAAGGTCGCGACCGGGCCGAGGCCCGAGGGCGCCGAGGTCGAGGGCATATCTGACATGAGCGGGCGGGAGAAGTGGGTCGTGGCCCCGATCATCGCCGCCTTCCTGGTCCTCGGCTTCTACCCCAAGCCCGTCCTGGACCTGCTGGAGCCGGCCGTCGAGCAGACGCTGCAGACCGTCGGGATCAGCGACGTCTCCCCCGCTGTCGACACGACCGCCGACCACTCGACCGAAGGGAGTGACCACTGATGGGTGGCTCCATGTTCGTCGCGCCGGACATCAACTACACGGCGCTTCTCCCGATGATCATCGTCTTCGTCGGCGGGCTGGTCGGGGTCACCGTGGAGGGCTTCGCCTCGCGGCGGACCCGGTATGCCGTGCAGGTGCCGCTCTCGGTCGCCACGCTCGTGCTGGCGCTGGTCGCGCTGGTGCTGCTCGGTCGGGACAACCAGGGCCTCACCGCCGCCGACACGGTCGCCGTGGACGGCGTGGCGCTCTCGCTGCAGGGGCTCGTGCTCGTGCTGTCGATCCTCGGTCTGCTCGCGATGAGCGAGCGCTTCGGGGGCCAGCAGCCGGACGCCTTCACCCAGTCCGGGGTCTCGACCCCCGGCTCGGCGGAGGAGACGCTGGCCACCAAGGTCGGGGCCACCACCACCGAGGTCTACCCGCTGACGCTCATGTCGGTCGGGGGCATGATGCTCTTCGTCGCGGCCAACGACCTGCTGCTGCTCTTCGTCGCCCTGGAGATCCTTTCGCTGCCGCTCTACGTCCTCACCGGGCTCGCGCGGCGCCGGCGGCTGCTGTCGCAGGAGGCCTCGCTGAAGTACTTCCTGCTCGGCAGCTTCTCCTCGGCGTTCTACCTCTTCGGGGCGGTCCTGCTCTACGGCTACGCCGGCTCGATGCGCTTCGCCGACATCGCCGCCGCCATCAGCACCGGCGTCGGCATGGACGGCCTGCTCGTGCCGGGCGTGCTGCTGGTCGCCGTCGGCCTGCTCTTCAAGGTCAGTGCCGTGCCCTTCCACGCGTGGACGCCGGACGTCTACCAGGGCGCCCCGACCCCGGTCACCGGCTTCATGGCCGCCTGCACCAAGGTCGCCGCCTTCGGCGCGATGCTCCGCGTGCTCTACGTCGCCGTCGAGGGCGCGCGGCTGGAGTGGCAGCCGGTCATCGCGGTCGTCGCGGCGCTGTCGATGATCGGCGGCGCGCTGCTGGCCATCGTGCAGACCGACGTCAAGCGCATCCTGGCCTACTCCTCGATCGCCCACGCCGGCTTCATCCTCACCGGAGTCGTGGCCCTCGACGTCGCCGGTGTCTCCAGCACGATGTTCTACCTCGTGACCTACGGCTTCATGACGATCCCGGCCTTCGCGATCGTGGCGCTGGTCCGCAGCGCCGGCACCGAGGCCACCCTGGTCGACCAGTGGTCCGGCCTCGGCCGGCGCTCCCCGTGGATCGCCGCCTGCTTCACCTTCCTGCTCATGGCCTTCGCGGGCATCCCGCTCACCTCCGGGTTCACCGGCAAGTTCGCGGTCTTCTCCGCGGCGGTGAGCCAGGGCTGGGCGTGGCTGGCCGTCATCGGTGTCCTCGCCAGCGCGGTCACCGCCTACATCTACTTCGTGCTCGTCGTGCAGATGTGGCTCGGGGACGCCGACGCCGGCGGTGACACGGTCGTGGTCCGTCCATCGTGGATGACCTCGGTCGCGATCCTCGTCGGGGTCGCCATGACCCTGGCCCTGGGCGTCATGCCCTCCCCGGTCCTCGACCTGGCGCAGAGCACCGCGGCGTTCCTGCGGTGAGACCCCCGAGCATCCCGGGTGCCGACGAGGAGCTGACCGGTCGGGTCGAGGCGGGTCTGGCCCGGGTCACGCAGCGGCTGGAGGAGGTCGTCGACCACGACGACCCCTTCGTCTCCGAGGCCAACCACCACCTCGCGGGCGCCGGCGGCAAGGGCTTCCGCCCGTTGCTCACGCTGCTCGCCAGCGAGGTCGGCGACGGCTGGGACGAGCGGGTCGTCGATGCCGCCGTCGGGGTCGAGCTGACCCACCTGGCCTCGCTCTACCACGACGACGTCATGGACGAGGCGGAGCTGCGGCGGGGGGTGGAGAGCGCCAACGCCCGCTACGGCAACTCCACCGCGATCCTCGTGGGTGACCTGCTCTTCGGCACCGCGTCCTCGGTGGTGGCCGGGCTCGGTGCGGAGGCGGTGCGGATCCAGGCGGACACCTTCGTGCGGCTGTGCGCCGGCCAGATCCGCGACGACCGGCAGGCCGACGCCGAGCTGCCCAGCGACCAGGCGGTCCAGGCATACCTCGAGATCCTGGAGGACAAGACCGGCGCGCTCATCGCGACCGCGGCTCGCTACGGCGCGATGTTCGGCGGCTGCGACGAGGCGACGACCCGCACGCTGACGGCCTACGGCGAGAAGGTCGGCGTCGTCTTCCAGCTCGCCGACGACCTGCTCGACGTCGCCTCCGACGCGCAGGTGTCCGGCAAGACCCCGGGCACCGACCTGCGCGAGGGCAAGGCGACGCTTCCGGTGCTCTACGCCCGGGGCAGCGAGGACCCCGCCGACGCCCGGCTGCTCGAGCTCACCCGCGGCCCGGTCGAGGACGCCGACGAGCTCGCCGAGGCACTGGCCCTGCTGCGCGCGCACCCCGCGATGACCCAGGCGCGGGAGCACACCCTGCGGGTCGCCGCGCAGGCCCGGGAGCTGCTGGAGGGCCTGCCCGACTCACCCGCGGTCGCGGCGCTGCGGGCCCTCGTCGACGGCGTCGCCGACCGCTCCCGCTGAGCACCACCACGTCCAGCACCACCTCAGCGGCCCACCCCACTCACCGACCGACACCGCGCCCTCCCGCCCTACCCTCCCCGGGGTATGCCCGTGCCTCAGCCGCGACGACCGCGGCCCGGGTAGACGTGGGCCCACGCCGGGGCGGGGCGCGCTGTCGCCGAGGTAGGGGTAGGCGCTGGTACCGCCCTCGCCGGGGTGCTGGACGCTGACGAGCACCGAGCGGTCCTGCCAGTCGATCACCGGGCCGCAGCACTCGGCGCCGAGAGGAACTGCTGCACCAGGCCGCGGTCCCGGCCGCGGGTCGGCATGCGGAAGAGCCCGTCGCAGGTGCCGATCGTGCCGGGCGCGCCGTCGGTGGAGATCCACAGGTGGCCGGGCTCGCCGTCGAAGGCCACGTTGTCCGGGCAGCTGATGGGGGTGACCTCCCGGCGGTCCATGCCGGAGAAGTAGGTGCCCGGGTCCGAGGGGTCGCCCGCGACGAGCACGATCTTCCAGCGGAAGCGCAGCGGCGCGGCGTCGTCGCCTTCCTCCCGCCACTCGATGACGTGACCGAACGTGTTGTTGGCCCGCGGGTTCGGCTCGTCGATCTGGCCGGGCGTGCGTGCCGTGTTGTTGGTGAGCGCGACGTAGACCCGGCCGGTGTGCGGGTCGGGCTGGACGTCCTCGGGACGGTCCATCTTGGTCGGTCCGACCCGGTCCGCGGCGAGCCGGGTCCAGGTGCACACCTCGGCCACGGTCATACCCTCGACCCGGGACTCACCGTCGACGACGTGCGGCAGCCACTCACCGCGCCCGTCGTGCGCGAGCCGGATCGTGGCGCCCTCGTGCTTGAACCGGCCGAGCGCCGTGTGCTTGACCGGCGTGGAGCCGGGGTCGTCCGGGTCCACCTCGACGATCCAGCCGAAGCGGTTGACCTCGTGCGGCTCGTCGGCGACCGAGAAGCGCCGGTCCGCCTGCTCCCAGCCGCGCCCGCCGGAGGTGATGCCGTAGCGGGCGAGCCTGCCCTCGGGGTCCGGCGCCCCGGTCGAGTCGAAGTACTGGTTGAAGTTCTCCTCGCCGGACAGCACCGTGCCCCAGGGCGTGTCGCCCCCGGCGCAGTTGTTGAGCGTCCCCAGCACGCGGCGCCCGTCGGCGGCCATCTCGATCTCGCCTGCTCGGCGGTCACCGACCCGTCCCAGTCGGGGAACATCATCTCGGGGTTCGTGCACTCGTTGTTGAAGACGATCACGCCGCGCCGCCTCGCCCAGCCGCGGTCGCCGTCCTGGCGCAGGGTCAGGTAGTCGGCATTGTAGCCGGCCTGACCCTTCTGGGCCTCAACCGACTGCCGGTCCACGTCGAAGGCGGGAGCGCCGGGCTCCACCGGGTCGCCCCAGGAGATCACGGGTGCCCAGGTGAAGCCGGTCGGCACCACGAGGTCGTCCACGTCGGCGGGCGTGGGGGAGATGGACGGGAACCCCCACAGCCGGTGGTCGGTGTCCGGCAGCTCCGAGGCGGCCGCCGCAGCGTCGGGGGCTGCCGCCCAGGCCACGCCGGCCAGCGCAGCGGTCCCCCCGGCGAGGACCGATCGACGACGCACCGCGCCCTGGACCACGTCGCCGAAGTAGGTGTTGTCGCTGGTGTTGGGCACCGGCTGGGAGCAGGCGTCGCCGCAGCGGTAGCGGCACGTGGCCGCGCTCCGGCCCCCCGGGTGGGCGGCGAGGATCGGCAGCAGGATGCGGCGGGTGGTGGTCGAGGGCATGGACACGGGCGATCCTCCGTGGTCGGTGGGTGACGGGTCGAGGAACGCGCCCCACGGGCATACCCTGGGAGGCCGGAGAGCGGAGGAGGAGGACCCGTGAGACGCATGCTGGCGGGACTGTGGGCCATGCTGCCGTTGGCGGTGCTGCTGGTCGCGGTCACGGTGCTGCCGACCCCGGAGCGGGTGCCCAGCCACTGGTCGGGCCGGCTGCCGGACGACTTCGTGGGGGGAGCCGGGTTCCTCTCCGGCGTGCTGGCGACGACCGTGGTGTGCACCGTCGTGGCCGCCCTCACGGCGATCGCCCGCCGCGTCGTGCCTCCGAGCTGGTGCCGCTGGGTGCTGGCCGTGGTCGCGGCGGTCGGCTGGGGCGCCGTGGCGCTCTGGGGGGTTACGGTCTGGCGTGTCGGCATCGACGGGCCGGAGCAGGTGCGGGAGTGGTGGCCGCTGCTCGCGCTCGCCGCGGCAGGGCTCGCCGGACTCCTCGGGTATGCCCTGCACGGCCGACAGGTCCCGAGCGAGGAGGAGCTGGAGGACCTCGTGCCCGAGCACGCCCGCGTCCGCCCGGTCCGCGAGCCGAGACCGGTGGAGCCCTGGAGCTCGGTGGTGTACTCACGCATGCTGCAGGTGCTGGGCGTGGGCCTGGTCGTCGTCTTCGTCGTCGTGGGTGCGGTGGTCTGGTGGACCGGGGAGAGCCTCGAGGTGCTCGTCGTCCTGCTCCTGACCGGCGCCGGTGCCGGCGGGTTCGCGCTGCTGTGGTCCGCGGTCCGGGTCGAGGTGGACGCGGCGGGGCTGCGAGTGCGCTCGCGGGTGCTCCCGTGGGGGGTCCTCCGGGTCCCGGCCGAGCGGGTCGCCGGGGCGGACGTGCAGGAGCTGGACCCGATGCGGTGGGGCGGGGTCGGGCTCCGGGTGCTCCCGGGCCGCACCGCCTACATCGTCGGCCCGGGCGGAGGGCCGGGCATCGTCGTCTACCAGCGCGACGGGCGCCGGCTCGCGCTGCAGATCACCGAGGGTGATGCTGCCGCGCGCGCCGGCGCCGCGACGTTGCTGCAGGCCGCGGGTCAGCGCGTGGGGGAGGGCTCGCTCTCCTGAGCCGACGGTCCAGCGGGCTCCGCGGACCCGTCCGCACGCTCGCCGCCTCCCCGCTCGCCGTCCGCGGCGCTCTCGTCGTCGCCCCCGGCCCCGTCGTCCTGCGACCCGTGGCTCATCCCCAGGGTCCGCTCGAGCTGAGCACCCTCGACGTCGACGTCCGGCAGGATGCGGTCCAGCCACCGCGGCAGCCACCAGGCGCGCTCGCCCAGCAGCGACATCACCGCCGGCGTCAGCGTCATCCGGACACCGAAGGCGTCGACGAGCACCCCCACGGCCAACCCCAGCCCGATGGGCCGGACCATCGTCAGGTGCGCCCAGACAAAGCCGGCGAAGACCGAGATCATGATGATCGCCGCGGCCGTCACGACCCGCGCGCTGGCGTTGAAGCCGGTGACCACGGCCGTGCGGGCGTCCTTGCCGTGGACCCGCTCCTCGCGCATCGCCGAGACGAGGAAGAGCTGGTAGTCCATCGCCAGGCCGAAGAGGATCCCGATGAGCAGGATCGGCAGGAAGGACAAGATGGGCCCCGCCTCGTTGACCCCGAAGAAGCTTGAGGCGAAGCCGAGCTGGTAGACCCCGACGACCGCCCCGAACGCCGCCCCGACACTCAGCAGGAAGCCTCCGGTGGCCAGCAGCGGCACCAGGACCGACCGGAACACGAGCAGCAGCAGGACGAGCGAGAGTCCGACCACGACGACGAGGTAGATCGGCAGCGCGTCGGCGAGCTGCTCGGAGATGTCGATGTTGGCGACCGTCTGCCCGGTCAACCCCAGGGTCGCACCTTGGTCCTGCCCGATCTGCTCGACCGCGGGGCCGAGCCGGTCCACGAGCGCCTCGGTGGAGGCGTCGGCCGGGCCGCCCTCGGGCTGCACCCTGAACGCGAGCACGTCGCGGTCCTCGTTGACCCCGGCGGGCAGGACCTGCTCGACACCCTCGACCGCGGCCAGCTCCTCGCCGAGGTCGGCCTGTGCTGTCAGGAGCGCGGTGTCGCCCTCCACGAGCGGCTCGTCCAGCTCGGCCACGACCAGGACCGGCCCGTTGGCACCGGCGCCGAACTCCTCGCGCACGGTGTCATAGGTGGTGTATGCCGTGGATCCGGCCGGCTCGCTGCTGCCGTCGGGCAGGCCGAGGCGCAGGTCCAGGGTCGGCCAGGCCAGCGCGCCGACGACGGCCAGCACCCCGAGCACCGCCAGCCAGGGCCGGCGCTGCACCCGGGCGGCCCAGCCGTGGGAGGCGTCGTCGGCGTGCTCGGTCGCCGGGTCCTCCTCGTGCTTGCCCCGGTGTCCCTCGGCGCGCTCGCGCCGGGGCAGCACCTTGTCGCCGATGAGCGAGAGCATGGCCGGGGTCAGGGTGATGGCGACGAGCACGGCGATGGCCACCGTCGCCGCGGCGACCAGGCCCATGACGCCCAGGAACGGGATGCCGGTCAGGGTGAGCGCGACCAGCGCGATGATGACCGTGAGCCCGGCGAAGGTCACGGCGTTGCCGGAGGTGCCCACGGCGAGCGCGATCGAGTCACGCAGCGGCATACCCTGGCGCACCTGCTGCCGGTGCCGGTTGATGAGGAAGAGGGAGTAGTCGATCCCGACGGCGAGGCCGAGCATGAGGGCCAGCACCGGGGTGATGGACTGCATGTCGACCCACTGCGACAGGGCCAGGGCACCGGTGAGCCCGACGCCGACCCCGACCAGGGCCATGAGGATCGGCAGGCCGGCGGCGACCAGGCTGCCGAGCATGACGAGCAGCACGACCGCCGCGACGACCAGACCCACGACCTCCCCCGGACCGAGCAGGCTGGACAGGTCGTCCGTGATCTCCTTGGAGAAGTCGACGGTCAGGCCCTCGCCCTCGAGGTCGTCGCCGATCCGCTGGATGGCCTCGGTCGTCTCCGGGGGGATGAACCCCTCGGCGTCGACAACGGACACCTGGGTGAGGGCGACGGTGCCGTCGGTGTTGACCACCCGGAAGCCGTCGGTCAGCTCGACCGTGCGCCGGGCTGCGGCGAGGTCCTCCTCGCCCTGCGCGATCTCTGCCTCGGCGTCCTCGAGCTCGGCGGCGTTCTCCTCGAGCTGGGTCTCGCCCTCGGCGATCTCGGCCTCGCCGGCCTCGAGCTGCTCGGCATTCGCGTCGATCTCCGCCTGGGCGGCCTGCAGCTGCTCTCGGCCGGCGTCGAGCTGCTGCTGGCCCGCGGCGATCTCGGCCCGGGCCTGCTCCTCGGCGGCCGGCGGGACCTGCCCGGCGGCGACCCCGGCCTCGAGCTGCTCCAGCTGGGCGTCCAGCTCGGCCTGCGACTCCTCCAGGGTGGCGGCCTGGGCGTCCAGCTCGGCCTGACCGGCCTCGAGCTGCTCCCGGCCCGCGGCGAGCTCCTCACGCGCGGTCTCGAGGTCGGCGCGCCCCTGCTCGAGCTGCTCCCGGCCGTCCTCGAGCTGGGCGCGGCCGTCGGCCAGCTCGACCTCGCCGTCGGTGATGTCCTGGGGTGCCGAGTCGAGCTCGGCCTGCGCCTCGAAGGGGTCGGTGGAGGTGACGCCGTCGAGGTCCTCCCAGTCCTCCACGGCCCCGGCGATCGCCTCCCGCTGCTCGTCGGTGAAGCCGTCGTCGTTGCGGAAGACCACGGTGCCGGTGGTGCCGGCCGCCTCGGGGATCTCCTCCTGCAAGGTCTGCAGCACCTGCTCGAAGCGGCTGCCGGGGATGGAGAACTCGTTGGACAGCGGCTTGGCGAGCGTGGCCATGCCGGTCACGGTGAGGGCGAGCACGGCGGCCCAGATCGCGATGACGCCGAGCCGGTGGTGGGCGCACCAGCGCCCCAGGCGGTGCAGGAGAGTGGCCACGAGGGTCCTTTCGGGGTTGCTCAGTCGAGGTCGGACCGCCAGCCCGAGGCCAGCAGGGCCAGGGCGCGGTCCAGGTGGTCGTGGAAGGCGGTGGTGTCCGCCTCGGTGAGGGGGGCCGGACGGGCCGGGTCGTCGGCCCAGGCCTCCTCGGCCGCCTGGAAGCAGCTCATCACCGCCGAGGAGAGGGTGGCGACGAAGAGGGGATCGGCGCCGGGCAGCAGGTCGTGCAGCTGCTCGCGCAGCCACCCCGCCATGTCCGCCCAGACGGTGCGCTCCAGCAGCATCTGCCCGTCGGTGCCCTGCTCGTGGCAGTTGAGGTCGGACAGCCAGCCGATGAAGTCCGGCGGGATCTCGCGGTCCTGCACGAGGCGGCGCAGCGCGGCCAGCGGGTCGACACTGATCTGCTGCGGGTCCAGGCTCGAGAGCATGCCGGCGGCGTGCTCGGCGAAGACGGCGCTCAGTGCCGCGGCGATGCTCCCGAAGTAGTTGAAGAAGGTGCGCCGGGAGATGCCTGCCCGCTCGGCGACCTGGTCGACCGTGATCTCCTCGGCGGGAAGCTGGGCGACCAGCTCGCGCAGCGAGCCGAGGATGGCCTCACGGGTCCGCGCCTTGTTGAGCTCGCGCCGTCCGACGGGGGGTGCCTCGGGCATGCCGACGAGCATACGACGCAACATGCACACCGTGCAAACTTGCACGACGTGCACCACCGCGCGTCCCCCCTCGACCGGCCGTCGCTCGGTGGGGGGTCAGGCAACCACAGGCGACGCTCGGTCAGAGCGGGGCCGGGTCGGTGAGGTCCGGCTCGGGGTCGGTCCCGGTGCTCGGCCGCCCTCGTCCGGCCTGGCGGTTCGCGCGCCGCTCGCGCCGGGCCCGCCGCACCTGCCGCACCATGTCGGTGGACAGCACGACGAGGGCGAGCCAGACCAGCGCGAAGCCCACCCAGCGCGATCCCGGGACGGTCTCCCCGAGCAGGAGCACGCCGCACAGCAGCTGCAGGAAGGGGGTGAGGAACTGCAGCAGACCGACGGTGGACAGCGGCACCCGGCTCGCGGCGGCCGCGAAGAGCAGCAGGGGCACCGCGGTGGCGACCCCGGTCGTCATGAGCAGACCGGTGTGCACCGCGCCGTGGCCGCCCCAGGTGGTCGCGTCCTCCCGGGCGAGCCAGAGCAGGATGACCACCGCGACCGGGAGGATGGCCAGCGTCTCGCCCACGAGGGAGCGCAGCGCGCTCAGCGAGACCCCGAGCCGGTTCTTCAGCAGGCTGTAGAGGGCGAACGAGCACGCCAGCGCGAGGCTGATCCACGGCGGCGAGCCGTAGTCGATCGTCAGGTAGACCGCGGCGACGACGCCGATGCCCACGGCGATCCACTGCAGCCGGCGCAGCCGCTCCCGCAGGATCACCACCCCGAGCGCGACCGTCACGAGCGGGTTGAGGAAGTAGCCGAGGGCGGCCTCGGTGACGTGCCCGGAGAGCACGGCATACGTGTAGATGCCCCAGTTCGTGGCGATCAGCCCACCGGCCAGCGCGACGCCGAGCAGCCGCTTCGGGGTGCGTGCCAGCGCGACCATCCACCGCAGGTCGCGCCGGACGAGCAGGATGAGCCCGCAGAGCACGAGCGTCCACACGATGCGGTGGGCGACGATCTCCCACGGCCCGGCCGGGCGGAGGGTCGCGAAGTAGAGCGGGAAGATGCCCCAGAGGAGATAGGCGAGGAAGCCGTATGCCGTGCCGCGCTGCTGGCGCACAGCCTGCTCGTCGGTCACTCCTGGGGGCCCTCGAAGACCTCGTCGGCCTCGTCGACGAGCGCCTCACCGGCGGCCGGGATCGGCCCCTCGGTGGTCTCGCCCTCCAGCGTCTGCTCGACCTCCCCGGGGCGGGTGCCGTCCACCGTCCAGGTGTCGCGGCCGCGCAGCAGGGTGTCGAGCGAGCCCTCGTCGCGTGCGCTCCCCGCGGTCGCCGACGCCACCTGCTCGCGCACCCCGTCGTCGTAGGTCGGCCGGTCGACCTGCCGGAAGATGCCCATCGGCACCGTCTGCATGCTCGGGTCGTCGAGCCGGGAGAGGGCGAAGGCGGGCGTCGGGTCCGGGTCGGTGGGGTCGTGCACGACGACGGTATGCCCGTCCGGCACCGCGGCCTCCGGCACCACGTGCAGGTGCCCGCCCGGGTCCCGCGCGACGACCCTCGCCTCCTCGCTGCCCTCGGCACCGATCCGCACCGGCTCACCGGCGCGCAGGTGAGCCACCCGGCCGGTGGCCTCGTCGCGGTCCTTGAGCAGCTGGAAGGCGCCGTCGTTGAAGATCGGGCAGTTCTGGTAGATCTCCACCAGCGAGGTGCCGCGGTGCGCCGCCGCGGCCCGCAGCACCTCGGTGAGGTGCGCCCGGTCGGAGTCCATCGTGCGGGCCACGAAGGTCGCCTCCGAGCCGAGCGCGAGCGAGACCGGGTTGAAGGGGTGGTCCACCGACCCGGCGGGCGTCGACTTGGTCACGGCGCCGACGTCCGAGGTGGGGGAGTACTGCCCCTTGGTCAGCCCGTAGATCTTGTTGTTGAACAGCAGGATCGTGAGGTTGACGTTGCGTCGCATCGCGTGGATGAGGTGGTTGCCGCCGATGGACAGCGCGTCACCGTCCCCGGTCACGACCCAGACCGACAGGTCCTCCCGCGCGGTCGCGAGCCCGGTCGCGATGGCGGGGGCACGTCCGTGGATGGAGTGCATGCCGTAGGTGTCGAGGTAGTAGGGGAACCGGCTGGAGCAGCCGATGCCGGAGACGAAGACGATGTTCTCCCGGCGCAGCCCGAGGTCGGGCAGGAAGCCCTGGACGGCCGCGAGCACGGCGTAGTCGCCGCAACCGGGGCACCAGCGCACCTCCTGGTCGGAGGTGAAGTCCTTCTTCGTCTGCCGCTCGCCCTCGTCGAGGGTGGGTACCCCCGCGGTCCCGGCGGTCGGCATACCGAGGTCGATGCTCATGCGCGCACCTCCTGTCCCTGGATCTCCATGAGGTTCTCGTGGATCACCTGCGCGAGCTCACCGGCGGTGAACGGCAGCCCCCGGACGGCGGTGTGGCTGCGCACGTCGACGAGGTAGCGCCCCCGCAGCAGCAGCGCGAGCTGACCGAGGTTCATCTCCGGCAGCACGACCCGGTCGTAGCGGCGCAGGACGTCGCCGAGGTCGGCGGGCAGCGGGTTGAGGTGGCGCAGGTGGGCGCGGGCGATCTTGGCCCCGGTCGCGCGGACCAGGCGCGTGGCAGCGGCGATGGGGCCGTAGGTCGAGCCCCAGCCGAGCACGAGCACCCGGGCCTCGCCGCTGGGGTCGTCGACCTCCAGCGGGGGCAGGGAGTCGGCGATCCTCGCGATCTTGTCGGCCCGCAGCCGGACCATCCGGTCGTGGTTGGCCGGGTCGTAGGAGATGTTGCCGGTGACGTCGGCCTTCTCGATGCCGCCGATCCGGTGCTCCAGGCCGGGCGTGCCCGGGACCGCCCATGGCCGGGCCAGGGTCTCGGGGTCGCGCAGGTAGGGGTGGAAGACCGGCTCGCCCGCGTCGTCCGTGGCGTTCGGCTCGGTGGTGTGCCGGACGGTCAGGTCGGGCAGGTCCGCGGCGGTGGGGATCTGCCAGGGCTCGGAGCCGTTGCCGAGGTAGCCGTCGGAGAGCAGGATCACCGGGGTGCGGTAGGTCGTGGCGATCCGCACCGCCTCAAGCGCGGCGTCGAAGCAGTCGGTCGGCGACTGCGCCGCGACGACCGCGACGGGCGACTCGCCGTTGCGCCCGTGCAGGGCCTGGAGCAGGTCGGCCTGCTCGGTCTTGGTCGGCAGCCCGGTCGAGGGGCCGCCGCGCTGGATGTCGATGACGAGCAGCGGCAGCTCGGTCGCCACCGCGAGCCCGATCGTCTCGCTCTTGAGGGCCAGGCCCGGGCCGGAGGTGGTCGTGACCCCCAGCGAGCCGCCGAAGCTGGCCCCGAGCGCCATGCCGACGGCCGCGATCTCGTCCTCGGCCTGCAGCGTGGTGACGCCGTGAGCCTTGAGCGCGGACAGCTGGTGCAGGACGTCGGAGGCCGGGGTGATGGGGTAGGACCCCAGGACCAGCGGGAGCCCGGTCCGGTATGCCGACGACACGAGCCCGAGCGCCAGCGCCTGGTTGCCGGTAATGGTCCGGTAGGTGCCGGGCGTCATGGGGGCGGGCGCCACCTGGTAGCGGACCGCGAAGTCCTCCGTCGTCTCGCCGTAGGCGTGCCCGGTCCGCAGCGCCGTGAGGTTGGCGTCGAGGATCTCCGGGGCGCCGGAGAACTTCGCGCGCAGGAAGGCCTCGGTGGACTCGGTGTCGCGGGAGTAGAGCCAGGAGAGCAGGCCCAGGGCCAGCATGTTCTTGGCCCGCTCCTTCTCCTTGCGGGTGAGACCCTCGACGTCGGCGAGCGCCTCGACCGTCATCGAGGTGAGCGGCAGCGCGTGCACGTGATAGCCGGCGTCGGTGAGGGAGTCGTCGTCCAGGGGGCTCGCGGCATACCCCACCTTGGCGAGGTTGCGCCTGCTGAACTCGTCGGAGTTGGCGATGACCGTGGCCCCGCGCGGCAGGTCCGGGAGGTTGGCCTTCAGCGCGGCCGGGTTCATCGCGACCAGCACGTCCGGGGCGTCGCCCGGCGTGGCGATCTCGTGGTCGGCGAAGTGCACCTGGAAGGAGCTGACCCCCGGCAGCGTGCCCTGGGGCGCGCGGATCTCCGCGGGGAAGTTCGGCAGCGTCGACAGGTCGTTGCCCAGGGCCGCGGT
The DNA here is from genome assembly GCF_008386315.1 of Serinicoccus marinus DSM 15273. Classification (NCBI taxonomy): domain Bacteria; kingdom Bacillati; phylum Actinomycetota; class Actinomycetes; order Micrococcales; family Ornithinimicrobiaceae; genus Serinicoccus; species Serinicoccus marinus. The sequence continues at coordinate 2,589,396 of NZ_CP043808.1, read as the reverse complement.
GTCGGAGGTGAAGCGGTCGCCGGTGAGCTGCATCCCGTCGCCGGAGTCCCCGGCGAAGCGGATGACGACCCGCTCGAGCTGGTGGAGGGGAGTAGAAGACATGTCAATAGACAAGGCTACTCTCCCCTAAAGGTGGTGGATGAACGGCTATCGTGCTCGGTGTGGGGTCGCCGACCAGGACCGTGGGACTGACGACGAGGACCCGGGTGGGCAGGAGCGAGGCCTCGCTCGCCCGGCAGCGGGCGGTCGATGCGGAGGTGAGGCGCCGCGCTCAGCCGTGCCGGACGCAGGTGGTCGCCCAGGGGCGGGCCTCCAGCCGGCCCTCCGGGATGGGCTCGCCGCAGACGCTGCACCGGCCGTAGCTGCCGTCGTCGAGCGCCGCGAGCGCGGCGCGGATCTGGGTCAGCAGCGCCTGCAGGTTGTCGTGCGCGGTGACCGCGGTGAGCCGGTCGACAGCCATCGCCGTGCCGTCCCCGACCCGCTTGCCGAAGGAGATGCTGCCCTGGTCCTGCACCGGGGCGGCCAGCTGGTCCATCTGGGCGACCAGCTCGGCCTCCTTGGCCTCCAGCTGCGCCCGCGTCTGCTCGTGCATCGGCCCAGCATCGCACGCGGCCGACCGGCGACGGGCTCAGAGCACGTCGTCGGTGGTGCCGAAGCTGCGGTAGTTGAGGTAGGAGCGACGCAACCGCAGCGCGCGCCGCAGCGCGGGGCTGAGCGGGCTGAGCGGCAGGTCGTAGGCGGGGAACCAGTAGCGGTCCGCGCCGAACTTGAGCTTCATCTTGTAGACGCCGAAGGAGTGCTTGCTCTCGTCCAGCAGCCGGGGGATGCCCCACAGGTCGAGGGTGGCGTAGCCGTGCTCGTGCGCGTCCTTGATCGAGGCCCAGTAGAAGGCGTCGGGCGCCTTGGCGTCCTTGCGCTTCTCGCCCTCCAGCGGGGGCCGGTCGTCGCGCACCGAACCGCCGTAGAGGTAGCAGGTGGTGTCGCCGAGCGCGATGAAGAAGCCGCCGGCCAGGGCGCGCCCCTCGTGCCGGGAGAGCACGAGGTAGGCCTCACCGCCGTCCTGGTCGGCCTCCCGCCGCAGCGCCTCGTAGTAGGCGCGCGGGAAGGCGCCCAGGCTGGAGCGCTCGTTGGTCGCGGTGAAGATCTCCCAGAAGTCCTCGAAGCTGTCGTCGCGTCCGGCCTCGACCCCCATCCGCTCCGCGGTGCGGACGTTGCGCCGGGCCATCTTGTGCAGCCCGGCGAAGATCGTGTCCGGGTCGGGGGTGGTGTCGATGAGGATTGTGTGCTCGGGCTGCTCGGTCTTCGCGCGGCGGAAGGGCCCGTGCCGGTCCGGGATGCGTGCCTGCTCCTGCGCGAGATCCTCCTGGGTGGCGCTGTGGCCGGCGAAGATCGGGTGCGGCGGCTCGATGGTGAGGTAGTGGTCGGTGCGGCGGGCGACGTGCTTGACGGCCGCGGCCACGTCGGGCAGCAGGTCGAGGTCGGTCAGGGCCGGGCCGCGCGGGGCATACAGGGTGCTGACGCCGGGGACGAGCCGCTTGCGCAGCAGCTGGAGGGCGCCCACGACCTCGCCGCCGCGTCGGACGAGGTAGCGCACCGGCTCCTGGCCGAGCTCCTTGCGCGCCTCGCCGTAGCCCCAGCCCTGGAGCGGGCTGGTGATCGGCATCTCGGCCACGGCGGCCGTGAAGGAGGCGCGGTCGTCGGCGGGTTCCAGGGTCACCGTCATGCCGACAGGGTAGCCCTCGAAGCGAGGCCGTCCGGCCAGGCCGAGCCGGGCCGCTGGCACACTGACCGGCATGTCCGGATCGGTGGAGGACGAGGGTCCTGCGACGGTGCTGGGGTGGGAGCACCTCACGGCCCCTGACCTGGGTGGACGCACGGTGGTGGTGACCGGGGCGAGCGACGGCATCGGCCGCGAGGTGGCGCTGCACCTGGCGCGGTGGGGCGCCCGGCTGGTCCTGCCGGTCCGCACCCGGGGCAAGGGCGAGGTGGTCCGGCGGCGGCTGCTCCGCGAGACCCGCGCCACCGGGCCGGACCCGGTGCGGCTGGTCGAGATGGACCTGGCCGACCTCGGGTCGGTGCGCCGGGCCGTGGTGGCGATCCAAGAGGTGCTGGGGGAGTCCTCGGCGGACCTCGTCAACGTGGCCGGGGTCGTTTCGCCCCGGCGCCGGGAGACTGCGGACGGCGCCGAGCTGCTGCTCGGGGTCAACGCGCTGGCGCCGATGCTGCTCGTCGAGTCGCTGCTCCCCGTCGTCCGTGACCGCGTGGTGCTCGTCACCTCGCACGCGCACACCGCGGGCCGCATCGACCTGGACGACATGCACTTCCGTCGGACCCGGTGGACCCTGCCCCGGGCCTACTCCCGCGCCAAGCTCACCGCGATGCTGTGGGGCCTCGACCTCGGCTCCCGTATGCCCTCCGGCAGCGACCTGCAGCTCGCGCACCCGGGCTGGGTGGTCACCAACCTGCAGAACGCCAGCGGCAGCGCGCTGCTCGACCGCGCTGTCACGGCCGCCAGCAGGCCGCTGGCGATGACCGCGACCCAGGGCGCGGCCGCCGTCCTGCTCGCGCTGACCCAGCCGCTGCCGCCGGGGTCCTACGTCGGGCCGGACGGGTGGCAGCACCTGCGCGGCCGCCCGACGCTGATCCCCCGGTCACCTGCCGCGCTGGATCGGGATCTCGCGGCACGCACCGTCGCGTGGATGCGGCGCGAGGTCGGTCTGGACCCCTGAAGCCGAGGTCGTCAGCGGGTCGCGCGGTAGGCGGCGAGGACCTCCTCGACCCGGCCCTGCTCGATCGCGGCGACCAGCCCGGCGACGGCATCCTCGACCTGGTCGTACATCGCGACGAAGGCCTCGCGGGACTGGCCCCACGGATCCGGGACGTCGCGGACCCCGCTCTCCTCCACCTCGCTCGCGAAGGCCCCGAGCCGCACGACCTTGGCCGCGTCCTCGGGAGTCCGCGCGAGCGCGAGCAGGTCCTCCTCGTTGGAGGAGTCCATCGCCAGGACGAGGTCGGCGGTGTCGAAGTCGGCGGCGTCGAACCGCGCGCCGCGGCTGGTGAAGGCATACCCCCGGCTCTCGCCCTCGGCGCTCGACTGCGGGTGCGGGCGCTCACCGACGTGGTAGTCCGCGGTCCCGGCCGAGCTGACGGTGACGTCGTCGAGCCCGGCCTCCTCGAGCCGGGCGGTCAGGACCGCCTCGGCGGCAGGTGAGCGGCAGATGTTGCCCAGGCAGACGGTCATGAGGTGCATGCCCTCACTCTCTCACCGGGCCTGGCCTGCGAGGGTGGGGTGATGAGCGAGACCTTCACCAAGACCCGCGCCGGCGCGCCGCCGCTGTTCTTCGACCGCGAGGCGATGGGGCTGCGGGCGCTCGCCGCCGCGGGGGCGCGGGTGCCCGCCGTGCGGGAGGTGTCCGACGAGGGCATCACGATCGACCGGGTCGAGGCGGGCGGTCGCCGCACCGCCGCCTCGGAGGAGGCCTTCGGGCGCGAGCTGGCCGCGTTGCACCGGACCACGGGTGAGCGCTACGGCGCGCTCGACGGCGAGCCGACGGCCTACCTCGGCGACTGCCCGGTGGACCTCACCCCGTCCGACACCTTCGCCGAGTCCTGGCTCGAGCGCCGGGTGGTCCCGCTGGCACGGGAGTGCGTGGAGCGTGGGCAGCTCGACCCCAGCAGCCTCGCGGACGCGGAGCGGCTCAGCGCCGCGCACCTGGGCCCGGTCGAGCCGCCGACCCTCGTCCAAGGCGACCTGTGGGCGGGCAACCGGCTCATCGACCGACGCGGCCACAGCTGGCTCATCGACCCGTGCGCCCACCACGCCCACCGGGAGGTCGACCTGGCGATGATGCAGCTCTTCGGCGGCTTCAGCGGACGGGTCTTCGCGGCCTACGTCGAGGACCTGCCGCTGGCCGACGGGTGGGAGCAGCGGGTCCCGGTGTTCCAGACCGTCCCGCTCCTCGTGCACGTCCTCCTCTTCGGCGGTGGGTATGCCGTGCAGGCCGCCGAGGCGCTGCGCGCGGCGGCGTGCTGAGATAGGAGCAGGCGACCAGGGAGGTGCGTGATGCGGCGGATGCTCGGTGCCGTGCTCGCGGGCGCCTTCCTCGTGACCACAGCCTCCTGCACCCGGGAGTACGACGACGACATGGCTGCGAGGACCACCCCGCCGCTCGTCGTGCAGACCGCTGCGCCGCCGGAGCCCGCCTCCGCCACGACGTCCCCTGCTGACCCCGCCCTCGCCAGGCAGGCCGCCGAGCCGGTCGACCCGGCGGAGGGCATCGCCGACGCGGAGCTCCTGGAGCAGACCGAGTGGGTCCTGGGGCTGCTGGAGGAGGGTGCCCGCGGGCCGGCCGCCGAGGAGTCGGTGCAGCGCTTCGCGCCGACCTTCCTGGAGCAGGCCTCGGTGATCCAGCTCGGTGCGATCTTCGCCGGGCTGCGCGGCGCGGCCCCCTACACCGTCACCTCGTCCGGGCAGAGCGACGGCGTCGGGCGCACCGCGACGCTGACCCTGCACGCCGCCGAGCAGCCGCTCGTCATGACCCTCGGGCTCGACGACGAGGGGCGGATCAGCACCCTGCTCTTCCAGCCGGACACCTCCGGCGAGCCGCCCGAGATCGACTCGTGGGCCGACCTCGACGCCGCCCTGGCCGAACTCGGCGGGGTGAGCCAGGTGGTGGTCGGCCACGTCGGCAACGGCGACTGCGAGGTCAAGCACACCACCGCCGGCCTCGACCCCGCCGACGCCGCCTACCCCACCGGGTCGGTTGTCAAGCTGCTGGTGCTCGCGGCGGTGGCCGATGCCGTCATCGAGGGGGAGCTCGCCTGGGAGGACGAGCTGACGATCATCCCGGAGATGAAGAGCCTGCCCTCCGGCGTCCTGCAGGACCGTGAGGACGGGTCAACGGTCACCGTGCGCGAGGCCGCCGAGCTGATGATCTCGATCAGCGACAACACCGCCACCGACCTGCTCATCGAGGCCGTCGGCCAGCGCGCCCTGCGCGAGAGCGCCCTCACCGCCGGGGTCGACCCGACGCGCATCATGCCGGTGCCCACGACCCGGCAGCTCTTCCAACTCGGGTGGCAGGTGGACAGCGAGGTGCGGGACCGCTGGTCCGAGGCGCAGGTCCCCGAGCGCCGGGAGGCGATCCTGGCCGACCTGCCCGAGGAGCTGGACCTCGCACCGGGGTCGGTGACCGAGCCCGTCTGGGAGAGCGGGGCCGACTGGTTCCTCACCGGCGCCGAGGTCTGCGCGCTGCACGCCCGGCTGCAGCTGCAGGCCAGGACCGAGCAGGCCGGGCCGGTGCGCGACATCCTCGCCGTCAACCCCGGCCTCACCCCGCCCGACGGCGTCGCCTACCAGGCCTTCAAGGGCGGCTCCGTGCCGGGCGTGCTGGCGCTCTCGTTCTATCTGGAGACCTCCGAGCCCGACGGCGACCCCGACGCCTCCCCGCCCGAGGGGGTCGTGCTCGTCGTCCTCACCGCCAGCGGCGAGCCCGTCGACGAGCTCCGGGCGATCACGATCGTCGAGGCCGGCCTCCAGCACCTGGCGCAGGGTCCCGGCTAGTCTGACGGCGATGTCCGACTACCTCGTCGTCGCGCTGGTCACGCTCCTGGGCGTGGCCCTGGTCGCGACCGCCTTCGGCGCCGGGCGGCTGCTGGCGCCGAGCGACCCGACCCCGGCCAAGGTCACCACCTACGAGTCCGGCGTCGACCCCGTCGGCAGCGGCTGGGAGCAGGGCAGCGTCCGCTACCTCGTGTATGCCCTGCTCTACGTCGTCTTCGCCGTCGACGCGGTCTACCTCTTCCCCTGGGCGCTGGTGCTCCGCACCGACCTCGGCCCCGCCAGCCTGGTCGAGATGGCGATCTTCATCGGCGTCCTCGTCGTGGCACTGCTGCACGTGTGGCGGCGCGGGCTGCTGCGGTGGTGGTGAGGTGAGCGAGCCCAGGCCCGGGAGCGGGCAGACCACCAGCCTGCCGACGCCGCGCGTCGGCGCGCCGGTCGAGAAGGCGCCCCGCGCGGTCCAGGTCGTTCTCAACTGGGGTCGGCGGTACTCCCTCTGGGTCTTCAACTTCGGCCTCGCGTGCTGCGCGATCGAGTTCATCAGCGCCTCGATGGCGCGCCACGACTTCATCCGGCTGGGTGTCATCCCCTTCGCCCCCGGGCCGCGACAGTCCGACCTCATGGTCGTCTCGGGCACCGTGACGGACAAGATGGCGCCGGTCATCCGGCGGCTCTACGACCAGATGCCCGAGCCGAAGTACGTCATCTCCTTCGGCGCCTGCTCCAACTCCGGCGGTCCCTACTGGGACAGCTACTCGGTGACCAAGGGGGTCGACCAGCTCATCCCGGTGGACGTCTACGTGCCCGGCTGCCCGCCGCGCCCGGAGGCGCTGCTGCACGGCATCGTCACCCTGCAGGAGCAGATCGCCGCCGAGACACCGGGACGGGCGCGGGCGCGCCACGGCGGGCGGTATGCCGACCGCCCGGTGAGCGGAGCCGAGGTCACCCGCGACCTGGTCGCGCCTCCGCCGCAGCCCTGAGGCGACGAAGATCAGCCGCCGTCGGCGTCGACCACCAGGTCGCGGGCCACACGGACCTCGCGGTTCTGCTCGTCCCGACCGGTGATCACGAGCCGGGCCCGACCGGCGCGGGTCGGCGTGAGCGTCACGGTCTCCTCGTCGCTGAGGTAGCGGCCGTCGGGCAGGAGCCACACCCAGGAGCGCAGCCCTTCCTGCTCGATGCTGAAGGTGGCGCTGGTGCCGGTGGTCAGCTCGTCGGGCCCCGCGATGCCGATGGTGGCGGTCGTGGTCGTCTCGGGCGGTCCGGAGGTCATCCGCCCGAGCACAGCCCCGCCCAGCAGGAGCAGGAGCGCCGCGAGCGCGGCGGCGACGGTCCGGACGAGGCCGGCCCGCGCGGGCCTGCTCTCTTGTGCCGGCCCCTCCGGGGCGGCGGACGGCAGGCCCGCCCGGGGCGGGGAGGGATCGAGCGCCTCCTCGACGGAGGTGAGCCAGGCGGGCACGTCCGGCTGCCGGTCCGCGGGGTCGGTCGCCCGGCCCCGGGCGAGCGCCCGCTCAAGCGCCTCGGGCAGGTTGGCGTCCTCGCAGACCCAGGCGAGCAGCGCCGACAGCGAGTACAGGTCCGCCCGGCCGTCGACGATCGCGGGACCGGCCTGCATCTCCGGGGCGCGGAAGCCGGTCGTGCCGCCGGCGACGGTGAGGCCGGAGTTGATGGCGAGGTCCTTGCACATCCCGAGGTCGGCGACGAGGACCTGCTCGTCCTCGCGCACGAGCCGCAGCCCCGCCCGGCGGGAGTCCGGCGGGTCCGTGATGTCCAGCGAGGTGAGCAGGACGTTCGCCGGGCTGAGGTCCCGGTGCACGAGCTGGGCCCGGTGCACCGCGGCCAGCGCGGTCGCGAGCTGCCGGGCCAGCACCAGCACCTCGGCCGGGGAGGCGGTCCACCCCTCCGCCCGCAGCTCACGCACCCGCTGCGCCAACGTGCCCCGGTCGGCGTGCTCCAGGACGTGGTAGGGCTGCTGCCGCTCGCTCTCGCCCAGGTCGTAGAGCGTCACGACGTGCGCGCTGCTCACCCGCCGCAGCGCCCGCCCCTCGGCGATGAACCGTTCGCGTACCTCGGGGTTGAGGCTGTGGTTCTCCGCGAGGATCTTGACGACCACCGTGGCGTCGAGCCGGTCGTCGGTGGCCCGGTAGACGGTCGCGAAAGAGCCGACGCCGATCACCTCGTCCAGGGCGTAGCGCCCCACCGACAGCCGGCCTCCTGCCGTCGTCACCGGCTGGTCCACTCCGACGGGTCCAGCGCCCCGGCGACGAGGGCCCGGCCCCGCGCGATCTGCGCCTTGACCGTGCCGAGGTTGCGGTCGAGCCGACCGGCGATCTCGGCATACGTCAGACCCTCGACGTCGCGCAGCGTCACGGGTTCACGGTAGAGGTCGGGCAGCGATCCCAGCGCCTCGCGCACGGTGGTGCGGGTCGCCAGCATCGAGCTCATCCGCTGCGCGGGTGCCTCCTGCTCCGGGGGCAGCGGAGCGGTGGCCCGCTGCCGTCGCAGGTGGTCCACCACCCGGCGCCGCACGATGCTGTGCACCCACGTCGACACCCGGGCGGAGCCGCGGAAGGAGCCGATCGAGCTGGCGACCGAGATGAGGGTGTCCTGGCACACGTCGTCGACCGCGGCGGCGTCGAGCAGCGAGCTGCGCACGAAGCGGCGCACCATCCCGGAGGTGTCGAGCTGCTCGAGGAGCAGCTCGGTGGCCAGTCTCGAGCCGTCCGCCGCCAGCCCCGCCAGAGCCTGCAGGTGGTGCTCGAGGCCGGCGGTCGGGGTGTCCCGCAGCAGGGAGCGGGCGGTGAGGTCGTCCCCGGCCTGCACTGCGGCGGCGACCGCAGCACTGGCCTCGTCCATGGGGGGAGGTTAGCGCGCCCGCCCACGCGCGGCGGGCAGACCGTGCCTCAGCTCTCGAAGCGGACCTCCACCCGGCGGTTGAGCGCCCGGCCCTCGGGGTCGTCCTCGCCGCCCTCCTCGTTGGGGGCGACCGGCTCGTCCTCGCCGAAGCCCTCGACCTCCAGCTGCAGGTCGGGGCGGGAGCGGCCGATGATCTGCGCCACCGTGTCGGCTCGCTCCTCGGAGAGCTCCTGGTTGTCCTCGGATGTGCCGATGCTGTCGGTATGCCCGTGCACCTGCACCGTGGCGCCGTCCGGGACGTCGGCGACGAGCTCGGTGATCTTGTCCTCGGCGGCGCCCGTGACGTCGGCTTCGCCGAACTCGAAGAGCACGTCAGAGGCGAGCGAGATGACCGTCTCCTCACCCTCGGTGGAGCGTGTCTCGACGGGGGTGATCTCCTCCACCAGCTGGACGACCTGGGGGTCCAGCGACGTCACGCTCGCCGCGAGCACGTCGGGGTGACCCATCGCAGCGCGTCCTCGACCGAGTCGCCGGGTCGGCGCCGTGGGCCGGGAGCGGGGAGAGAAGCGCCGCCGCCAGTGCCGCCGTGGCGATGCCGCTCACCGGAGCTCGACCTCGACGGTGGGGGTGCCCTCGACCAGGCTCAGCGTGACGGCGGTGACGTCCGGCGGGGGGGCGGCGAAGACCGCGTAGCCGTAGATCGTCTGCCCGGGGAGGAACTTGACCTCCTGGGAGCTGGTGGCGGCCTTCACCCCCGTCCCCGACACCACGTCGTGCCGCGTCAGGTTGACGGTGTCACGAAGTAGGGCTGCCAGCTGCGGCTACCCAGGTAGCTGTAGATCCAGGCGGGCGCGACCCCGCGCGCATCGCTCTGGACCTGGAAGGAGAAGGTGCCGTGGACGACGTCCCCGTCGCGGACCATGCTGTGCACGGCCACCTCCAGCGTGGCGTCCTCGTCCCCCTGGACGGTGGCCGGGATGGTCGCGGTGGCCAGCGGCTCGCCGACGTCGTTGACGTCGACCCCGGCCGCTGCCGCCGAGTCGGCCTCGACGTCGGCCTCGTCCTCGGCGTCGGCGCTCGCCGACTCCTGGCCCCCGTCGTCGGGCTGATCCTCCTGGGCCGCGTCCTGGGGGTTGTCCTCGGCCTGCGAGGCCGAGGGGCCCGGATCGTCCTCGAACTGCGCAGCCTCGCCCTCGCACGCCGAGAGCGTCAGGGCTCCGACCAGCACGAGCGGCACCAGGTAGGAGTACGTCGCATGGGTTTCTCCTTCGTCAGGCAGGCAATGGTGTCACGGGGTCTGTCGGTGGCACCGACAGAGAAGTTGCACCTCACCCTGCCAGCCGGCGGCGATCGCTGCTCAACCGTGGCCGGGTGACCCGCCGCCGCGACGTGGCGGGCTAAGGTCTGGGCCATGTCCGCCCGCGACGTCGGTCTTCGACACCCGCCGCGTCCGCGTGGAGGAGTGGCACGAGGCCGTGCGTGCGGCCCGGGCGGAGGGGTATGCCTTCTTCGACTGGCTCTCCGGCGTGGACGAGGCCGACGGGGAGGACGCGGAGGAGGCGGGGGAGGCGGAGACCGAGCCGGGTGAGGAGCCGGGTGTCGACGTCCTCTGCCACCTCATCGACGCGAGCCGACGTGGTCCGGGTGAGTTGCGTCGGCTGCTGCTGCGGACGCGGGTGCCGGAGGGCGGGTCGCTCGCCTCGGTCACGGACCTCTTCGCCGGCGCCGCGTGGCACGAGCGGGAGACGCACGAGATGTTCGGGGTCGGCTTCACCGGCTTCGAGGACGGCACCGGCCTCGGGCTGCGTCCGCTGCTGCTGCCGGAGGGCTTCGAGGGGACCCCGCTGCGCAACTACTTCGTGCTGGGGGCGCGTGCCTCCAAGCCGTGGCCGGGCGCCAAGGAGCCGGGGGAGGGCTCGGGCGAGGGGGCCGGACCGTCGTCAGCGGCGGCACGGCCGCGGCGACCACGCAAGCGGCTGCTCCCGCCCGGGGTGCCGGACCCGTCCTGGGGGCCGCGCGCGGGCTGACCTACGCGCCCGGACCGACCCACCCGTCGACGCCCTGCCGCAGCCGTTGCAGGTCGTCGTCGAGGAAGCGACCGAGCACGGACACCTCCTGGTCGACGTAGCCCAGCCCGGCGTAGAAGCGCCGGACGGCGTCGTTCTCCGCGCGGATCATGAGCATGACCTTGGGGATGCCCTGGTCCACGATCCACCGCTCCGCCGCCGCGACCAGCGCCCGCCCGACCCCGGCGCCGCGACGCTCGGCGTCGACCGCCAGGTAGTACAGCCACCCGCGGTGCCCCTCGTGGCCCACCATGACCGTGCCGAGCAGGGTGTCGGACGCCAGCGCCCCCAGCACCTCGGAGGCCGGTCCCTGCACCGCGGTCCTGAAGTCGGCGCGCGGGTCGTTCCACGGTCGGGTGAGACCGCCCTGCTCCCAGAGGCGGGCCGCGGCATCGGTGTGGTCGAGGGTGAGGGGGCGGATCTGCATACCCCCATCGTGCCCGGGGTCAGTGCTGGACCGTGATGTCCCCGGTGCCGGTGCGCACCCCGACGCGCAGGAAGTCCTCGTCCTCGGCCGGGGCGCCGACGCCCTCGACGTCCCGCCGGACCTGGCCGAGCCCGCTGGACAGGTCGAGCCACACGGGTATGCCCCGGCGCACCCGCACCCGGACGTCGCCGGTCCCGGTGCGCACCGACAGCTCTCCCCGGGAGTGCGCGACGTCGACGTCGCCGCTGCCGGTCGTGACGGTGGTGTCCTGCGCCGTCCGGGCGAGGGTCAGGTCGCCGCTGCCCGAGCGCACCTCCAGGGACTCCGGCCCGGTGGCCTCGTCGAGCACGACGTCGCCGGACCCGGTGGTGACCGAGCCGGCGCGGAGCTGGCCGATGCGGACGTCGCCGGAGCCGGTCGACGCGCTCAGCATGCCGACCTCCTCGAGCGACAGGTCTCCCGAGCCGGAGCGGACCGTGGCCGCACCGCCGAGGCCCTGGAGGACGATGTCGCCGTTCTTCGTGCTGGTCTTCAGCTCGGTCCTCGGGGGAGGTGCACCTCGACGTGCACCGCCTCGTGGCCGGTGCCGAAGGAGAAGGAGCCGATCGACACCGAGAAGCCCCGGCCCGGGCCCTCCGGGTCGACGAGCGCGGGCACGTCGACGAGCACCCGACCTCGTTGCGCGACCGCCGTCACGGGGCCGAAGTCCACCGGGCGGGCGCAGCTCAGGGTGATCTCGGCCGACCCCTCCGGTGCGTCGAAGACGACGGCGATGTCCCCGCGGTGGTTCTTGACCTCCACGTGGACGAGGTCGTCCTCGGTGAAGCTGTAGGTGCTGGTGCTCTGTGCCGTGGTGCTCATGGTGTCCTCTCAGGCCCAGCCGGTGACCCGGCGGGGAGTCGGTGTGGCGCTGCTGCGGATGGCGGCGCCGAGGTCGGCGGCGGCGCCCTGGACGGAGGAGTCGGTCGCCCGGCGCAGCGTCTGCACGACCCAGGTGTTGAGCGAGGTCTCCGCCTGCTCGGCCCGGGCCTCGGCCCGACGCTTCAGCGTCTCGGGCAGCCGGACAGTGAGGCGCGCGGTGCCACGACCCTTGTCGTCGTCGTCGTCCTCCTCGTCGCCGCCGCGGACGCCGCGCTCCGGGTCGTCGGTCTCTGCGGGGGAGGGCAGTTGCCGGACCTCCAGCGCGGGGTCCCGGCCGTCCATGCAAAGCGTGACGACCGCGTCATCCAGCTCGGCGGTGATCGCGGCGGCGGCGTCGGAGAGCGCCTGCACCAGTGCGAGCCGCACCGCGGGCTCGATCGAGGGGACGAGGCGCCGCACCACCTCGCGGGTGGGTTCGTCGGCGAGCGCGGTCGAGCGGGCCAGGTCTTCGGACACGGCCTCGAGGTAGGGCGACAGATCCATGACGGCATAGTGACATCACTATGACGTCACCGCCAACCAATCTGACGTCATGCCCGGACGCCCGCGCGTGCTGCGTCAACCACCCCCGCGCACGCTGCGCGCAGACCGCGCGGTCGGTCTGGGCATACGGGCCGGTCAGCCCTGCGGTGCGGCTCCCGCAGGTCGTGGGTGCCAGTCGTTAGGGTGAACGCGATGCTCGCCGAACTCCCGTGGGCCCTCGAGGCCGGGCTGAAGGCCGCCTGCGTGCTCGCGGCCTTCCTCGTGCTGCCCCTGGCGGTCGGCCAGCTCGAGCACAAGCTCATGGGCCACATGCAGGGACGGCTCGGGCCGATGGAGGCCGGTCCGCACGGCATCGGCCAGCTCGTGGCCGACGGCATCAAGTTCGCCCAGAAGGAGGACGTCGTGCCCGCGGCCGCGGACCGTCCCGTCTTCCGGCTGGCGCCCGCGGTGGCCCTCATCCCCTACCTCGTGGCGCTCGCCGCGATCCCGCTCGCCGCCACCTGGGTCGCCGTCGACGTCCCCGCCAGCCTGCTGCTGGTGCTGGCGGTGACCAGCGTCGGCGTCATCGGCACGCTCATGGCCGGGTGGGGCTCGGGCAACAAGTACTCCCTGCTCGGGGGCCTGCGCGCCGGCGCGCAGCTGGTGTCCTACGAGCTGCCGCTGGTGCTGGCGGCGGCCAGCGTGGCCATGGCCGCCGGGACCCTCTCCCTCACCGGGATCGTCCAGGAGTGGTCCTGGTGGTGGCTCGCCTGGCAGGCGCCGGCGGCCTTCGTCTTCCTCGCCGCGAGCGTCGCCGAGCTGCAGCGCACCCCGTTCGACGCGCCGGTCGCCGACTCCGAGATCGTCTTCGGCCCGCTGACCGAGTACACCGGGCTGCGCTTCGCCTTCTTCCTGCTCGCCGAGTACGCCGGCATCGTCGTCATGGCACTGCTGTTCACCGTGCTCTTCCTCGGCGGGTGGCGCGGACCCTGGGGCGACATCGGCGCCGTCGGCGCTGTGGACGCTGCTCAAGGCGACGGGGGTCGCGGTCCTCATCCTGTGGCTGCGCGTCGCCTGGCCGCGGGTGCGCGAGGACCAGCTGCAGCGCCTGGCCTGGCTCGTGCTGCTGCCGCTCGCGCTCCTGCAGCTGGCGATCACCGGCGTCGGCGTGGTGGTCCTCGCATGAGGGGCGTCACGGGCCTGCTGCGGGGGCTGGCGACGACGGGCGCACCGCGACCCGGCGCGCGCACACGGCGCAGTACCCGCATACCGAGCCCGAGCTGCCCGAGCGCAGCCGCGGCGTCATCGCGCTGCTCGAGGACAACTGCACGTCGTGCATGCTGTGCGCCCGCGAGTGCCCGGACTGGTGCATCACGATCGACTCGCACAAGGAGAGCCTGCCCGCGGAGACCGAGGGGGGTCGCGAGCGCTCGCACAACGTGCTCGACCGCTTCGACATCGACTTCTCGCTGTGCATGTACTGCGGCATCTGCATCGAGGTATGCCCCTTCGACGCCCTCTTCTGGGCGCCGGACTTCGCCTACGCCGAAGGCGACATCCGCAACCTGCTGCACGACAAGGAGCGGCTCGGCACCTTCATGGACACGGTGCCCGACAGCGCGCTGCCCGCTGCGGAGGACGGGCCGTGAGCGGTCTGGACGTCCTCTTCTGCGCCGTCGGGCTGGTGACCGCCGGCGCCGCCCTGCTGGCGGTGTCCTCGCGGCAGGTGCTGCACGCCGCCCTGTGGCTCGTGGTGACGCTCGGCGGCCTGGCCGGGTGCTACCTCGTGCTGGGGGCCGAGCTGGTCGCCCTGGTCCAGCTGCTGGTCTACGTCGGTGCCGTCGTCGTGCTCGTGCTCTTCGCCCTCATGCTCACCCGCTCCGGCGGCGTGCCGGTCGTGACGTCGGTGCCGCAGCGGGTGGCCGCGGGGCTGGTCGGCGGCGGCACGACGGTCGTGCTCGGCGGGGCGTTGCTCTCCGCCTTCGGGTGGGGCAGCGTGCCGGTCGACGGTGCCGGCAACGAGGCGGTGGCCGCCACGATCTTCGGCACCGACGTCTGGCCGTTCGAGCTGCTCTCGGTCCTGCTGCTCACGGCACTGGTCGCGGCGGTGGCGGTGGCCCGCGCTCCGGTCGGCGGCCAGGACGATCCCAGCCATCGGCCCGACCCGCCGCCCGAGGTCGAGGCCGTGCAGGGGGAGGACGCGTGATCCGCCCCGCCCTGCCCTACCTGCTCACCGCCCTGCTGGCCGGGCTGGGCGCCTACGGCATCCTCGCCCGGAGGCACGCCGTCCTCGTCCTCATCGGGGTCGAGCTGCTGCTCGGCGCGGCGGGCCTGCTGCTGGTGACGGTCGCCCAGACCGGCGCGGCGGGCGACCCGGGAGCCGCGGTGCTGACCCTCTTCGTCATCACGATCGCGGCCGCCGAGGTGGTGGTCGCGCTCGCGGTCCTGCTCGCGCTCTTCCGCGCCCGCGGCCACGTCGACCTGCACGCGGAGCTCGACGGTCCCGACCCCGGGAGGTGGGGGAGCGTGCCTGAGCTGCCCGACCTGCCCTGGTCCGAGCTGCAGCTGCCGGAGCTGCCGCTGCCCGACCTGCCCATGCCGGACCTGTGGGGCGCCCCGGCCCACTGGGCGGTCCTGGCCACGCTGCTGGCCGCGCTCGCCGGGCTCGGTCTGACCGGACGCTCCAACCGGCTCGCCGCCTGGGTCGGGGTCGGTGGCTCCTTCGTGGCCGTCGTGGCGACGACGTGGCAGCTCTACACGCTCACCCGGATCGAGGGCGCGCAGCGCGACGTCGGGACGATCGGAGCGCTGTGGCTCGGTGACCTCGAGGCGCCGCTGCGCCTCCTCGTGACGTGGCCGACGGCGCTGGTCGCGGCGACGGTCGCCGCCGTGGCCCTCGTCGTCCAGGGGTATGCCCGGTGGTACCTCTGGTACGACCCCCGCTACCGACCGTTCGCGGCGACCGTGTCGCTCTTCACGGCGGCGATGCTGCTGCTCGTCCACTCCGACGACCTGCTGCTGACGCTCGTGGGCTGGGAGGTGATGGGCTGGTGCTCCTACCTGCTCATCGGGCACCAGTCGACGCGCTCGGCCGCGGCGCGCGCGGCGAGCAAGGCGCTGCTGGTGACCCGCACGGCCGACATCGGCTTCGTCCTCGGCCTGGTCGTGCTCGCCGCCGGTGCCGGGACCACCCGCACGACCGAGGTGGTGCAGCACTGGGCCGAGGCCGGCACCTCGCCCACGCTCACGGCGGCGCTGTGCCTGCTCGTCCTCGGCGTCGCCGGCAAGTCGGCGCTCTTCCCCTTCCAGGACTGGCTGCCGGACGCCATGGAGGGACCGACGCCGGCCTCCGCGCTCATCCACGCGGCGACGATGGTGGCCGCCGGCACCGTGGTGCTGACCCAGCTCTTCGGGCTGCTCGTCCTCTCCGGCCCCGCGCGCATGCTGCTCGCGGTGCTGGCGTGCGTGACCATGATCGGCGCCGCCGTCCTGGCCTTCGCGCAGGGCGATCTCAAACGGCTCCTGGCCTGGTCCACCGTCAGCCAGGTCGCGCTCATGCTCGCCGTGCTCGCGGCCGCCACCCCGGCCACCGGCCCGGACGCGGCGCTGCAGCACCTCGTCGCGCACGCGTGGTTCAAGGCGTTGCTCTTCCTCACCACCGGCTGGCTGGGCGTCCTCGTCGGCGGCACCGCCATGGCCCTGGTCGCCTCCGGTGCCCGGCGCTACCGGGTCCTGCGGCACCGGTTCGGCTGGGGCCTGCTCGCCCTCGCCGGGGTGCCGCCTTTCGTCGGCTTCTTCTCCAAGGAGCTCATTCTCGGCACCGCGGAGGCCGGCACGAGCCCGGGTGCGGCCGGGGGTCTGGTCTCCGTGCTGGTCCTGGCCTCGGTCGGGGCGAGCGCACCGCTCACGGCGGCCTACTGCATGCGCGCCTGGCTGGTGCTGAGCCGACCGACGGCGGTGCAGGGCCTGGCGCAGACCTACCACCCCGGCCCGGTGCAGCGGATCGACGACTTCTTCGACGAGCCGCAGGTGCTGCAGGAGGCCGAGGGGGTGGAGCGGGCCGAGGCCGCGATCAGCTCCTCCGCCCGCATGGGCACCTCCTTCCTCATGATCATGACCCTGCTCGGCGGGCTGGTCGCGCTGCTGCCGGTCTGGGGGCCGCAGGTCGCGCTCGACCTGCAGCTCACTGCGGCGACGCTGCTGCTCATGCTGGTGAGCGCGCTGCTCGTCCGGCTCGCGGCGGGGGGCGTGCGCACCCGCGACGCGGCAGCACGCATACCGGGCGCGGCCAGCCTCGCCGCCGAGCGCGGCCTGCACGCCGACGCCGCCTACCGCGTGCTCGTCGCCATGCCGGTGCTCGCCCTGGCGCGGGGCGTCGCGTGGTTCGACGACCAGGTCCTCGACGCCTGGGTCCGGGGTCTGGGGGCCGGCGCGCGACCGCTCGGCCGGGTCGGTGACCTCACCAGCCCGCGGCGGGCGACGCCGGGCCTGGCGCTGGTGCTGGCCGGGATGCTGCTGCTGGCGGCGATCGGGGTGGTGACGGCGTGACCGGGACGCTGAGCCGGGTGCGGGACGACGTCCTCGCCCTGGTGCCCGACCTGGGCGCCTGGTGGTATGCCCTCGCGCTCGCCCCGCTCCTCCTCGCCGCCGTGATGCTGCTCGTGGTGGGCCGCTGGCCCGAGCAGCCCGGGCACCGCGCGGTGCACCGCAGCTCGGTGGCGGCGGCGGTGGTCAGCGCCCTCGGCGTGGCCGGGGTGGCGCTGGACCGCCCCGTCGTCGAGGTGAGCTGGATCCCGAGCCTCGGCGTGTGGTTCACCCTCCGGCCGGACGGGCTGTCCGTGCCGCTGCTGCTGCTGACGGCGGTGGTGGGCGTCGTGGCCACAGCGCTCCACCTGCACCCGGCCCGGGAGGCCCGCACTGTCGCGGTCGACCTCGAGGACAGCGACCCCACCTCGCCCATCCCGGTGGTGCGCGGGGTCGACGTGCCGGGCCTGGCCAGCTACCACGCCTGCCTGCTGCTGGTGCTCCTGGGGGCGCTGCTGGCGTTCCTCGCCGGGGACGCCCTGCTCTTCTTCGTCGGCTTCGAGCTGGTGCTCGTGCCCATGTGGCTGCTGGTGGCCCGGCACGGCGACCCCGGGAGCGACCGGGACGGCGCCGCGCTGCGGTTCCTGCTGGTGACCGTCGTCGGCTCCTCGCTGGTGCTGCTCGGCATCCTCGCGCTCGCCACGGCGCTGGGCACCACCGACCTGCAGGTGTGGGCGGCGCAGGGGGGCGCCACCCTGGGTCGCGGCTCGCAGCTCGCGATCGCCGCGACCCTGCTCGTGGGGCTGGCGCTCAAGGTCCCCGTCTTCCCGCTGCACACCTGGCTGCCGTGGGTGCACGCCACGGCCCCCACCGCCGGCTCGGTGCTGCTCGCGGCGGTCCTGCTTAAGCTCGGGACCTACGGCATGGTGCGGCTGGTCGTGCCGGTGGTGCCCGAGGGCTTCGCCGCCTGGGCGCCGCTGCTGGCCGGGCTCGCGGTCGCCGGCATCGTCTGGGCCTCGCTCATCTGTCTCGTCGAGCGCGACCTCAAACGGCTCATCGCCTGGTCCTCGGTGGCGCACCTGGGCTTCGTCGTCCTCGGGATCGCCTCCGGGACGCAGGCCGGGCTGCAGGCGGCGCTTTTCGGCAACGTCGCGCACGGCCTGGTCTCGGCCCTGCTCTTCGTCGTCGTCGGCGGGCTCAAGCACCGGTGGGGCAGCGCGGACCTGACCCTGCGGCACGCGGCGCTGCGCGAGGTCACCCCGCACCTCGGGCTGGCGCTGATGGTCGGTATGGCGGCCTCCAGCGGGCTGCCCGGGCTGGCGGTCTTCTGGGGTGAGATCGGCGGTCTGCTGGCGGCGTGGTCGCCGGCGCCGGACCGGCCCGAGGGCTGGTTCCGGGCCTTCGCGGTGGTCGGCGCGGTCGGTGGTGCGCTGGCCGTCGCCTACACCGTCCGGGTGCTGCGCGAGGTGTGGTTCGGCGACCGGGTCGAGCCGCGCATCCCCGACGCCGTCCGGACCGAGCGGACCGCCCTGCGCCTGCTGGGCGTGCTGGTGCTGCTGCTCGGCCTGCTGCCGACGGTGCTGCTGTCGGTGACAGCGCCCTTCGTCGAGGGGGTGCTCGCGCGATGATCTTGCAGCTCGACCTGCTGGCGCTGCTGCCGGTGCTCGCGCCCGTGGTGGCCGCGGTGCTGGTGCTCGTGCTGGACGTGACGCTCCCGGGACGGCGGACACCGCACCTCTACCTCGGCGGCGCCGGCCTGCTGGCCGGTGCGGCTGCGGCGGTGCCCGGCCTCCTGCTGCCTCCCGGGGACCGCCGCGGAGCGCTGTGCCTGCCGGACGGCTGGTGCGCCTACGCCGCCGACGACCTCGTCTCCGCGCTCCAGCTGGCGGCGCTGCTGGCCGCACTGGTCGTCCTGGTGCTGGCCTGGCCCGACTGGTCGGCACCGGGCCGCGACGGCGGGCCGGAGCCGACGGGCCGTGCGCCCGTGGTGCTCGCGCTGCTGCTGGCAGCGACCGCCGGGGGGGCGGGCGCGGCTGGCGACCTCGGCTCGCTGCTGGTCTCCCTCGAGCTGGCCACGCTGCCCACGGTCGTGCTCGTGGCGCTCGTGCGCACCACCTGGGCGGCGCCCCGTCGCGCGCGGGCCGTGGACGGCGCGGTCGCGCTGCTGACGACCTCGCTGGTCTCGTTCGGGCTGCTCGCGCTGGGCGCGGCCTTCTGGGCCGCGGCGACCGGCCACACCCGCTTCACCGGCCTACCCTCGGCGCCGCACCCCGAGCTGCTCGTGCTGGCCGCGGTGCTGCTCGTGGCAGGCCTGGCGTTCAAGGTGTCCGCCGTGCCCTTCCACGCGTGGACGCCGATCACGTATGCCGCGGCGCCGCTACCGGTGACGGCCTACCTGGCCACGGTGTCGAAGGTGGCTGCCCTCGGCGGTCTGGTGGTCGTCGTTCGTGCGCTCGGCGCGGTCGAGGGGACCACCCTGGTCGCGATGGCGCTGCTGGCAGCGGCGTCGATGACGGTGGGCAATCTCGTGGCGCTGGTGCAGCAGGACGCGGTGCGGCTGCTCGCGTGGTCCACCGTGGCGCAGGCCGGCTGGGTGCTGCTGCCGCTGGCCTCGCTGTCGACGCGGGCCGCCAGCGCCGCCGGGTCCTACCTCGTGGTCTACCTGACCGCCACGCTGCTGGCCTTCGTGGTCGTGGCAGCCGTCGCCGGACTGGTCCGGGACAGCGCCTCCGACGGGACGCAGGGCGCGTCGCCCGCGGCGGGGTCCACGACGCTGCAGCTGCACCGCGGTCTCCTCCGGGACCGGCCGCTGCTCGCGGTGCCGCTCGGGCTGGCCCTGCTGACGCTGGCCGGCCTGCCACCGGCGATCGCGGGTCTCGTCGCCAAGGTGGTGGCGCTGCGCCCGGTCCTGGGCGACGAGACGTGGTGGCTGGCGGTCGTCGCGGCGGTCAACATCGCCCTCGGCATCGCGGTCTACCTGCGCTGGCTGGTCGTGCTCGCCGCCCAGGGGGGCCGGTCGGCCCGCCGGCCTGTCCGCGCGCGGGCGAGCCGGGGGAGCGTGCCGGGCGACGAGACCGGGGACGAGCCGGAGGCGCAGGAGAGCGGGGACGAGCCTGCGGCGCAGCAGACGGGCGAGCCGCCCGGCCCCGATGTCCCGGTCCGGCTGTGGGTGCTCGTCGGCCTGCTCACCGCCGCCCTCGTGGTCGGCAGCATCGCCCCGATCGGCGTCATCTGACCTCCGGGGCCTGCCCCGGAGCACCGAGTGGCCCAGTTGTGCGCCCGATCAGGCCTGGTATGCCGACCGAAGTGGGCCACTGGGTACGTCCCGGTCACCCGGGCTCGGCACGCAGGCACCGACAGGCATACCTCGGGAACACCGGCACGACGCCCCGTCGTTGATCTGACATGCACAAGCACTACAACGGGCTGAAGACGACCTTCCTCTTCGGCGCCATCTGGGCGATCTTCCTGGGGATGGGTGCGCTCCTCGGCGGCAGCTGGATCTGGATCTTCGCCCTGTTCGGTCTCGCGACGACGTTCTACAGCTACTGGAACTCGGACAAGCTGGCGATCCGCGCCATGCGGGCCCAGCCGGTCACCCGGGAGCAGCAGCCGCAGATGTACCGCATCGTGGAGGAGCTGTCCCAGCAGGCGGGCAAGCCCATGCCCCGGCTCTACGTCAGCCCGACCGCCGCGCCCAACGCCTTCGCGACCGGGCGCAACCCGCAGAACTCCGCGGTCTGCTGCACCGAGGGCATCCTGCACCTGCTCGACGAGCGCGAGCTGCGCGGTGTCCTCGGGCACGAGCTCATGCACGTCTACAACCGCGACATCCTCACCAGCTCGGTCGCGGCCGGCATCGCCGGTGTCATCACCTCGGTGGCGCAGCTCGCCTTCTTCTTCGGCGGCAGCCGCGACAACGGTGGCAACCCGCTGGCCATGCTCGCGATGGCGCTGCTCGCTCCCTTCGCCGCGACCGTCGTGCAGCTCGCCATCAGCCGCACCCGGGAGTACGACGCCGACGAGGACGGCGCCCAGCTCACCGGTGACCCGCTCGCGCTCGCCTCCGCGCTGCGCAAGCTCGAAGCCGGGACGCAGCAGGCGCCGCTCGCGCCCGAGCGGCAGGTCGTCAACGCCAGCCACATGATGATCGCCAACCCTTTCCGGGCCCGCGACGTCACGAAGATGTTCGCCACGCACCCGCCGATGGGTCAGCGGATCGCCCGCCTGGAGCAGATGGCCCAGTCCGGTCAGCCGGGCATCGAGCGTCTCTGACCCGACCCCTCGCCGGGCGTGCTCAGGCGCCGGAGCCGCGCACCGGTCAGGTATGCCCGGCGCCCGCCGGTGCTCGGTGCCGGCCGGGCTCGCCCCTGACGGCCCGGGCCGGGGGACGGTCGCCGCGGATGCTCGCCACCATGTCGACCGCCCGCCGGGTGGCTCGCACGTCGTGGGCGCGGAAGACCGTGGTGCCCAGCCAGGCGGCGACGGCGGTCGCCGCGAGCGTCCCCTCCAGCCGGTCGTCGGCCTCCAGGTCGAGGGTCTCGCCGACGAAGTCCTTGCGCGACAGCGCCTGCAGCACCGGGTAGCCCAGGGCCGCGACGTCCTCGGTGTGCCGCAGCGTCGTGAGCGAGTGCCGGGTCGTCTTGCCGAAGTCCAGCGTCGGGTCCACCAGCACCCGCTCGGGCGGCACCCCCGCCTGCACCGCTACCTGCGCGCCCCGCGCGAGCACCGCCAGGACGTCACGGACCACGGCCAGCTCGTCGTCACCCCGGGAGTCGGCATACCGCACGTCGACCGGGTCGGTGCGCGGCGGCAACCCGCCGGTGTGCGAGACGACGACGCCGGCGCCCGCCCGCGCCGCGCTGTGCACCAGCTCGGGGTCGTGCCCGGCCCAGGTGTCGTTGACCAGGTCGACGAGCCCGGCCGCGGCCTCGGCCACCTCGCTGCGCCAGGTGTCCAGCGACAGCACCAGATCCGGATATGCCTGCCGCGCCGCCTCGAGGAACGGCATGACCCGGTCCAACTCCTCGGCGGCGCCGACCTCCTCGCCCTCCTGACCGGCGCGGACCCCGCCCACGTCGATGATGTCGGCACCGTGCTCGACGGCGGCGTGCAGCGCGGCCAGGGCGTCGTCGAGGGCGCTGTGCCGGTTGCCGGCCCAGAAGCTGTCGGCGGTGCGGTTGACGATGGCCATCACGGCCGGGCGGCCGCTGTCGAAAATGTGCCCGCGCAGCACCAGGGCCGGCGGGCGGGGGAGCAGGGGAGGGAGGATGGCCGAGGTCACGCCCGCCATCGTCCCACCGGCTCGGTCACTCCCAGGCGATCCAGTCGATCGACTCGTCGGCAACGGCCATCACCGGGTAGGTCATGCCGTCGCCTGTCGACAGCTCCCACACCGGGACCTCCATGTTGCCCGAGTGGGTGTAGATCGTGCCCCGCACGAGCTCGGCGCCGGTGACCTCCTTGTCCTTGAGGAGCAGCGGGAGCGACATGCCGTCCTCGACCTCCGGGGCGTCGGGCAGGTCGGGTGCGACGAAGGTGGTCCCCGTCCCGGACGGCCGGGTGTCCTCGAGGTCCTCGGGGAGCTGCACGCCGTACTCCTGCGAGAACTCCTTCTCGCCGTAGCGCTCCACGGCCTCCGTGGGGGAGATCACCGGGTAGTCCCCGATCGGGACCATCTCGCCCAGCCCCGCGTAGGCGGCGATGACGCCCTCCGGACCCACGGTGAGGCTGATGTGCTTCGGCCCGTAGGCGCCGCCGGGAGGTGCCGCCTCGACGTGGGCGAAGGGGGTGCTCCGGTCGTACTCGCTCACCACGAAGGTGAAGGCGTCCGTGGGGATCTGCGCCTGCGCGAGGAAGTCGCGCGCCGCGCCCTCGGCCTGCTCGTCCGTGGGGCGCTCGCCGGTCGTCTCGCGGCAGTCGTCGGCGGTCGGCAGCGGGGTGCCCTCCCCGAAGGTCGCCTCCCAGTACTCGGCGAGCATCTCGCGCTCCTCCCCCACGGCGTAGGCGAAGCTCTCCCGGCAGTCGGGGGAGGCGAACATGTCGGTGTAGGACACGTGCAACCCGCCGCCCTCGGTGGAGGCCATGAGCATCCGCCCGCTGTCGGCCTCGGCCAGCCCGACGTCGCCCTCCGGGAGGAACTCGGCGTCCACCTTCATCGGCACCCCGTCGATGCCCAACGTCTCGGCCCAGGCCGAGACGAAGGCCTCGGGGTCCTCCTCGCTGCGCAGCACCGAGATGGGCGCGGTGGTGGCTTCCTGCGACAGGCCGGGGGCCGCCACGAGGCGGACGGGGCCGGGGTCGTAGGGCTCCGGGTCGGCGTCGACCGAGCCGCTGCTCGCGTAGGACGACCCGGCCACCTCCGCGCTCAGCCCGGCGTCCATGCCGGCCCCGGCGGCGCCCAGGAGCGAGTCCTGGCCCGCGACGAGCAGGGTGCCGGGGCCGCGCTGCGCGCCGACGGCATACCCGGCGCCACCGATCGCCAGCGCCCCGATGCATGCGGCCGCCACCCACGGTGCCCGGATGACCGGGTCCCGGAGCAGGTCGTCGACGCGGGCGGCGGAGTCGGCGCCGGTGCTCCCGCTCGCGGGCGCCTTGTGCTCGACCAGCGCGCGCAGTCGGGAGAGGTCCGGGTGCGACCCGGTGGCCGGGTCGCTGGCGCGCAGCCGGTGCAGTGCCTCGTCGTCGTGGTGCTCGACCATGATCGGTCTCCTTCGGTGCGGTGGTGCGCAGGTGGTGCCGGTCTGCCGGACCGTGCGGTCCGGCGTGCTGTCTAGTGGTCGTGCTCCCAGGCCTCGCGCAGCCGGGCGCGGGCCCGGGAGAGCGCGGCGGCGCCGCCGCCGCGGGTGAGCCCGAGCGCGCGGGCCAGACCCTCGCCGTCGAGCCCTTCCCAGGCGTGGAGCATGAGGATCGAGCGGTCCCGGGTGCTGAGCCGGGACATCGCCTGCCGGACGTCCTCGTCGGCCATGACCAGCTCGGCCGGGTCGACGCTGCGGACGTGCAGCTCTCCCTCCTCCTGACCGGAGTAGTCCGCCAGGAGGGTGAGGGTGGGCTTGCGGCGGTGGTTGGCCAGGACGTAGGAGGCCGTGCGGTAGAGCCACGGCAGCTCGTAGTCCGACGGGATCTTCTCCCGGCGCCGCCAGGCGGTGGCGAAGACCTCGGCGGTGAGGTCCTCCACGTCGTCGTGGTTCGCGCGACGGGTGTAGTAGCGGTGCACCTGGGTGGCGTGCCGGGCGAAGAACGAGTCGAACCAGGCGGCGTCCCGGGTGTCCCCGGTGCGGTCCGTGCCGGGGTCGTCCCCGGCGAGGCGTAGCGGCATCGCTCCTCCTGGCTGCTGCGGCGAGCCCCGTCGGCCCGTCCACCTGCACTATGTCGGGCGTCGGGCCCGTGTTGCAGGCGCCGCTCCGCAGCGGGCGGCGACGGGCATACCGAAGCGGGTGAGACGACGAAGGACGGGCACCGGTCTCCCGGTGCCCGTCCTCAGGGGTGGCAGGTGCAGGATTCGAACCTGCGTAGGCATACGCCGACGGATTTACAGTCCGCTTCCATTGGCCGCTCGGACAACCTGCCAGTGCGCGAAGCGCGGGTGACATGCTAACAGTCACACCCCCGGTGGTCCGAACCCGCGAGCGGGCCGCCACCGGCCACGACACAGGAGGTATGCCCATGGCCGACTCGTCCTTCGACATCGTCAGCAAGGTCGATCACCAGGAGGTCGCCAACGCCGTCAACCAGGCCGCCAAGGAGATCGGCAACCGCTACGACTTCCGCAACGTGGGGGCCCGGGTCGAGCTGTCCGGCGAGACCATCTCGATGGCCGCCAACAGCGAGGAGCGGTGCAAGGCGGTGCTCGACGTGCTGCAGACCAAGCTGGTCAAGCGTGGCGTCTCGCTCAAGCACCTCGACTACACCCACGACGGGGAGCCCTACGCCTCGGGCAAGGAGTTCCGGCTCGAGGCGGGCCTCAAGAGCGGCATCTCCTCGGAGAACGCCAAGAAGATCGGCAAGATCATCCGCGACGAGGGACCCAAGGGCGTCAAGTCCCAGATCCAGGGGGACGAGCTGCGGGTCACCTCGAAGTCCCGCGACGAGCTCCAGGCGGTGCAGCGGCTGCTCAAGGAGAAGGACCTCGACGTGGCGCTGCAGTTCACCAACTACCGCTGAGGTCCGAGCGTGCTCCGTCGCGCCATGGGCGGCCGGAGCACGGTCGGAGGCGCCGCTGCGGCGGTCAGCGCTCGGCGTCGCGCAGCGTCACCCAGGCGATGAGCGCGGCGGCGCGACCAGGACCGCGCCCGCGGTGCTCGTGACCCCGACGCCGGCGTCGAAGGCGGACCGCGCCGCCTCGAGCAGGGCCGGGTCGCCGGTACGCTCGGCCGCGGCGGCGGCCCCGCCGAGCGTCTCGCGGGCCGCGACCGCCGCCTCCGGGTCGGTGCCGGCCGGCAGGGTCAGCGAGGAGCGGTAGACCGAGGTGAGCAGGCCGCCGAGCAGGGTCGTGCCGAGCACGGCGCCGAACTCGTAGGCCGTCTCGCTGACGGCCGAGGCGGCGCCCGCCTTGGCCGGGGGGACCGTGGTGAGGATCTGGTCGTTGGAGATCGTCTCGGCGGCACCGATGCCCAGGCCGAGCAGCGCGAAGGCGAGCGCGATCAGCGGGACCGTCGCCGTGCCGCCCAGGCTCAGCAGGGCGTAGGCGGCGACGGAGAACCCCAGCCCGCCCACCACGGCGAGCGCCGGGTGCACGTGCCGGACCACACGGACCACGAGCAGCCCCGAGGCCACCATGGCCACGACGCCCGGGACGAGCACGAGCGCGGCGTCGAGCGCAGGCATACCCTCGACGAGCTGCAGGTGCTGGGTGACGAAGAAGAGGAAGCCGGTCAGCGCGACGATGCTGAGCAGGTTGACCGCCAGGGCCCCGGAGAAGGCCGGGACGGCGAAGAGGCGCACGTCGAGCATGGGGTCGGCGGAGCGGCGCATCCGGCGCACGAAGCCGGTGCCCGCCGCGGCGGCCGCGACGAGGGCGGCCAGGGCCAGGACGTCGGGCCCCTCGACTGCGACGTGCTTCAGCGACCAGGCCAGGCCACCCAGGGCCACCATCGACAGGGCGATCCCCCCGAGGTCGATGCCTCCCGGCGCCGGGTCGCGGGACTCCCGGACGAGGAAGGGTCCGAGCAGGAGCAGGGGGAGCAGCACCGGCACGGCGACCAGGAAGACCGAGCCCCAGTGGAAGTGCTCGAGCAGGATGCCGCCGACCACCGGGCCGAGGGCCGAGCCGACGGAGAAGCCGGTCGCCCAGATCGCGATGGCGAGCCGGCGCTGGGTCCGGTCGAGGAACATCGTGCGCAGCAGCGACAGCGTTGCCGGCATCAGGGTGGCGCCGAAGACGCCCAGACCCACCCGGGCGGCGATGAGCAGCTCGGCGGTCGGCGCGAAGGCCGCCAGCGCCGAGACGACCGCGAAGCCGGTGGCCCCGATGAGCAGGATGCGGCGGCGGCCGATGCGGTCACCGACCGTGCCCATCGTGACGAGCAGGGTCGCGAGCACCAGGGGGTAGGCGTCGAGGAGCCAGAGCTGCTGGGCGGCCGAGGGGGACAGGGCCTGGGTGATCTGGGGCAGCGCGAAGTTGAGCACCGTGGTGTCGATGGAGATGAGGAGCACCGGGAGCATGAGCACGGCCAGGCCTGCCCAGTCGCGGCGGGTGGCGCGGGGTGCCGTGTCGGGGGGAGTGAGGTCCAGCGTGGCCATACCAAAACTATACCGTCTGGACGGTTTAGTTGACAACGTTAGGATGGGCGCCATGTCGAAGGGTGAACGGACGCGCGCGCGGGTGCTCGACGCCTTCGAGAATCTCGTCATCGAGCACGGGGAACGGGCCGGGACCCTGGCCGCCACGGCGCAGGAGGCCGGGGTGTCCAAGGGCGGGCTGCTCTACCACTTCGGGTCCAAGGACGCCCTCGTGCAGGGGTTGGCGGAGCGGCTGGAGGTCTTCGGCGCCGCCGAGGAGGAGCGGTTGTCCGCCCTGCCGGACGCGTTGGAGGTCTTCCTGCGGGAGTCCGTGGCGGCGAACCAGCCCTTCGACCGCACCTATCTGGCGCTGCTCAAGCTCGGGCAGCTGGACGAGCACGAGGTCGCGCGCGAGGCGCTGCTGCGGCTCGACGACCACTTCCTCGCAGCACTGACCGAGACGCTGGGCGACCCGGACCTGGCCCTGCTCGTGCTGCGGGTGAGCGACGGGATCTACGTGCGGACCGCGCTCGGCGGCAGCGACGCCCTCCCGGCCGACTCCGTCGACCGCATCCTGGCCCTGCTCGCCTCCCTGCCGCGGTAGGGTGCTGCCCCTCTATCATCGACGCCCATGGCGACCGTGACAGACCATCTGCCCACCCGCCCCGAGCGGATGGGCCGCCTTCCCTACACCCGGCAGCACACGCGGGTCCTGCTCGGCTCGGGGACCGGCTGGGCGCTCGACGCCATGGACGTGGGGCTCATCTCCTTCGTCGGCCTGGCGATCGCCACCCAGTGGGACCTCACCCGCACCGAGCAGTCCTGGCTGCTCTCGATCGGCTTCGTCGGCATGGCGCTCGGGGCGACCTTCGGTGGCATGCTCGCCGACCGCTACGGCCGGCGCACCGTCTTCGCGCTCACCCTGCTCGTCTACGGCCTGGCGACCGGCGCCTCGGCGCTGGTCAGCGGACTGGCGGCGCTGCTGGTGCTCCGCTTCCTCGTCGGCATCGGCCTCGGTGCGGAGCTGCCGGTCGCCTCGACCCTGGTCAGCGAGCTCTCGCCCACCCGGATCCGGGGCCGGATGGTCGTCATCCTCGAGTCCTTCTGGGCCGTCGGCTGGCTCCTGGCAGCGCTCATCGGCTACTTCGTCGTGCCGCTCAGCGACGACGGCTGGCGCTGGGCCTTCGCGCTGGGTCTCGTCCCGGCCCTGTATGCCGTCGTCATCCGGTGGGGGATGCCGGAGTCGCCGCTCTTCCTCGAGCGCCGTGGCCGCGAGGCGGAGGCCGAGCAGGTCGTCCGCTTTTTCGAGGAGTCCGCCGGGGTGCCGCACCAGGAGAGCCGGCCGCTGCCCGAGGCGCCGCCCAGGACGCCCGGCGCGCTCTGGTCGTCGGCATACCGGGTGCGCACCATCGGCATCTGGGCGGTGTGGTTCTGCGTCAACTTCTCCTACTACGGCGCCTTCATCTGGCTTCCGACGCTGCTCTACGCCCAGGGTTTCGACCTGGTGCGCTCCTTCGGCTACACCCTGGTCATCACCCTCGCCCAGCTGCCGGGTATGCCCTCGCCGCGGTCCTCGTGGAGGTCTGGGGCAGGCGTGCGACGCTGGCGACCTTCCTGCTCGGCTCGGCGGTGTCGGCCGTCTTCTTCGGCCTGTCCGGCGAGGTGTGGCAGATCATCGCCGCCGGGTGCGCCATGAGCTTCTTCAACCTGGGTGCCTGGGGCGCGCTGTATGCCGTCACCCCGGAGATCTACCCGACCAGCGTGCGCGCCTCGGGTGCGGGCGCCGCGGCAGGCTTCGGGCGCATCGCCTCGATCGCCGCGCCGCTGCTCGTCCCGGTCATCCTCGGCACCTGGGGCAACGCGGCCCTGTTCACCCTCTTCGGTGCCGCCTTCGTCGTGGGTGCGCTCGCGGCATACCTCCTGCTGCCGGAGCAGGCCGGCGATGCCCTGGAAACAGGATGACCAGCCGCGACGGGAGCGTGTCGCTCGAGGCGATGAAGCGTGCCTGGGCTCGCCTGTTCCCGACGTCCCTCGGCGCCGCGGACCTGCGTCGCAACTGGAAGGCCTGGACGACGGTGGGGGCATATCCGGGCAGGGTGACGGGTGTCCCGGAGATCTTCGGGTGGATGGTGCTCCACGCTCACGCGATACCGCAGTGCGATCTGACTGGCTGGTCAGTCCGTCCGGCCATCGCCGACGGCGGTGGCCTCGTCGTGGTCGAGGCCACTGACCAGGAGGCTTGGTTCGAGAAGCTGCCGCCGGACGACGCAGTCATCCTGGAGGCTCAGAGGCAGTTCGCCGACGTCCTCTAGGACAAGGACGAGGGTTCCCACTGATCTGTCCAGCGTTCTGGCCCGCGCGGGTGGGGTGGGGACAGGGTTGTCGGGGGACCGCAAGTGCATAGGTATGCTGACGAGCGCATGGCTACACAGCGTGGTGTGGTCATGCGCTGCGACGCACCGACCCTCCCCACGCGACCCCTAGGATGACCGCATGACTGAGCTGTCCACCAACCAGGCCTACATCGACCTCGAGGACCAGGTCGCCGCGCACAACTACAGCCCGTTGCCGGTGGTCGTCGAGCACGCGGAGGGCATCCACGTCACCGATGTCGAGGGCAACACCTACATCGACGCCCTCTCCGGCTACTCCGCGCTCAACTTCGGGCACCGCCACCCCGGCCTCGTGCAGGCGGCCAAGGACCAGCTCGACCGCTCGACGCTGACCTCGCGCGCCTTCCACAACGACCAGCTCGGTCCCTTCTGCGAGGCGCTGGCGCGGCTCGTCGGCAAGGACATGATCCTGCCGATGAACACCGGCGCCGAGGCGGTCGAGACCGCGCTCAAGATCGCCCGCAAGTGGGCCTACCAGGTGAAGGGGGTGCCGGACGGTCAGGCCGAGATCATCGTCATGGACGGCAACTTCCACGGCCGCACGACGACGATCATCTCCTTCTCCGACGACCCGGAGGCGCACGACCACTACGGGCCCTACACGCCGGGCTTCGTCGCCGTGCCCTACGGCGACCTCGCCGCGATCGAGGCCGCGATCACCGACAGCACCGCGGCCGTTCTCGTCGAGCCGATCCAGGGCGAGCAGGGCGTCATGATCCCCAAGGAGGGCTTCCTGCCGGGCCTGCGCGAGCTGTGCACCAGCAAGAACGTCCTCATGATCGCGGACGAGATCCAGTCCGGGCTCGGCCGCACCGGCACCTCCCTCGCCTGTGAGTACGAGGGCGTCGAGGCCGACATGTACACCCTCGGCAAGGCGCTCGGCGGGGGCATCGTGCCTGTCTCGGCCGTGGCCGCCGACGCCGAGGTCATGAAGGTCATCACCCCGGGCACCCACGGGTCCACCTTCGGCGGCAACCCGCTGGCGGCCGCGGTCGGCAAGGCCGTCGTCGACCTGCTCGCGACCGGCGAGCACCAGGCGCACGCCAAGCAGCTGGAGTCGGTCTTCGCCGAGGAGCTGGGCAACCTCGTCGGGCAGGGCGCCGAGGCGGTCCGCGTGCGCGGTCTCTGGGCGGGCATCGACATCGACCCGGGCCTCATGACCGGCAAGGAGGCGTGCAAGGCGCTGGCTCGCAAGGGCGTCCTCGCCAAGGACACCCACGGCTCGACGATCCGGCTCGCCCCGCCGCTGACGATCACCGAGGACGAGCTGCGGCAGATCACCGACGCGCTCGGCGCCGTGCTCGCCGAGGCCCGCGGCTGAACGTCCCCGCGCCCGTCCTCGTGACGGGCCTGGTGCTGGCGCCGCTCGGGTTCGTCCTGCCGGGCCTGCTGCTCTGGTATGCCGGGCAACGGCTCGCCCGCGGGCGCCGTGACGCCGACACCCGGGGTGCCCTGGTCGGTGGGCTCGCCACGATCGTCGTCCCCGTCGGCGGCCTGCTCCTGCTCGGGTATGCCGCGGCGCCGGTGCTCGTCGGCCTGGGCGCGGGCCTGCTCCTCCTCGCGGCGTGGCCGGGGCTGGTCATGGTGCTGCTCCTGGGCCGGCGCTGGTGGCTGTGCCGTCGCCCCGTCGACGTCGACCGTCGGGCCGTGATCGTGCTGGGTGCTCCGGTGCCCGACGGGCGGGTGGGGGAGGAGCTCGCCGCGCGGCTGCGCGGCGGGTTGACCGCGCTCGGCCGACTCACCACCCTCGGGGGACTCGGCGCGGCGACGTCGCCTCTCGTCCTGACCGGAGGGCGCGCCAAGGGTGACCGACCTGCGGAGTCGGAGGCGATGGCGCGCTGGGTGCGCAGCCAGGATCCGGCTGCACCGCTCCTCCTCGAGGACCGGGCCACCACCACCGAGGAGAACCTCCTGCTCTCCACCCGGCTGCTTCAGGACCAGGGCTGCCCGCCGCCCTACGCGGTCGTGACCAGCGCCTACCACGCCGCCCGCACCAGCCTGCTCATCGCGCGGCACCGGCTGCCGGTGCAGGTCGTCGGGGTGCGGGTCCCGATGGACTTCCCGGCCGGCGCCTACCTGCGCGAGCTGCTCATCGTGCTCAAGGAGGCGCGTCGACCGCACCTCGTGGCGGGACTGCTGATCGTCGGGGGCGCGGTGCTGACGGGGTTCCTCGCCCGCTGACCACGCTGGTGCATCTCGTGGTGCATCTCCTCGTGCGGAGCCGTGCGACACGCGCGTCGTCGGAGCCACCCCTGCGACGCCACCTTCTGCACCAGCGTGCCTCTGCGCCCTGCTGCGCGCTCCGCCGCCTCTTGCGCGTACCCCAGTCCCATGGTCTACTAGTCTAGTAACTAACCAAGGAGGCGGCGGTGATCGAAGAAGGTCGACCGATCTTCGTGCAGATCGCGGAGAGCATCGAGGGCTCGATCGTCGACGGCAGCCTGGCCGAGGAGGAGCGCGCACCGTCCATCAACGAGCTGGCGGCCTTCCACCGGATCAACCCGGCCACCGCCGCCAAGGGCATCAACCAGCTCGTCGACGACGGCGTGCTCTACAAGCGTCGCGGCGTCGGGATGTTCGTCGCCACCGGTGCCCGGGCTGCGCTGCTGGCCCGGAGGACCAACGACTTCGCCGCCGCGTATGTCGACCCGCTGCTCGCCGAGGCACGCCGGCTCGGCCTCGGGCCGGACGACGTGACCGCCCTCATCGCCGAGCGGACCGCAGGGACCACCAGGAAGGAGCCGAGCTGATGAGTTCGGTCATCGAGGTGCAGAGCCTCACGAAGAGATACCGCGAGACGACCGCGCTGGACGAGGTGTCGTTCTCGATCGAGCAGGACTCCATCTACGGCCTGCTCGGGCGCAACGGCGCGGGGAAGACGACGCTGATGTCGATCCTCACGGCGCAGAACTTCGCCACCTCGGGCCAGGCCCGGGTCTTCGGCGAGACCCCCTTCGAGAACTCGCGGGTGCTGTCCCGGATGTGCTTCGTCCGGGAGAGC
The DNA here is from genome assembly GCF_008386315.1 of Serinicoccus marinus DSM 15273. Taxonomy (NCBI): domain Bacteria; kingdom Bacillati; phylum Actinomycetota; class Actinomycetes; order Micrococcales; family Ornithinimicrobiaceae; genus Serinicoccus; species Serinicoccus marinus. The sequence goes on along the minus strand of NZ_CP043808.1, from coordinate 2,557,466 downwards.
CAGAAATACCCGGACGACGCGACCGGGCGACACGCCCTGGCCATGGCCCGGCTGTTCTTCCCGCGCTGGGACGACGAGCTCGCGGGTCAGCTCGTCGAGGAGTTCGCCCTCCCCGTGGACCGGCGCATCAAGAAGCTCTCCGCGGCCAGCTCTCGGCCGTCGGGGTGATCATCGGGCTGGCCTCCCGGGCCGAGATCACCTTCTTCGACGAGCCCTACCTCGGGCTCGACGCCGTCGCCCGGCAGCTGTTCTACGACCGGCTGCTGCAGGACTACGCGGACCACCCGCGCACCATCGTGCTCTCGAGCCACCTCATCGACGAGGTCGCCCCGCTGCTGGAGCGGGTGCTCGTCATCGAGCAGGGGCAGATCCTGCTCGACGAGGACACCGACGCGCTGCGCGGCCGGGCGGCGGTCGTGGTCGGTGACTCCGCCGCGGTCGAGGGCTTCGTCGCCGGGCGTGAGGTGATCCATACCGAGAGCCTGGGCCGGGTCTCCTCGGCCACCGTGCTGGGCGGCCTGTCCGAGCAGGACCGTCAGCGGCTCGCCGCCGCCGATCTCGAGGTCGCGCCGGTGTCGCTCCAGCAGCTCGTCGTCCGTCTCACCCGACGGGCCGCAGGGTCCGTCCCGCAGCACAAGGAGCTCGTGCCATGAACCGCACCCTGTCCGTCGTCCGGCTGCAGCTGGTCAACAAGCAGACCTTCCTCTGGGTCCCGCTGCTCGTCCTCGGTGGCGCCCTGGTCATCACCATGGCGATCTTCGCCATGCTGCCGGTCGACGGCATCGTCGGGGGCGGCGCGCAGGCCCCGATGTGGTACTTCCTGGTCGTCGGGGTGCAGTCGCTCACGCTGACCTTCCCGTTCTCCCAGGCACTCAGCGTGACCCGCCGGGAGTTCTACGTCGGGACGATGCTCACCGCGCTGCTCGCCTCGGCCGCCCTGGGCGCCATCTATGTCGTCGGCGGTCTGATCGAGGACGCCACGGGCGGCTTCGGCACCGGCAGCGTCTTCTTCAAGGTGCCGGGTGTCTGGGCGCAGGGCTGGGCCGCTGCCGGCTTCATCTACCTCGTGCTGTCCTTCGCCTTCTTCCAGGTCGGCTTCTTCTGCGCCACGATCTACAAGCGCTTCGGCGCGCTCGTGCTGACGGCCGGGATGATCGCCGTCGCGCTGCTCCTCCTCGTGGGGCTGTGGCTCATCACCCGCCTGGAGGCCTGGGGCGAGGTCTTCTCCTGGGTGGCCGGCACGGGCGTCCTGGGCCTGACGCTCTGGAGCCTGCCGGTGCTGGCGCTGCTCGCGCTCGTGTCCTACGCCGCGCTCCGCCGCGCCCTGCCCTGAGCCTCACCGGAGCCGGTCGCGCACCGTCCTCAGGTGCGCGACGAGCTCCGGCGGCTCCAGGACCTCGACGGCGACCCAGGGCCACCAGCTCGGCGGCGAGGTAGTCCAGCGACTCGGCACCGGTCACCAGCTCCGTCCAGCCCTCGCCCAGCTCGCTCACCTCACCCGCCAGCGGCGAGACGCGCTCCGCCAGCTCCGGAGCGGGCATCTGGACCCTCGCGCGCGCCACCCAGCGGTAGGGCGCACGGGTCACCGACCGGGTGATGTAGGTCGCGGGGTCCGGCACCGGGCGCGGCCGGCTGCGCATCGTGCCCACGGCGACCTCCTGCACCCGGTCCAGCCGGAAGCTGCGCCAGTCGTCCCGGTCCAGGTCGAAGGCCAGGAGGTACCACCGGTGGCTCACCGCGACCAGCGAGACGGGCTCGACGCGGCGGGTCGACGACGCACCGTCGCGGGCGACGTAGCGCAGGGTGGTCCGCAGCCGGTCCCGGCAGGCGCGGGAGAGGGCCATGAGCACCTCCGGATCGACCACGGCTCGTCCGCTGCCCACCGCCACCGTGCTCTCGTGGATCGCGCCGACCTGCTCCCGGGCACCGGCGGGCAGGACTTGGTCCAGCTTGGCCAGGGTGCTGACCGCCGCCTCGCTCACCCCCGCGACCGTGCCGCCGGCGGCCAGGCGCAGGCAGACCGCCACCGCCACCGCCTCGTCCTCGTCCAGGAGCAGCGGCGGCAGCGAGCCCCCGGACCCGAGCTGGTAGCCGCCCCCGACCCCGCTGCTGGCCCGCACGGGGTAGCCGAGCTCGCGCAGCCGCTCCACGTCGCGGCGGATGCTCCGGGTGGTCACCCCGAGCCGGTCCGCCAGCTCCTGCGCGCTCCACAGGGCCCGGGTCTGGAAGAGCCCCAGGAGCCGCAGCACCCGGGTCGTGGGGTCGGTCATGGCGACACCCTGTCACGCGCCGCGGACAGGACGTGTCCTCGTGCTGTGGTGTCATCGCAGCATGGACTCCCTCACGACGGACCTCGCCGAGCAGCTCGACTTCCACTGGACGCACCACGCCCGGCCACGGCTGGACGGGCTGAGCGACGAGGAATACCTCTGGGAGCCGGTCCCGGGGACCTGGAACGCGCGCCGCCGCTCGGACCAGCCGCCGCCCTCGGTGACGGCGCGCGCCGGGGGCGGGGAGTGGCAGCTGGACTGGGCCCACCCCGAGCCCGACCCCGCGCCGGTCACCTCGATCGCCTGGCGGCTCGGGCACGTCATCGTCGGGGTGCTGGGGGTGCGCGCCCACAGCCACTTCGGCGGACCCGAGGCAGACATCCTCGCCTGGGACTACGCCGGGACCGCCGCGGGCGCCCTCGATCAGCTCGACGAGGCGTATGCCGCCTGGTCGGCCGGGGTGCGCGGGCTCGACGACGAGGGACTGCGACGGCCCGTCGGCCCGGCGGAGGGGCCGTGGGCGCAGGCGCCGATGCTCACCCTCGTCCTGCACATCAACCGCGAGGCCATCCACCACCTGGCCGAGGTGGCCCTGCTGCGCGACCTCTGGGGCCACGGCGCCCGGTGAGCCACCCGGGCCTCGTGCCGGTCCCGCCCGAGGTGCCGGTCAGGCGCCCGGGGTCCAGCGGGCGGCGGTCTCGTCCTCGAGCATCTGTGAGTTGAGCCACGCCTCGGGGATCCCGAGGCCCTCCACGAGCTCCAGGGCGTGCGGCCGCAGCTCGGCGCAGAGCTCGTTGATCTGTGCGACGACGGCCTTCGCCCGCCCCGCGGACATGCGGTTGTGGGCCTGGAACCAGCCGGAAGTCGGCGTCGATGGAGCTCAGCGCGTGCAGGGTGCACAGCCGCTCCAGGACCTCCCGCACCTGCTCGTCCTCGCACGCCTCGATCCCGGCCACGAAGGCCTCCAGCACGACGCGGTCCATGTGCGTGCGGGCGGCGAGCAGGACGTGGTCCTGCGCGGAGTTGAAGGCCTCGAAGGAGTCCTTGTCGTCCGCGTGCCGTCGCAGCCGGGTGGCCAGCGTCTCCAGCACGTGGCGCTCGCGGTCGGCGAACATCGCCAGCTGCCAGCCGCGGTCGAGCAGCGTCTCGTCCTCGCCCTTGCGGGCCGCGGCCGTGCGCAGCCGCTCCACGAGCGGCCGGGCGGCGGTGGCCTCGACGAACTGCCCGCCGAAGGCGCGGGCGGCGAACTGCACCATGCCGCGCATGTCCAGGTCGCCCCACATCTCCTTGTAGCCGGAGAGCAGGCCCTTGGCGACCAGCTGCAGCAGGACGGTGTTGTCGCCCTCGAAGGTCGCGAAGACGTCGGCGTCGCCGCGCAGCACGGTCAGGCCGTTCTCCGCGAGGTAGCCCGCGCCGCCGCAGGCCTCGCGGCAGGTCTGGATCGTGTCGTTGCCGAAGCGGGTGATGACCGCCTTGAGGCCGGCGGCGCGGGTCTCCAACTCACGCTGGGCGACCTGGTCCTTCTCCGGCATCTCGTGCAGCTCCTGCAGCCGCTCGACGACCTCGTTGACGGCGAACATGTGCGCGTAGGTCGTCGCGATCGCCGGGATCAGCTTGCGCTGGTGGGCGAGGTAGTCCAGCAGCACGACCTCGCCGTCGTGGCCCGGGGCGGTGAACTGGCGCCGGCGCAGGGCATACCTCGTGGCGATCGAGAGCGCCTTGCGGGACGCCGTCGCCGCACCCGCGGCGACGCAGATGCGGCCGCGCACGAGCGTCCCGAGCATGGTGAAGAAGCGCTTGCCGTCGCTGTCGATGTCGGAGACGTAGCGACCCTCGTCGTCGATGCCGCCGTAGCGGTTCAGCAGGTGGGTGCGCGGCACCCGCACCTGGTCGAAGGTGATGGTCCCGTTGTCGACACCGGCGAGCCCGCCCTTGGCGCCGTTGTCGCCGAGGGTGACGCCGGGCAGCGGGGTGCCGTCGGTGTCACGGATCGGGACGACGACCACGTGCACGCCGTGCGACTCCCCGCCGACGTGCAGCTGGCCGTAGACCGCGGCGACATGGGCGTCCCGCGCCGCGGCACCGATGTAGGTCTTGGTCGCCGACGGCGTGGGGGAGTGGACGACGATCTCGTCGGTCTCCGGGTCATAGGTATGCGTGGTCTCCAGCGACGCGACGTCAGACCCGTGGCCGAACTCGGTCATGGCGTAGCACCCGATCTGCTCGAGTGCGAGGTTGGGCCGCAGGAAGGTCTCGTGGTGCCACTCGTTGCCGAGCGCGGTGACGGCTCCGCCGTAGAGCCCGAAGTGGACACCGGACTTGACCGTGAGCGACAGGTCGCCGTGCGCGGTCATCTCGAAGTCGATGCAGGAGCGGCCGACGTCGTCCAGCCCGCCGACGGCCGTCGGGAAGCCGCTGCCGGCCATGCCGTACTGCACCAGGCCGGCCATGGCGCCGTTGGTCCAGTCCCGTGCCTGGTCCATCGTGAGGCCCTGGTCGCGGACCATGACCTCGGCGGGGACGCTCGCCCGCGCGAGGTCGCGGACCGGCCCGTAGCTGCCGCCGGAGGCGGTCCGCAGCGCCTCCCCGAGGTCGGTGAGCCGCTCGCTCGAGCGGGGCGCGCTGGCCTCGGGTGCGGCGGCGCCCGGCATCGACACGTCGGTGCGGGGCTCGGGGGTGTGGGTCTGCTGCGTGGAGGTGGTCATCGGTTCTCTCCTGCGAGTGCGGGCCGGATCAGCTCGATCACGGCGTGGGTGGCGTCGTCGACGCTGAGCCGGGTGGTCGATGTGCTCGTGAGGACGTGGTCTGCCGCCGCGCGGACCAGGCCGACGATGCCGTGCCCCCAGGCCGGGGCCAGCAGGTCGGCCTCGGCGCCGCGGCCGTGCTGCGTGAGGTGGGTGCGGATCGCCCCGGCCAGCTGGTCGCTGACCCGGTCGGTGATGCGGTGCACCGGGTCGTCCGGGTCGCCCTCGGTCGTCTCCAGGGGGCGGGTCATGACGAAGCGGTAGATCTCCGGGTCGCGCTCCACCAGGGAGAGGTAGGAGTGGACCATCGCCTGGATCCTGGCCAGGACGTCACCCCCCTGCCGGGAGGCCGCCGCCAGGTCGCCCAGCACGGTCTCGTCGACGGCGGCGACGACGGCGCTGTAGAGACCGGCCTTGTCGCCGAGGTGGCGGTAGAGCACCGTCTTGCTCGTGCCGGCCTGGGCCGCGATCTCGTCCATGCCCACGCCGGCACCGTGCTGACGGATGGCCTTGAGCGCCGCCTCGACGAGCTGGTGGCGACGCTCCGTCCGGTGCGCCTCCCAGCGAGCGTCCCGCCCGTCCCGGGCGACCGGGGCACGGGCGCTCTGGGGCTCGATGTCGGTCCTCATGCCCTCCACAGTACCGCGTACGGCTCGTATCGGCTACAGTCGGTATCGGATAGTTCGGGCCCCACCGCTCATCAGGAGACCTTCCCCATGCCAGACCAGCTCACCGACGCCGTCATCCTCGGCGGCAACCGGATCCCGTTCGGCAAGTCCGGCGGCGCCTACGCCCACGCCTCCAACCAGGCGATGCTCACCTCCACGCTCGACGGCCTGGTGGCGCGCTTAGGCCTGGCCGGCGAGCGGGTCGGCGAGGTCGCCGCGGGGGCCGTGCTCAAGCACGCCCGCGACTTCAACCTCACCCGGGAGGCCGTGCTGGGGTCGGCGCTCGGCGCGGACACCCCGGCCTACGACCTGCAGCAGGCCTGCGGCACCGGCCTCGAGGCCGTCATCCAAGTCGCCAACAAGATCCGGCTCGGCCAGGTCGACTCCGGCGTGGCCGGCGGCGTCGACTCCGCCAGCGACGCGCCCATCGCCGTCGGTGAGGGGCTGCGCAAGGCGCTGCTCGGGGCCAGCCGTGCCCGCACCCCGATGGCCCGGGCCAAGGCGCTGGCCGCGATCCGGCCCGGTGACCTGGCGCCCGAGACCCCGCGCAACGCCGAGCCGCGCACCGGGCTCTCGATGGGGGAGCACCAGGCGCTCACCGCCAAGGAGTGGGGCATCACCCGTGAGGCGCAGGACGAGCTGGCGGCCGCCAGCCACCACAACCTCGCGCGCGCCTGGGACGAGGGCTTCTTCGACGACCTCGCCACCGGCTTCCTGCGCCTCTCCCGCGACGAGGGGCTGCGCCCGGACACCTCGGTCGAGAAGCTGGCCGGGCTCTCCCCGGTCTTCGGCAAGGGCGAGGGCGCGACGATGACCGCGGGCAACTCGACGCCGCTGTCCGATGGGGCCGCGCTCGTCCTGCTCGGCAGCCCGGAGTGGGCCCAGCAGCACCGGCTCCCCGCGCTCGCCCGCTTCGTCGACGCCGAGGTCGCCGCGGTGGACTACGTCGGCGGTGAGGAGGGGCTGCTCATGGCTCCGGCGTATGCCGTGCCGCGGCTCCTCGCGCGTCAGGGGCTCACCCTCGCCGACATCGACCGCTTCGAGATCCACGAGGCCTTCGCCTCCACGGTGCTGTCCACCATGGCCGCCTGGGAGTCCGAGGAGTTCTGCCGTGGACGCCTCGGCCTCGACGCGCCGCTGGGCACGGTCGACCGGAGCAGGCTCAACGTCAACGGCTCCTCGCTCGCCGCCGGCCACCCCTTCGCCGCGACCGGTGGGCGCATCGTGGCCTCGCTGGCCAAGATGCTGCACGAGCTCGGCCCGGGCTCGCGCGGCCTCATCTCGATCTGCGCGGCCGGCGGTCAGGGCGTCGTCGCGATCCTGGAAGGGTGCTGACATGGCTGACCTGATGCAGATGCTGACCACCAACCCGCTGGCCAAGCAGCTGGGTGTGCCGCAGGCCACCCGGCTGCGCCGCGGCCGCGAGCTGCCCTCGGGCCCGGTCGCCGTGGGCTCCGCCGGGGGTGGGCGGATCGCCGCCCAGACCCTGGACCTGCTCGGCGTGCCCACCCGCGAGGCGCTCCTCGACACCCCGCAGACCCGGGTGACCGAGACCACGGACGACGGCCGCACCCGCGAGGTGCCCGAGGCATACCCCGCCAAGATCGGTGCCCTGGTGCTCGACGCCACGGCCGCGACCTCCATCGCCGACCTGGAGACGGTGCGCGGGCTGCTGCGCCCGGCGATGAAGGGGCTGGAGCCCTCCGGTCGCGTCGTCGTGCTCGGCCTGGATCCGGAGACCGCCGGCGCCCCCACCGCCGTCGCGACCCAGCAGGCGCTGGAGGGCATCGTGCGCAGCGTGGGCAAGGAGCTGCGCGCGGGTGCCACGGCCAACCTCGTGCGGGTCGACCTGCTCACCAGCGAACCGACCACCGCCGCGGAGCTCGCCTCGACGCTGTCCTTCCTGCTCGAGGGCCGGTCGGCCTACGTGTCCGGGCAGGTGCTGCGGCTCGGGCACGCGGCGGTCGAGCCCGGCCAGGTGGAGGCGCGGCCGCTCGAGGGTCGCGTCGTCGTGGTCACCGGCGCCGGTCGCGGGATCGGGGCCGGTATCGCCCGGACCCTCGCCCGCGACGGCGCCCTCGTCGTCGCGGTGGACGTGCCCGCCGGCGGGCAGGGGCTGGCCGAGGTGGCCAACGCCATCGGGGGCACCGCCCTGCAGCTGGACATCACGGCCGCCGACGCGGGCAGCCGGATCGCCGCGCACGTCGCGCAGCGCTTCGGCGACGCGGCCCGCATCCACGCGATCGTGCACAACGCCGGGATCACCCGCGACAAGCTGCTCGCCAACACCGACGAGGACCGCTGGGGCAGCGTGCTCGAGGTCAACCTCGCCGCGCAGATCAGGATGAACCAGACCCTGCTGGACCCGGACCTGCCCGGCGGGCTGGACGAGGGTGGCCGCATCATCGGGGTCGCCTCGACCTCCGGCATCGCGGGCAACCGTGGCCAGGCCAACTACGCCGCGTCCAAGGCGGGCGTCATCGGCCTGGTCCGCGCCATGGGCGCCGACCCGCGGCTGGCCGAGCGGGGCATCACCGTCAACGCCGTGGCGCCGGGCTTCATCGAGACCGAGATGACCGGCAAGATGCCGCTGGCGACCCGGGAGGTCGCCCGCCGCATCAACAGCCTCCAGCAAGGTGGCAAGCCGGTCGACGTGGCCGAGGCCATCGGCTGGTTCGCCGACCCGGCCAGCTCGGCGGTCACCGGCCAGGTCCTGCGGGTCTGCGGCCAGAGCCAGATCGGGGCCTGACCATGACCCGACCGGACCTGCCGTCGGGACGCGGCGCCGCCGGACCGGACGCGCCCCTCTCCACCCCCGACCTCGACGTGGACCTGCTCGACGCGCCGCCGCAGGTCGCCGGGACGCTCGTCCGGGGCGTCGCGACGGGGCTCGGTCGTCCCGGAGCCTCCGGGTCGTTGCCCGCCCGTCGGGTGGTGCTTCCCGGGGTGGAGCAGGACGTCGAGCGTCTTGCCGGTTTCTGCGCCGTCACCGGCGGGGTCCTCGCCGACACCCTCCCCACGACCTGGGTGCACGTCCTGACCTTCCCGCTGCAGGTCCGGCTCATGGCCTCGCGGGACTTCCCCTTCCCCATGATGGGGATGGTCCACGTCGCCAACGAGATGACGCTGCACCGACCGGTCCGGGTCGGGGAGACCCTGACCCTCTCCTCCTGGGCCGAGGCCCTCGCGCCGCACCGCAAGGGCAGCACGGTGGACCTCGTCGGAGAGGCACGGGTCGGCGAGGACGTCGTGTGGTCGGGTCGCAGCACCTACCTCGTGCGCGGCGCCCGTCCGCAGGGTGACGTCCCGGCGGACCGGGAGCCCGGCGCGGCCACCGGTGACAGCCGGCAGACGGGTGGGGCGCCGCAGGTCGAGGACGGTATGCGTGTGACCGGCCACGGACCCCAGCTCGGGGTCTGGCGGCTGCCCGCCGACCTCGGTCGCTCCTACGCCCGGGTCGCTGGCGACGTGAACCCCATCCACCTCTCGGCGCTGTCGGCGAAGGCGCTCGGCTTCCCGCGCGCCATCGCCCACGGGATGTGGACCCACGCCCGCGCGCTGGCCGCGGTGCAGGACCGGCTGCCGCAGGCATACACCGTGTCCGCGCAGTTCCTCAAGCCGGTGCTCCTGCCGTCCACGGTCGTGCTCCGCGGGGCGATGTCGCGGCGCGGCGGAGAGCTCTCCGTGACGAGTCGCGACGGCTCCAAGGAGCACCTGTCGATGCAGGTCACAGCGCTGCCCTGAGCAGCGTCGGGCGCCGGGTCCGCCGTTTTGGTCCCGCCCGGCGCCCTCGTGTAAAGTTGCATCTCGCTGCCTGCGGGGCCCGCGCCCCGGCAGGACCCACAGCCCGCCCCTATAGCTCAGTCGGTAGAGCGTTTCCATGGTAAGGAAAAGGTCAACGGTTCGATTCCGTTTGGGGGCTCTGGTGAGCCGGCTCGGCCGGTCGCCGCGAGGCGGAGTAGCTCAGCTGGTTAGAGCGCACGACTCATAATCGTGAGGTCGCGGGATCGAGCCCCGCCTCCACCGCTACACGTACCTCGCTGGTACGCACCGCACAAGCTAGAGATCCACTTCCGAGAGCAGGTTGCACCGTGGCCAAGTCCACCGACGTCCGCCCCAAGATCACCATGGCGTGCACGGAGTGCAAGGAGCGCAACTACATCACCAAGAAGAACCGTCGGAACAACCCCGACCGGCTCGACATGGCGAAGTTCTGCCCGCGCTGCGGCAAGCACACCGCGCACCGCGAGACCCGCTGACGCACCGCGCCAGCCACGACCGGGCCGTCACCCCTGCGGGGTGGCGGCCTTCGTCATACCTCCCTACTCACGCAGGTCAAGGGTCACGCTCCGCATCGGTCGCAGGGTCGCGAGGCCGGCGACCACCAGCGATACGGCGAACGCCACGAGCGCTCCCCGCGCTCCGTAGGCGAGAACCGCCGGCTGCAGGGGCCCGACGATCAGCGCCATCAGCAGGCATACCTGCATCGCCAGGATGGAACCACCTGCCATCCCTGTGAGGAACTCCACGACCCGCAGCACCCTGATCTCGGGCGCCCTCGCGCCCAGCGTGATCAGCAGCGCGTCCTCGCGCCGGCTCATCCACCAGCGCAGACCCACGAGGAGTCCCAGGGCTGCGCCGAGGAGCGCAGCGACGAGGAAAGGATGCCGTTGCTCCTGGCGCTGTTCTGGCGTCAGGTCGAGTGCTCCGTTCGCCAATCTCGGGCTCACCACGACGCCTTCTGTACCGCCAAGGAGCAACGGCAGCACGGACGCTACGGTGTCCTGACTCTCTGGCGACGAACGGACGAAGCACCGGTCGACACCTCCGAGATCGGCGGACACCAGCAGCACATCCGTCGCGCGCTCGTCCCCGAGGACGGAGAGATCGGCTGCGTGGACCGGAGCCAATGGCGAGTCAAGATATGGAAGCAAAGCGGTCGTCGCAGGGTCTGTCTCAGGCCGCGCCTCTGTGAGCACGATCGCCCCACCCGTGGTGCCGGTCTCACTCGTACCTTCGGTAGGGGTGGGGCGGATCGCCACAGCTGGCGCTGCCGTGAAGAAGTCGACGACGCCGGGGGTGGTCAGTGTTGCGGCGAAGACGCTTCCTGGCCGCGAGGCCTCGACGAGCGGGACCGCAGCGCGCCTTGCTCCGAAGGCCCCTTCGACGCCAGACAGGGTGGCAAGGCCGTCGCAGGCCGCGCCGTCGATGACTCCGTCGTCCGAGGTGGAGACGATCAAGATGTGGCCGCCGCTGCTGATCCATCGTTGTTCCTGCTGGGTGATCGAGTGGGTCGGCAGAGCCTCTGCTAGGGCGGCCAGGACGAGGCAGGCCGCGCTGGCGATGCAGGTGACCAGCCCGTGGCGGTTCGCTGAGGACGATATGCGCACCCCTTGGAGCAGGACCTCCTGCCAGCGCCACCCACGGTTCGACGTGCTCGTCCTCATGCCGGCCTGAGCCTTCCGTCGTCGAGGACGAGCGTTCGGTCGCAGGACGCCGCGACCTGCAGGTCGTGCGTGACCACCAGCAGGCCGGCTGTGTCGCGGACGGTTTGCATGGCTTCCATCACTTCTCGAGTGGTGTCCGCGTCGAGCTGGCCGGTGGGTTCGTCGGCAAGGATGAAGGAGGCCCCACTGATGGTCGCTCGGGCGACGGCCACGCGTTGCGCTTCGCCGCCGGACAAGGTGGCGGCTCTGGCGTGCAGGCGATCCGACAGGTTCAACGCGTTCAGAGCCATCCGGGCGCGTGCACGTGCCTCCTTCCAGGCCAGGCCTTGCTGGAGGCCGCCGAGAGCCACGTTGTCCTGTGCGGATCGGAACGTGAGGAGGCTGACGGTCTGGAGCACAAAGGCGACGTGGTGACGCGGTCCGTCCTGCCTGCCATCGTCCGTGCGGACTGTCGCCGAGCCTTCATCCGGCGAAAGAAGGCCACCGGCCACTTGCAGGACCGTCGACTTGCCGGACCCTGAGGGTCCCACCACAGCGACGGTCTCGCCCGCCTCCATCTCGAGGTCGATCCCCCGGAGTACGCGATGCCCGGTGAACGACTTCGTGACCCCCGTCAACGAGAGGTGCATGACAGCCCTGGCATGAGCCGGCGTGCGTTGACCAGCACTGCATCGAGGTCGGTGTCCGCGGGAAGCCGTGTTCCGCCGGCGTCGCTGTCCACCGCGTCCACGCGCACGATTCTCTGTCCAGGCATCGCGACGACACAGGTCGCGCCGGTCGCGTCCGTCACCACCGAGGCCGATGGGACCACCAACGCAGGTTGTGGGTCGCGTGCACGGATCTCGCCGACGCCTTCGGTCCGGGGCAGGGCCTGCGCGATGCGTTGTGCCTCTTCAGGGTCTGTCACGGCCCATGCTTCCCGGTCGAGAGCCGCCTCCTCACCTGCAGCCCGGAGCGTGAGAGGGCCCTCCGCCAGCGCTGTTCGTGGACGGGCGTCGATGCGTTCGACGACATCGGGGGTGCGGGCGACAGTCTGTCCGGGTGTCGTGATGGCACCTACGGCTACGACCCGTTCGACGAGGGACGTCGCAGGTTCGTGGGGAATCCACACCACCGAGGCGACACCGAAAGTCTGCCCCTGACGCCCGTGCGCGGTATTCCACTCCTCCACAGCCGCGACGACCTCCTCTGTCATCGTGTCTCCCTCGACGTCGGCGCCCCCCTGAGCCAGGAATTGCACGAGCCGAGCGACGTCTGGTCCGGTATCGCCAGGCCCGAGGTCGCGGTGCAGTGGTGCCGACGCGGCCATCAGCACAACTGGAGTGTCGTCAAGAGTCAGCAGCGTTTCTCCCGACTCCAGACTGGCGCCGAGCTCGACGGACCAGGAGGTGATGGTCCCTCCACCTCGCAGGATCAGTTCAGGACCCGGTCGCGACACCACCTCGAGCGTCTGGCTGACGGTTGGGGAGACATCGTCTCGCTGCACGTGTACCACGACAGGTGCTGGAGCAGTGTCCGATGCCAGCGGGCTCGAGGCAGTCACCACGACCAGAGCCCAGATCCCGAGCCCGGTGCCGATCACGCCCAAGAGTGTGATGACACTCCATAGGGGCCGGGGCAACTTCATGGGCCGAGTCCGGCCGCGACCAGACAATCAGTCCCGTCGTCGATCAACAGATCTGTCGCCTGACGTCGTAGGACCCAGGGCTCGGCGTCGGCCATCACGTCGAGGCCTGCTTCCTCCAGGCATGACACCAGCTCTTCACGAACCTGGTCGAGCTGGACATCGCGCGCCTCGCGTACCTGCGGCGAAGAGGTATAGATGGCCTCCACATACAGCGAGTGTGTCCTGAGGCACTCCTGCGCGAGAGCATCGGTCTGCTCGGCGGATCTTCCTTCTGACGAGGCGCCGTAGGCATAGTCGAGTCTGGGATATCCCTCGGACTCGTCGACGGTCGCATCGATGACGGGGATGTCCGCCGAACGCATACACGACAGGCTCCGGCCCACTGCCTCTTCCAGCTCTGGAAAAGTCAGTTCCCCCTGATCCTGCGCCGCTCTCAAGTCGCGCAACTGTGCGTCGGATGCGCCTTGCTCTGATGCCCTCTCCAAGGCTGACTCCACAACTTGATCCCATGCAGGAGGTGGTTCGTACCTGTCTTCAGGTGGCGTTTGGCATCCGGTGAGGACGACACCTATGGTCAGCATGGCGGCAGGGACACCTCCACGCATTCGAGTCCTTACCATCCCCTCGCCCTTACATCGTAGAGAACTGCATGGGGAACCGTTCTGTAGTAGTTGTCAGATCCGCCAAACCAGGGTGTCCAGTAGTTGACATGTGACCAGTAAGGGTCGTACGCATGGCGAACAGAGACGTAGTCGCAGTTGTCACCCAGGTCATGCACCTCCGCCGGATCTCCTACCTGGCGTGACCACATGCTGCACTCATCGGAGGCGCTGGCGGGATTCACCATCACTGCCGTCGTCGCAAACAATCCTGCGATGGCAGCGAGGCCGAACCACCGTCGGCCAGACCGTCTACCTGTCGAGGATGATGCCATCAGAACGTCACCTCGCGAAAGCGCAGTTCGGGCGATGGGCGAGTGTATCCAGGCTCTCCCCCATCGCCAACCACCCAATTGGTATAGAAATTGTGGCTGCTTTACGCGGGATCATAGTGATGTCGGACGAAGACCGGCGAGCACAGTCCGACGGGAACGGCCCATGCGTAGTCGTCGGCCGTCGTGTGTCGTGATGTTGCTTCACATGCCTGAGCGGGAATCGCGGTGGCTAGTCCCCCCCGCTGCCAGTCCGACGATGAGGAAGAGCGCAAAGTGGCGTTTCATGAAGAAACCTCCTAGATATTCTCAGGCGATCATGGATGATCGAGGGTGTCAAGCGGGGTCGACGCCAGACGTTGGGAGTTCCTGCGCTCTTGCTGCGACCTGACGAGAAGTTGCGTCCCGGCGGCGGTGTGGCCACGCCCGTGCCCGATGACTCGAGTGTCGTCCGGGCGCGGCTTCCGCTCCGCGCGGGCGGCGTGATGGTGCGCGCCCTGATCGCTGGAATGCTTGCGATCGTGAACTCCGCGGTTCCCGACGCGGCCGCGCTCGACATGCGCGGGCCATCAGCCTCCGGGGTGGAGCCTTCGTCATGCCCGCCCTTCCCACTCGGTCCCGCAGGGGCAGGGCATCGCTAGGCTGGAGGTATGTCCGTCAACGCAGACTTCGCCGGGCGGGAGTACCCGCCGGCCGGCCCCTTCGAGGTGACCGCCGCGCAGGTCACCGCCTTCGCCGACGCGGTCGGTGCGACCGGTCCCGCGCACCGCGACGCCGATGCCGCGCAGCGGCTGGGGTATGCCGACGTCGTCGCGCCGCCCACCTTCGCCGTGCGCCTGGCGCAGCAGTGCGAGGCCCAGCTGGTCCAGGACCCGGACGCCGGGATCGACTTCTCCCGGGTGGTCCACGGGCAGGAGGGCTTCACCCACCACCGGCCGATCGTGGCCGGCGACACCCTCACCGGCACCCTGCACGTCGACACCATCCGCGAGGCGGGCGGCCATGGCATGGTGAGCACCCGGGTCGAGCTGACCGACGCCGACGGCGCGCCCGTCACCACCGTGACCTCGACGATCGTCGTGCGGGGAGAGTCCTCATGAGCGAGCTGAGCCGCACCGTCACCGTCGACCGGGACCGGCTGGTCGCGTATGCCGAGGCCTCCGGTGACCAGAACCCCATCCACCAGGACCCCGACGTCGCGCGCTCGGTCGGGCTGCCCGACGTCATCGCGCACGGCATGTGGACCATGGGCGCCGCGCTGGAGGCGGTCACCGAGCACGTCGGTGGCGATCCCGGCCGGATCCTGTCCTGCCAGACCCGCTTCACCGGCATGGTCGTCGTCCCCGAGGGCAGATCCGTCGAGGTCCTCGTGGAGGGCGTGGTGAGGAAGACCGACACCGAGGCCGGCACGCAGACCCTCGAGCTCACCGCGACCTGCGAGGGGGAGAAGGTGCTCGGCCGCTGCCAGGCGGTCGTCCGCCTCGACGGCGCTGGCGCCGGGGCCGACGCGTGAGCGGAGCCGTGGGGCATACCGCTGCCGCCGACGTCGGGACGACACCGCTCGCCGAGCTCACGACGATGCGGGTCGGCGGGGCCGCGCGCCGCCTCGTCACAGCCACCACCGAGGCCGAGCTCATCGACGCCGTCCGCGAGGCCGACGAGGCAGGTGAGCCGCTGCTCGTCGTGGGTGGCGGGTCCAACCTCGTCGTGGCCGACAAGGGCTTCCCGGGCACCGTCGTGCTGGTCCGGACGCGCGGCGTCGCGGTGCCGCACGACTCCGCCTGCGGCGGGGTGAGCGCCACCGTCGCGGCGGGGGAGAACTGGGACGAGGTCGTGGCCCACGCCTGCGAGCAGGGCTGGTCGGGGATCGAGGCGCTCTCCGGCATCCCCGGCGCCACCGGCGCCACGCCCGTGCAGAACGTCGGCGCCTACGGCCAGGAGGTCGCCCAGACCATCGCCAGCGTCCGGGTCTGGGACCGCGACCAGGGCCGGGTGCGGACGCTCTTCTCCGCCGACCTCGGCTTCGACTACCGGCACTCGGTGCTCAAGGAGTCCATGGTCGGCCCGGAGGCGACACCGGGGGCGGTCACCCCACGGCACGTCGTCCTCGACGTCACCTTCTCGCTGCGCCCGACCGAGCTCTCCCAGCCGATCAGGTATGCCGCGCTCGCCGACGGTCTCGGCGTCGAGCTGGGGGAGCGGGTCCCGTTGGCAGACGCCCGGGCCGCGGTGCTGGAGCAGCGGGGGCGCCGGGGGATGGTCCTGGACGCACCGGACCACGACACCTGGTCCTGCGGCTCGTTCTTCACCAACCCGCTCCTGCCGCGCGAGCAGCTCGAGGAGGTCCGTGCCCGGGCGGCGGCGGGAGCCGGTGAGGACGCCGATGCGGCGGTCCCGCCGATGTACCCCACCGACACCGAGGAGCTGGTCAAGACCTCCGCCGCCTGGCTCATCGAGCACGCGGGCTTCACCAAGGGCTACGCCACGCGCGACGGCCGGCCCGCGGGGCTGTCGACCAAGCACACCCTCGCACTCACCAACCGCGGCTCCGCCCGCGCGCAGGACGTCGTCGAGCTCGCGCGCGAGGTCAGGGACGGGGTCGAGCGGGCCTTCGGGTTGCGCCTGGTCAACGAGCCGGTGCTGGTCGGCCTCAGCCTCTAGGGACGTGGGTCCAGCGGGCGGCGCCAGGCCAGTCCGGGGAACCGGGCGAAGTCGGCGTCGTCACTGATGAGCGTCGCGCCATGTTGCATCGCCGTGGCCGCGTGAGCCGCGTCGGCGACGAGGTTGCCGGTGGCGCCGGCCCGCTCGCACAGGTCGAGGACCAGTTGCCAGTGCCCCGCCAGCGTCCGCAAGGTGCGCACGTTGGGGTGTCTCAGCAGGTTGCTGATCGACGCGGCCGCCTCCGGCACCGTCGCAGGGGTCGTGAAGACCCGGGGGTGGGTCACGACGCGCAGGGTCCCGGTGAGCACCGCGTCGCTGATGCCCACGACCTCCTCCCCGTCGACCGCCCGCTCCAGCCAGGGCCGCAGTGTCGTGTGGCCGGGTGAGCCCCGGTGGAGCGCCCCCACCAGCACGTTGACGTCAAGGGCGAGCATCGGTCATGAGGTCTTCCAGGGCGGCCTGGTCGCTCAGGTCGACGCCCGGACGGAGCCCGCCGTCCCCGCCGACCGGCGTGAGCGAGAAGGGCGCGTCGTGGCGCCGGTGGCTCCGTGAGGCCAGGGCCTCGCGCAGCGACTCCTCGATGAGTGAGGTCACGGTCCTGCGCTCGCGGAGCGCCGTCTCGCGCACCTCGTCGTAGAGGTCCTGGGGCAACCGGATGGTCGTGCGCACAGGTCGAGCATACCGTGGCTGACATATGTATGTCGGGCCCTCGCCTACCGTTCGTGGACGCCGGCGGCGACGCGGATAGAGCAGCACGGTCCGGGTCGCGCCCACGACCCCAATCTAGGACGAGGTGCCCTCCGACCCGAGCCAGGTGTCGACCTCCGCCAGCAGGTCGCGCCTCACCTGCGGGGGAGCGGTGGAGCCCTCGATCGAGCCACGCGCGAGGAGCGCCAGCCCGGCGTCGTCGAGACCGTGGTCGAGCCGGGCGGAGACGTACTGGTCGGCCAACCGGTTGCCGAAGAGCAACGGGTCGTCGGCGCCGAGCGCGACCCGGACCCCCACCTCCAGCAGCCGCCGCAACGGCACCGCGCCCGGGGAGTCGTAGACCCCGAGGGCGACGTTGCTGCCCGGGCATACCTCGAGGGTGACCTGCTCCTGGACCACGCGGTCCAGCACCGCCGGGTCCTCCACGGCGCGGATCCCGTGCCCCAGCCGGTCGGGCAGCAGGTGGTCCAGGGCGACCTGCACGTGGTCGGCCCCGAGCAGCTCGCCGGCGTGCGGCGCGCTCGCCAGCCCGGCCCTCGTCGCGATCCGGAAGGCCGGCTCGAAGTCGCCGGTCCAGCCGCGCCGCTCGTCGTTGGACAGCCCGAAGCCGACCACGGTGCCGGCGCCCTCCCCGGCATACCGGGCCGCCAGCCGGGCCAGCGCGCGGGCGTCCAGCGGGTGCTTCATCCGGGACGCGGCGACGACGACGGCGACCTGGGTGCCGGTCGCCTCGGTCGCGACGCGCGCCTCGTCCAGCACGATCTCGAGCGCCGGCGTGAGCCCGCCGACGAAGGGGGCGTAGGACGTCGGGTCGACCTGGATCTCCAGCCACCGGGACCCCTCGGCGGCGTCGTCCTCCGCGGCCTCCCGCACGATCCGCCGCATGTCGTCCTCGTCACGCACCACGGCCCGCGCGGCGTCGTAGAGGCGCTGGAAACGGAACCACCCCCGCTCGTCCATCCCGGACAGCTCCGGCGGCCACTGCGTGGTCAGCGCGTGCGGCAGCCGCAGGTCGTGCTTCTCGGCGAGCTCGCGCACCGTCTCCACCCGCATCGAGCCGGTGAAGTGCAGGTGCAGGTGCGCCTTCGGCAGCGCGAGCAGCGAGCGCGTCCCCTCAGGCATCTGCTCAGGGTAGACGTGCGGTCCCGCCGCCGCCGATAGACTCCCGGTATGCCGCAGGTCAGCGCCAGCATCTGGGTGGGGGTGGAGCCGGCGGACGCCTTCGCTGTGTCGCAGACGACGGGTCGGGTGCGGCGCGGGTGGGACCAGTTCATCCGGCGGCAGCACTCCCTCGACGGGGCCACCGCACCCGCGGTGGCGTCCGCACCTGGACGCGTGCCCGCGTCGGCCTGGCCATGGTGAGCCGCTACGTCAGCTACCGGCCGCCGCGGCAGACCGGGATGACCATGGAGTCCGGCCCGTAATTCTTCGACACCTTCGGCGGCGGATGGCGCTTCACCCCGCAGGAGCAGGACGGGGTGACGGGCACGCTGGCGGTGTGGAAGTACACCTTCAGCACCCGTCCGGCCTGGCTGCGGCCGGTCGCCGACCAGGTCGGGACGTGGCTCCTCGGCAGGGAGATCCGGGCCCGCATCGCCGCCTGGGCCCGGGCCTGCACCGACCCCGAGGTCCTCGCGGCGGCGCGCGACGACCGGGCCGAGCGGGAGGGGAGCACGGCGCGCGGCTCATCCGCGGGTCCTCCCGGGGGCTCGCCGGAGCAGGGCTCGGGGGGTAGCCCCCTGGGGTGAGTCAGGGGGGGGCGATCTAGGGTCGAGCCGTGACAGTCATCCAGACCGAGGCGCTCACCAAGCGCTACGGCTCCAGCCAGGTCGCGGCGCTCGCCGACCTCTCGATCGAGGTCGGTGAAGGGGTCACCGGCCTCGTCGGCGCCAACGGCGCCGGCAAGTCCACCCTCATCAAGATCCTGCTCGGCCTCCTCGCGCCCACGTCGGGCTCGGCGTCCGTGCTGGGGCACGACATCCGCGGGGAAGGCGAGGCGATCCGCCAGGTCGTGGGCTACATGCCCGAGCACGACTGCCTACCCCCGGACGTGCGGTGCATCGACTTCGTGGTCCACATGGGGCGCATGTCGGGCCTGCCGCCGGCCCCGGCGCGCGAGCGGGCGGCCGACGTGCTGCGGCACGTGGGTCTGGCCGAGGAGCGCTACCGGCTCATGGGCGGCTACTCCACCGGGATGAAGCAGCGCGCCAAGCTCGCCCAGGCCCTGGTCCACGACCCGTCGCTGGTCATGCTCGACGAGCCCACCAACGGCCTGGACCCGGCGGCCCGCGACGACATGCTCGCCCTGGTGCAGCGCATCGGCCACGACTTCGGCATACCCGTGCTCGTCACCTCGCACCTGCTGGGGGAGCTGGAGCGGATCAGCGACCACGTCGTCGTGCTGGACGGCGGGCGGCTGCTGCGCTCGGAGGCGACCCAGGCCTTCCTCGCCGACACCGGGGTGGTGCTGGTCGAGGTGCTCGGGGAGGACGACGCCCAGACCCGCATGGGCGAGGCGCTGGCCGCACGCGGCCTGGTCTGCCGGCCCCGCGGCACGATGATCGAGATCGATCCCGTCGAGGTCGAGGGCACCGCCGACGACGCGGCGGCGGCCGCCCTCGCCCACGACCGGCTCCGCGACCTCGTCCGGGACGCCGCCGCCGACCTCGGCGTGGGCCTGGTCCGGCTGCAGCCGCAGACCGGGCGCCTCGAGGACGTCTTCCGCGAGGAGGTGCCCGCATGAGTGCCCCCGCCGAGCGCGCCGGCGTGATCCACGACATCGGCTACCGCCGGTATGCCGGGACCCGGGTTGGCCGTCGCGGCATCGCGGCCTCCCTGCTCGCCTCGGGGGTGCTCGCCGTCTTCGGCTTCGGCCGGTCCGGTCGCGCCAAGATCCTGCCCTTCGTGCTCCTGGGCATGACCCTCGTCCCGGCCGTCGTGCAGGTCGGCATCATGAGCTTCATCGGCCTCGACGCCGACCTGCTCAACTACGCGGGCTACAACTCCGGCAGCTCCTTCCTCGTCGTCCTCTTCGTGGCGGCCCAGGCGCCGGTGCTCTTCAGCCGGGACCTGCGCTCGGGGTGATCAGCCTCTACCTCGCGCGGCCGCTGGGGGCGACGGCCTTCGCACTCATCCGGTGGGCCTCGCTGGTGCTGGCCATCCTCGCCTTCGTGCTCACGCCGCTGCTCGTGCTCTTCATCGGTGGCCTGACCGCCGGGGTCTCCTTCCGCGAGGAGATCGGGCCGGTCGCCTGGGCGCTGGGCGGGGCGGTCGTCCTCGCCCTGCTCGTCGCCACCGTCTCCGCCCTCGTGGCGTCCTGGACGCTGCGGCGCGGCCTCGCGATCGCGGGCACCATCATCGTGCTGATGGTCGGGCTGGGCGTCACCGTAGCCCTCAAGGAGACGCTGTTCGCCGAGGGCATGGACACCGCGGCCCACTGGGTCTCGCTGCTCTCGCCCTTCGCCCTCGTCGACGCCGTCACCGCGGTGCTCGGCGACACCGCCGGCCAGATCTCGCAGGCACCGGAGTCGGCGCTCACCGGGTGGCTGCTGCTGCTCGCCGCGCTGGCCCTCATGGCCGGCGGGCTGCTCCTGCTCGTCCGCCGCTACCGCAGCAAGGGGGCGTGATGACCGACCTGACCCTGAGCGAGGTCTCCCGCTGGTACGGCAACGTGGTCGCCGTCAACGACGTCTCGATGACGATCGGCCCGGGCGTGACCGGCCTGCTCGGTCCCAACGGGGCCGGCAAGTCCACCCTCATCGCCCTCATGGCCGGCTTCCTGGCCCCGTCCTCGGGCGAGGTCCGCCTCGGCGACCAGCGCGTGTGGCGCAACGTGCAGGCATACCGAGACCTGGGCCTGGTGCCCGAGCGGGAGGTGAGCTTCGCCTATCTCACCGGGCGCCAGTTCGTGCAGGCCAGCGCCGAGCTGCACCAGCTGCCCGACGCGCGCGCCGCGACCGGGCGGGCGCTCGCGGAGGTCGACCTCACCGAGGCCGCGGACCGGGCGATCAGCACCTACTCCAAGGGGATGCGGCAGCGCGCCAAGCTCGCCTCCGCGCTGGTCCACGAGCCCGGCGTCCTGCTGCTGGACGAGCCCTTCAACGGCGTCGACCCGCGGCAGCGCATGCACCTCATGGAGCTGCTCACGCGCATGGGTGAGCAGGGCCGGACCGTGCTCTTCTCCAGCCACATCCTCGAGGAGGTCGAGCAGATCGCCCGGCAGATCGAGGTCGTCGTCGCCGGGCGGCACGCCGCCAGCGGCGACTTCGGCGCGATCCGCCGGCTCATGACCGACCGCCCCAGCCACTACGTCGTCCGGTCCACCGACGACCGCGCCCTCGCGGCCGCCCTCATGGGTCGGCCCGGCGTGCGCAGCGTCGCCCTGGCCCGGGTCGGGTCCGCAGACGCCATCACCGTGGAGGTGACCGACATGGGTGCGTTCACCCACGCCCTACCGCAGCTCGCGCGCGCGGCCGGGATCACCGTGCGCGAGATCTCCCCCTCGGACGAGAGCCTGGAATCGGTGTTCACCTACCTGGTGCAGTCATGAACCCCACGATCATGCGGCTGGCGCTGCGCTCCATCGTCGGTGGCTGGCGCGGTGTCGTCCTGGTCGCGCTCCCGGTCCTGCTCGTGGTCTTCGCGGGGGTGCTGCGCGCCGTCACCGGGGAGCCGGTCAGCGCCTCGGCGGTCGTCGGCGAGATCGGGCTCGCGCTCGTGGTGCCCCTCGTGGCGCTGCTCGCGGCCAACGGCGTCCTGGGGCCGGAGATCGACGACGGCTCGGTGGTCTACCTCCTCTCCACGCCGGTCAGCCGGTATGCCGTCGCCGCGTCCAAGTTCGCCGTCGCCGCCGGCACCTCGGTCGTGCTCTCGGTGGCGGGGCTGCTCGGTGCCACCCTCGCGGGCGGCCTCTCGGACCGGTGGCTGGTCGTGGCGCTGGTGACCGGAGGTGGGGGAGCGGTGCTCTACGCCGCGCTCTTCACCGCCCTGGCCGCGGCGACCCGGCACGGCATGATCGCCGGACTCATCTACGTCCTCGTCGTGGAGCAGCTGCTCCAGCGCTTCCTCGGCGGCTTCCGGTTCGTCTCCGTGCGGGCGATCGCCGAGCGGGTGGGAGAGGTGGCTGCGGACGTCGACCTCCCGGTGGCCGACATGACCCTGGTGTATGCCGTCACCGCCTCGCTGGTGCTCCTCGTCGCCGGTGTCGTGGCCGCCGGCTGGCGGCTCTCGCGCTTCCAGCTCAGGGGCGACGAGTAGGGCGACGGCCCCAGCGCCGGCCGGGGCGGCGCGCCCGCCGCAGCGAGGTCAGAAGAGCCCGGTCCAGCGGGGCGAACTCGTGCGAGACGGTCGGGCCGGGCAACGGCCGTTCCCCCTGCTCGCTGCGCCACCGGGCGTGCGCTGCGGCCCGGGCCGGGGCGTCCAGCACCTGCAGGATCCGGTCCACCGCCCGCAGGACCGAGCCCCGCAGCAGCCACTGACCGCCCGCCGTCTCCTCGCCCGACTCCATGAACATGAGCTCGGTGAGGATGGCGCGGGTCTCGCGGAGCAGCTCCATGTTGTCGTCGAGCAGGGCGCGCCGGTGCTCGAGGTCCCCGACGGTCTCGGCCTCGACGAGCTGACCGAAGGAGTCGATGCAGGCCCCCACGTCGCGGAGCACCACCGCCATCGCCGCGCGCACCTCGGCGGAGAACTCCGGTGGCCCGTCGCCGGCCTCGTCGGGTGCCTCGTGGCTCAGCGCCACGAAGAGGGCCCGGGTGGCCGCGGCGCAGTCCTGCAACGAGTCGAGCCCGGAGCGCAGCAGCGGGCTCACGTCGGCCCGCCCGATGGTGCGGGTGTTCCACTGCCACATCTCCTGGACCCGGCTCACCAGCTCGCTCGCCCGACCCAGCTCGTCACCGACGTCGCGGGCCGCCCGCAGGTGGGCGTGGAGCCGCTCGGTCGTGACCGGCTCCTCGTCCAGGGAGGTGGCCGCCGCGGTGAAGACGTCGGACAGCCGCCGGGCGACGGCGCGCACCGAGGCTGCGGCGGAGCCGACGGGGATCGCGGGCGGCCACAGCAGCGGCAGCGCGATGCCGACGCCCGCCCCGATGAGCGTGGTGAGGACCCGCGTCTCGGCGGCGGTGTTCTGCAGCGAGGCCCCGAGGATGAGCATGCCGCTGATCGGCGTCTCCAGGGCCTGCGGACCGAGGCGGAGCAGGCTCGCGAGCAGCAGCGAGGCGAAGATCACCACCGCCAGGGACCACCAGGTCAGCCCGACCCAGATCGAGACGACGAGCGCGACGCCGATGCCGGTGAGCACGGCGCCCACCCGCACCATCCCCATCCGCAGCGAGCCGGTGGCGCTCGCCTGCGTCACGAGGATGGCGGTGAGCGAGCAGGTCAGGTCGATGGGCCCGACCGTGACCGCGCGCGTGATGACGTAGGCCAGCACGGCCGCGGTCGTCACGCGCACGAGGTTGATGAGGTCCGGGCGCCAGCCCTCGAGCAGCGCGGCGCCGGCCCGGGTGCTCCAGTCCCGGGCGGCCTGCAGACCACCGCCGCGCATACCCCCATCTCATCACGGTCTGCAGGATGTCGAAAGTGGCGGCTGACCTGCGGATTGAATATCTATACGGAGGTGCGCATACACTCGTGGTCATGTCCAAGGTCTTGACGAGCATCCCTGTCGGTGAACGGGTCGGGATCGCCTTCTCCGGCGGTCTGGACACCTCGGTCGCGGTGGCGTGGATGCGCGAGAAGGGCGCCGTGCCCTGCACCTACACGGCCCACATCGGTCAGTACGACGAGACCGACATCGACGGCGTCCCCGGGCGCGCGGAGGAGTACGGCGCGCAGATCGCCCGCATCGTCGACTGCCGCCCCGAGCTGGTCGAGGAGGGCCTGGTCGCCCTGGCCTGCGGCGCCTTCCACATCCGCTCCGGCGGTCGCACCTACTTCAACACGACCCCGTTGGGGCGGGCCGTCACCGGCACGATGCTCATCCGGGCGATGAAGGACGACGACGTCCACATCTGGGGCGACGGCTCCACCTACAAGGGCAACGACATCGAGCGGTTCTACCGCTACGGCCTGCTGGCCAACCCGCAGCTGCGGATCTACAAGCCGTGGCTGGACGAGGCCTTCGTGCACGAGCTCGGCGGCCGCGACGAGATGAGCCAGTGGCTCACCGAGCGCGGCCTGCCTTACCGCGCGAGCAAGGAGAAGGCATACTCCACCGACGCCAACATCTGGGGCGCGACGCACGAGGCCAAGAAGCTCGAGCACCTCGACGTCGGTATGGAGATCGTCGAGCCGATCATGGGCGTGCGGTTCTGGGACCCCGAGGTCGAGATCGAGACCGAGGACGTCACGATCTCGTTCCGCGACGGGCGTCCGGTCGCGATCAACGGCGACGACTTCGGCGGGGACGCCGTCGCGCTGGTCATGGCGGCCAACGCGATCGGCGGCCGGCACGGGCTGGGCATGGCCGACGAGATCGAGAACCGCATCATCGAGGCCAAGTCGCGCGGCATCTACGAGGCCCCGGGCATGGCGCTGCTGCACATCGGCTACGAGCGGCTCGTCAACGCGATCCACAACGAGGACGTCATCGCCGCCTACCACACCCAAGGTCGCGCGCTCGGGCGTCTCATGTACGAGGGGCGCTGGCTCGACCCGCAGGCGCTGATGATCCGGGAGTCGCTGCAGCGCTGGGTCGCCTCGGCGGTGACCGGCGAGGTGACGCTGCGGCTGCGCCGGGGCGAGGACTACACGATCGTGGCGACCGACGGTCCCGCCTTCAGCTACCACCCGGACAAGCTGTCGATGGAGCGGGTGACCAACGCCGCCTTCGGGCCGACCGACCGGATCGGTCAGCTGACCATGCGCAACCTCGACATCGCCGACTCGCGGGCCCGGCTGGAGCAGTACGTCTCCATGGGCCTGCTCGGGGTCGGTGCCGCCGCTCACGCCCAGGGGCTGGCCGAGGGCGCTGCGACGGGTGCGGGCCGCAACGGCCTGGGCCTGGCCTCCACCTCGCTGGTGGGCGACCTCACCCCCGGCGGCGCGGACCGTATCGCCGGTGGCGTGGGCCCGACCGAGGACGAGGAGGAGTCGCTGGACTGGGCGGCCATGGAGTTCGGCACCGACTGACCGGACACCTCTTGTGTCCGGACGGGGGTCGGTCACGGGGTATGCCTCCCGACGCGGGTAGGACACGTCAGGCCGCGCCGCTGTCAGAAGCCTTCGTCGTGGTGTTGCCGTCGTCGGTAGGCGTCGCCAGCGACCTTCGACCCGGCGCTGTCCGAGGACGAGCTGGCGTTCTACGACGCCGCAGCCCAGAACGAGTCAGCCGTCGAGCTCATGGGGGACGACGTGCTCGCCGCCATCGCGCGAGAGCTCCTGGGCGTCATGCAGCGGGACGTCAAGACGGACTGGACGGTCCGTGACGACGTGCGGGCCAAGCTGCGCTCCTCGATCAAGCGGCTGCTGGTGCTCCATCGTTACCCACCGGACCGGCAGCTCGAAGCCATCCGGCTCGTCATCGACCAGATGGAGGCGATGGCGCCCCGGTATGCCGAGAGGAAGGCGTCATGACCCGTCAAGAGCTGCCGCTGCAGGAAGCCCGGCACCCAACGCTGACCTTCACGGCAGGGACGTCCGAGGAGAGAGTGAGCCCTGCTCGACTCAGTACCACTCGCGGCGCGGTACGCCGATCTCGTCGCGGAAGCCGTTCTCCGTGAGGTCGAAGTCGTAGTCGTCGCCGTTCCCCTCCGGCACCACGCTCGTGTCCCAGTCCAGGCCGACGTTCTGCCGCTCGATGAGGGGCTGGCCGTTCTCGTCCACGTAGCGCTCGCCGGTGGCGGGGTCGGTCCAGTGCTCCGACCCACCACCTTGGGACCGGAACTGGTTGATGTGCCCCATCTCGTGGAAGAGCACGACGACGGGCGGCTTTCCGGACCAGCCGTTGGGGTCGGTGGAGTTGTTGATGCTGCCCTGGTAGTCGGGATTGATGGTGATCGAGTAGTCACCGGGGGCGCCGTGGCTGGCATAGCCGTTCTGCTCGTCGAACTCCCGGATGACGACCTTGTCCTTGCCCATCCCGAGGAAGCCGGACTCGTCGTAGTGGCGCCCCTGGGCCTCGAGCATGGTCTGCCCGGTCTCGCTGGACGCCATCATCTGCAGGTCGGCCAGGATCCGCTGCTGGAAGGCGTCGCTGCCGTCGACCTCGAACTCCAGCCACCGGGTGTAGTGCTCCTCGGAGGGGATCTCGATGGTGATGCGCTGCTCGCCGTCCATCGTGTCGTGGTCCTCGCCGGTGACCTTGTCGGTGCCCTGGCCGCCGGTGAAGGAGTCGGTGCCGGACCCGGCATACATCGTGTCGTCACCGGCGCCACCATGGCCGGTGTCGTCGCCGGACCCGCCGGAGACGATGTCGTCGCCCTGCCCGGCGAAGAGCTGGTCGTCCCCGGTGGCCCCTTCGAGGTAGTCGTTGCCCTCCCCGCCGGAGACGACGTCTTCCCCGCCCATGCCGTAGAGGATGTCGTTGCCCAGACCGCCGAAGACCCGGTCGTCGCCACCCCCGCTGTCGACGTCGTCGTCGTCGGCCCCTCCGTGCACGGTGTCGGAGCCGGAGCCGAGCTCGAGGGTGTCAGCACTCTCCCCGCCGAAGGCCTCGATGTCGCCCTCGGCCTCCTGGGCGGACACGGTGTCCTCCCCCTCACCCCCGGAGAAGCGCAGGTCCACGTCCGTCCCGGCGGGCACGGTGATCGTGTCGCTCCCGCCGCCGGTGTTGATGACGACCTCCTGACCGGCGGGGATGCGCACCTCCTCGACCACGCACTGGGTGTCGGTGTAGTAGGTGACCGTCAGCACCGTCTCACCGGTGTCCGGGTCGACGGTGACCGTGATGGTGTCGTCGCCCTTGCCGGTGGTCACCGTCGTCGTGTCGCCCAGCGTGGTCTGCATCGGCCCGTAGGACTCGTCCTCGGGAGGGTCCCAGTCCGGTGTGCCCTCGGCCGGTCCGGCCCAGGCGTTGGCGATGGCCCGGGCGCGCTGACCGACCGAGTCCAGCGAGGAGGCCCGCGTGCCCAGCGTCTCGCGCAGGTCGCCCACGATGGTCCGGGCCCGGCCTTGCTCGGTGGCGATCTCGCCCGGTCGATCTGCGTCGTCGGGCCAGCTGAACGTGACCGAGCCCCCTGACCTCGACGCACTGGAGCAGGCGCCGCTGGCCCGGACGTAGCTCGAGTCCAGGTCGTTCTGCGCCGTGTCCAGGTCCGTGTCGATCTGCTGCAGCACCTGCTCGATCTTCCCCGCCTGTGTGCCCGCGTCGTCGAGCGCGGCCTTCAGCCGCGGCGCGTAGCCGAGGTAGGACTCGGCGCTGGCCCCCTCCCAGTGCTCGGCCAACCCCTCCCGTGTCGTGCTGACCGCCGTGGCCTGGCCCGTCAGGGTGCTCGCCAGGGAGCTGAACCGTCCGCGGGCGTCGACCAGCCACCCGTCCTCGGCCTCGAGGTCCCACACGTCCTCGACCGTGATGCTCTTCATCGCTCACCCCCGGGGAGCATGATCGGCTCGCTGCACACGAGGGCGGTGTCCTGCGCGTCGGCCGCGATCGTCGACGCATAGGGCTCCTCCTGGCCCGCGGGAGGCCCCGGCGCGATCTGCACGCAGACCTCGAGGCGTCTCGCCGCGCCGGGGTCGGCGAGCGGTGACTCGGTGACAGTGATCGTCTCGCTCCCGCTCGGTAGGTCCGTCCGGAGCTCCAGGGGCACGAAGGCGGTGTCCTCGGCGGAGGCTCCCGGCTCGACCGTCGTGCTGGCTGCGCGGTGCACCTCGTTCGGCAGCACCCCGTCAGGTATGCCGAAGACCTGCTTCGACAGGCGCACGATGTCGTCCTCGCTCCCCGCGCTGACCCACACCCCGGCCGGCGCCTGTGCCGCCGAGCGAGCCTGGGACGCCGCCCGGTCCTGGGCGACCTTGATCGGCTCTGCGCCCTCGTTGGTGACGGTGTAGGAGACCAGGACTCCCTCGAGGCCGCTGGTGAAGCCCTCGGGTGCGGTGGCGGTCTCCGCGGTCGCGGTAATGGAGGCGGTCAGGTCCACGTCGGTCGGGGCGGCCGACCGACCGGCGACCTCCGTGGTCGGTTCCTCCTCGCCTACGTCCGACGTGCTGGTCTGCTGCTGGCTGGTCGGCATGTCGTCCCCCGTGGTGACGCAGGCGGTCAGGGTCAGTCCGAGGACCATCGTCGCGGCGAGCTGGTGGCGCGCAGCAGTCATACCGACCCCGGTGCCGGGGGGACGTCCGCCCCCGCCGCCACCGCCGCCGGCATCGTCGGTGGCGTGGTCGAGCTGGCGCGAGGACTGCTGGAGGTAGTGCCCGTCCGTCGCCAGGGTCGACCCCAGCCGTCCCGTCGCGCGCAGCAGCTCGGCGACGGCATCGTCGAAGGCCGCGGCGACACCCGACCCGTCGGCCCGCCCCAGAGCGGAGGACGCGAAGCTGCGGTAGCCGCCGAGAGCGGTGTCGCTCTCCTGCACGTCCGTCGCGCACGTCATCATCGTGTTGCCCGCCTCGTTAAGGCGTGCCGGATCCCCACCTACCACGTCGATACCTCCCTCGCGAGGGAGTCTAGCGAAGGATCAGCGTGCCTCGGCCAGCAGCGCCTGGATGCGCCCGACGCCCTCCTTGAGGTCGGCGTCGCCCAGCGCATACGACAACCGCAGGTATCCGCTCGGCCCGAACGCCTCGCCCGGCACGACCGCGACCTCGACCTCGTCCAGGATGAGGGCCGCAAGCTCGACCGAGGTCTGCGGCGTGCGGCCGCGTATCTCCTTGCCCAGGACCCCCTCGACCGAGGGGTAGGCGTAGAAGGCGCCCTGGGGGACGGGGCACTCGACACCGTCGATCTCGCTGAGCATGTCGACGATGAGTCGCCGGCGCCGGTCGAAGGCGGCCCTCATCTCCTCGACGGCGTCCAGCGGGCTCTCCAACGCCGCGATCGCGGCGCGCTGCGAGACGTTGGCGACGTTGGAGGTCGCGTGGCTCTGCAGGTTGGTGGCGGCCTTGATGACGTCCGTCGGCCCGATCATCCAGCCGACCCGCCAGCCGGTCATCGCGTAGGTCTTGGCCACGCCGTTGAGCACGACGCAGGTGTCGGCGAGCTCGGGCACCACCACGGGCATCGACGGCGCCTGCGCCCCGTCGTAGAGCAGGTGCTCGTAGATCTCGTCGGTGACCACCCAGATGCCGTGCTCCAGCGCCCAGCGCCCGATCGCCTCGACCTGGTCGCGCGGGTAGACCGCACCGGTCGGGTTCGACGGCGAGCAGAAGAGCAGCGCCTTGGTCCGGTCGGTCCGCGCGGCCTCCAGCTGCTCCACGGTGACGAGGTATGCCCCGGCCTCGGCGTCCGCGCCGGCGAAGACCTCCATCGGGCTGCCGCCCGCGAGCCGGATCGCCTCCGGGTAGGTGGTCCAGTATGGGGCCGGCAGGATGACCTCGTCGCCCGGGTCGAGCAGCGCGGCGAAGGTGTTGTAGACGGCCTGCTTGCCACCGTTGGTGACGAGCACGTTCGCCGGCTCCACCTCATACCCGGAGTCGCGGCGCGTCTTGGCGACGATCGCCGCCTTCAGCGCCGGCAGGCCGCCCGCGGGGGAGTAGCGGTGGTTGACGGGGTCGGCGCACGCCGCCACCGCCGCCTCCACGACGTAGTCGGGGGTGGGGAAGTCGGGCTCGCCGGCGCCGAAGCCGATCACCGGTCGACCCTCGGCCTTGAGTGCCTTGGCCTTGGCGTCGACCGCCAGGGTGGCGGACTCGGCGATGGATCCGATTCGAGTGCTGATGCGGGTCTGCTCGCTCACGCGCACCATCATGTCACCGTCGCTTCACGCCACGTCAGCCCCGTGCCCGTCGTTGCACGCCGCACGAGCCGTCACGTATGCTCATCGTTCGGGTGTTCGCACCGTGCGCCAGCCTGCCCCCCAACGGCAGGGTGCCGCCCGTGACCATCCGGTGAAGGGCAATAGCTCAATTGGTAGAGCACCGGTCTCCAAAACCGGCGGTTGGGGGTTCGAGTCCCTCTTGCCCTGCGTGACCGACAGGCAGCCTGCCTGCCGTGACCACCCAGACCTGCGAGAAGGAGGGCGACCTGTGGCGAACCCCGCCCGCGACACCGACGGTGCCGCTCGCAGCCAGGCCGGCCCCGGCCCGTCCGGCCGCCCGGCGACCTTCGTCGAGCAGGTCATGGCCGAGCTGCGCAAGGTCGTCCAGCCGACCCGCAACGAGCTCATCACCTACACGATCGTCGTGTTCGTCTTCGTGCTCGTGATGATGGCCTTCGTCTTCGGCCTGGACCAGCTGTTCCAGTGGCTGGTCGGTCTCGTCTTCGGGGCCTGACCGCCACTCGGTGCCGGCACCGCGCCGGGCCACAGAATCGACATTGAGGAAGTAGGGCATGTCCGAGCAGACCCCCGACCACGACGAGGTCACGGCCGAGCAGTCCGTGCAGGACGCCGACGTCGAGGCCGCCGAGCGGCACGACGGCGAGCCCGCTGCCGACCCCGTGGAGGAGGCCGTCTACGGCGAGGACGACCAGGTGAGCACCGAGGACGCCGCCGTGGAGGCCGACGCGACCGAGCAGGCCACCGCGGATCCGGCCCAGGACGAAGCCGAGGAGGAGGCCGAGGTCGTCGACCCGCTCGAGGAGTTCACCTCGGTGCTGCGCGGCAAGTACGGCGACTGGTTCGTCATCCACTCCTACGCCGGCTACGAGAACCGGGTCAAGCACAACCTGGAGACCCGCATCACCAGCCTCAACATGGAGGACTACATCTTCGAGGTGGAGGTCCCCATGGAGGAGGTGACCGAGATCAAGAACGGCCAGCGCAAGCAGGTGCGTCGCGTGCGGATGCCCGGCTACGTGCTGGTCCGGATGGAGCTCACCGACGAGTCCTGGGGCGCCGTCCGGCACACCCCTGGCGTCACCGGCTTCGTCGGCAACGCGCACCAGCCGGTGCCGCTCTCGATCGACGAGGTCGTCTCGATGCTGGCCCCGGTCTTCGACACCCCGAGCCCGGCTGCGGCCGCCACCGCCGACTCCGGCGCCGAGAGCGGCGACAGCGGTGCGGGTCGCCCGGCCCAGCCGCAGGTCGACTTCGAGGTCGGCGAGTCCGTCACCGTCATGGAGGGCCCGTTCGAGACCCTGCCCGCGACGATCTCCGAGATCCTGCCCGAGAGCAACAAGCTCAAGGTGCTCGTCTCCATCTTCGGCCGCGAGACCCCCGTCGAGCTGGCCTTCAACCAGGTCGCCAAGCTCTAAGTGGTCAGGGGGCTCCGCCCCCCGACTGACTCCCGCAGTTGCTGCGCCCCGAGGGGCGGCTGCGCCGCGGGGGAGCGGGCTTCGCCCGCACAACTTCACAGATGTCCGAGGCCGTGGACGGCCTCGGATCACGAAGACGCCGTCTTCGTGATGCAACCGGGTCATCGCCCAGGGCGTCGGCCCACAACCAAGGAGAGCACATGCCCCCCAAGAAGAAGGTCTCCGGCTTCATCAAGCTGCAGATCCAGGCCGGCGCCGCCACCCCGGCCCCGCCCGTCGGCCCCGCGCTGGGTCAGCACGGCGTCAACATCATGGAGTTCGTCAAGGCCTACAACGCTGCGACGGAGTCCCAGCGTGGCAACGTCATCCCGGTCGAGATCACGGTCTACGAGGACCGCTCGTTCACCTTCATCACCAAGACCCCGCCGGCCGCCGAGCTCATCAAGAAGGCCGCGGGCGTGGGCAAGGGCTCGGGTGAGCCGCACAAGACCAAGGTCGGCACGCTGACCGACGCGCAGCTCACCGAGATCGCCGAGATGAAGATGGCCGACCTCAACGCCAACGACGTGGACATGGCCAAGCGCATCATCGCGGGCACCGCCCGGTCGATGGGCATCACCACCAGCTGAACCTCCGGGGTATGCCTCCGCCCGCCGGGCGGACGGCCTACCACGAACCCTGTGGCAGGGCCCGCTTCGGCCCGTCCGACCACAGCTCCACCACTCATCACGAGGAGTCACACATGAAGCGCAGCAAGGCCTACCGCGCCGCGGCGGACAAGCTCTCCGAGGGGTCGTTCTACACCCCCCGCGAGGCGATCCGCCTGGCCAAGGAGACCTCCACCACGAAGTTCGACCCGACCGTCGAGGTCGCCCTGCGCCTGGGCGTCGACCCGCGCAAGGCCGACCAGCTGGTCCGCGGCACCGTCAACCTGCCCGGCGGCACCGGCAAGACCGCCCGCGTCCTCGTCTTCGCCAACGGCGACAAGGCGCAGGCCGCCCTGGACGCGGGCGCCGACCACGTCGGCTCGGACGACATGATCGAGAAGGTGTCCGGCGGTTGGACCGACTTCGACGCCGTCGTCGCGACCCCGGACCTCATGGGCAAGGTCGGCCGGCTGGGCAAGGTGCTCGGCCCCCGCGGCCTCATGCCGAACCCCAAGACCGGCACCGTCACGATGGACACCGGCAAGGCCGTGTCCGACATCAAGGGCGGCAAGATCGAGTTCCGCGTGGACAAGCACAGCAACCTCCACTTCATCATCGGCAAGACCTCCTTCGACGAGGCGACCCTGGCCAGCAACTACGCCGCCGCGATCGAGGAGATCCTGCGGCTGAAGCCGGCCAGCTCCAAGGGCCGCTACGTCACCAAGGCGACCATGTCGACGACCATGGGCCCCGGCATCCCGATGGACCCGGCCCGCGTCGGCAGCGTCCTGGAGACCGCGCCGGCCGAGTGACCAATCGCTGAGCGACGCGACGCCCCCGGAGAGCCTCGGCTCCCGGGGGCGTCGTCGTTCGTCCCCCCTCGACCTGGGCAATGTTGTGCACCACAGGCAGCCCTCTCGACGGGGTCTGCCGGGCATACCCTTGCCCAGGTCTGGGTAGGAGCAAGCAGCCTTCTCGGCGCATCGGGTGCATACCCAGGCCCAGGTCGGCCGTGCGGCGCAGGTCGGCGGGGGATGGCGTGTGCGATGCCTAGCCTTGCCCAGGTCGGGCCGGGGACTCAGCGGCGCGAGACCTCGGGCAGGCGCCAGGAGACGACCGCGCCCAGCAGCCCCAGGACGGCGAGGAAGACCAGCGCGGGCACCGTGCCGAGGGTCGCCAGGCCCGCGCTGATCGCGCCGGTCACCAGCAGGATGACGCCCATCGCCGTGTTCGAGACGGCGACGTAGCGGGTGCGCCGGTCGCCCTCGGCGACGTCCACGACATACGTCTTGCGCGCCACCCGGACGCCGACGTGCACCAGGCTGAGCAGCAGGTATGCCGCGACCAGCGACGCCAGGAGTGCTGCCGAGCCCGGCGGGAGCGCGAGCACGGCGGCGACGGCGAGCAGGACCACGACGGACGCCACGAGCGCCCCGACGACCATGACCAGCCGGCTGGACCGGTCGGCGAGCCCGCCGAAGACCCGGCCGCCGACCACCGAGGCCACCCCCTGCGCGATGACGAAGGACCCCAGGCCGCTGAGCAGGCCGGCGCCGCCGGCGCCCACGGCGAGCGACACCAGGAAGGGCGGCGCGAGCGCCGAGACGAGCAGCAGCCCACGGGCCAGCACGAAGTGCCGGAAGGCCGCGTCCTGCCGCAGCAGCTGCACGGTCTCGGTCCACCACGGCTCCCGCGCGTCCTCGGGATCCTGCGGGCGTTCGGGGATGCCGGCATACACCACCACGGCGATCGCCCACATCAGCGATGCTCCCAGGAGGAAGGCCGCTAGCACCGGCGCCCCGAGGTCCGGGCCCAGCAGGTGCAGCGTGACCCCGATGACCAGCGCCGCCGCCCCGGACACCATGGTCGCCGCGCCGGTGACCTGCCCGCGCTGCCCCTTGGGCACCGTGCGCCCCTGCACGTCCTTGGCCGCCATGGAGCACAGGCACCGCGCCAGCGCGAAGAGCGCGAGGGCGAGGAGCACCGCGAGCCCCGCGATGATCCCCTCCAGCAGCAGGGCCGCGCCGGCCATCGCGACCGTCGCCAGGGCCTGGCCGCCCGCGCCGACCATCCAGACCCGGGTGCGCCGTCGGTGCGCCACCACCCACGGGGTCAGGGCGGCCTGCGGCAGCATGGACCCGGACTCGCGGATCGGGACGAGCAGCCCCACCAGCGCGGCCGGTGCTCCCACCACCGCCAGCAGCCAGGGCAGCACCGTCTTGGCGTTGACCACCTGGTCGCCGATGCTCTGCAGGGCGCCCGCGGCGATGAGCCGCAACCCGCCCCGGCTCACCCGCTCGGTCCCGCCGAAGTCGTCCTCGGCCTCCTGGTCCGCGGAGACGAACCGGTGGTACCACCGCTCCCACGTCGACTGCTCGCTCACCGCACCATGGTGCCCAACGCGCCGGCGGCCGCTGCGGCCGGCTCCGGGGATTTGGGCGCACCCCCGGTATGCCGTAGCCTGGAGGCATACCCAAGACCGCCGGTTGTCGGTGTGCCCGGAGCGCGAGAGCGAGCCGGAGGCGCCGACCGAAGGTCCTGACCACGTCGGGGCGCCAGCGCAGGTGTGATCAGAGCTCTGCTCGCCGGCCTTCGCCGGAGAACCTCGAGCCCCGGTGCGCCTGCGCCGGGGCTCTCGTCGTGCCAGGCCATGGGGTAGCCGGCACCACGACGTGAAGGAGGCCAGTATGGCGACGCCCGAGAAGGTTGCTGCCATCGCCGAGCTGACGGAGAAGTTCCGCAGCTCCGGTGGGGCCGTGCTCACGGAGTACCGCGGGCTGCGGGTGAGCCAGATCACCGAGCTGCGCGCCTCCATGCGTGAGCACGCCACCTACGCCGTGGTGAAGAACACGCTGACCAAGCGTGCTGCTGCCGAGGCCGGCATCGACGGCCTCGACGAGCACCTCCAGGGGCCCACGGCCATCGCCTTCGTCACCGGTGACCCGGTGGAGGCGGCCAAGGGGCTGCGTGACTTCGCCAAGGCCAACCCGGCCCTGGTCATCAAGGCAGGCGTCCTCGACGGCAAGTCGCTGACGCCCGACGAGATCACCACGCTCGCGGACCTCGAGTCCCGCGAGGTCCTGCTGGCCAAGCTGGCGGGTGCCATGAAGGGCAACCTGTCCAAGGCCGTCGGCCTGTTCGCCGCCCCGATGTCCACGACCGCCCGGGTCGTGGAGTCGCTGCGCGCGAAGGTCGAGGAGCAGGGCGGGTCCGCCGCCGCGACCGAGTCGGCGCCCGCCGACGAGGCCGACACCACCGCCGAGGCAGCCGAGCCTGCCGAGGCGACCACCGACGTCGCCGAGGGTGGCGACGAGAGCTGACCGCACCGGCTCCGGCCACCGCGATCAGCACATTCATCACAACGCCACTCACGGCACACAACAGGAAGGAACGCCCATCATGGCGAAGTTGAGCACCGAGGAGCTCCTGGAGCAGTTCAAGGAGATGACCCTCATCGAGCTGTCCGAGTTCGTCAAGGCCTTCGAGGACACCTTCGAGGTCACCGCTGCTGCCCCGGTCGCCGTCGCGGCGGCCGGCGCCCCGGCTGCGGGCGGCGGCGACGCCGGCGGCGCTGCCGAGGAGCAGGACGAGTTCGACGTCATC
This sequence comes from Serinicoccus marinus DSM 15273, assembly GCF_008386315.1. NCBI lineage: Bacteria > Bacillati > Actinomycetota > Actinomycetes > Micrococcales > Ornithinimicrobiaceae > Serinicoccus > Serinicoccus marinus. The sequence continues at coordinate 2,521,873 of NZ_CP043808.1, read as the reverse complement.
CTCGAGGCGGCCGGCGACAAGAAGATCCAGGTCATCAAGGAGGTCCGCGCGCTGACCTCCCTCGGCCTCAAGGAGGCCAAGGACCTGGTCGACGGGGCCCCGAAGCCGGTCCTGGAGAAGGTCGACAAGGAGGCCGCCGAGAAGGCCAAGGAGCAGCTCGAGGGCGCTGGCGCCACCGTCACGCTCAAGTGAGCCCGGCGGGACCTGCGGGTATGCCGTAGGTCCCGGCCGCTCCACTCCGCCGAGGGCGGGGTCGCGCATCGTCGATGCGGGGCCCCGCCCTCGGTCGTCCCCGGTGTCTCCGTGCCGGAGGTGGTGCACGGACACGACGCGCGAGGTCCCCGTGTGCTTGACGAAGAGGCCTGCGAGGAGGACGATCGGGGGCGCGGGGCTCGTGGGCGGGCGAGTTGGACTCTCGGGGGAGGGGCGTGTAATGTAGTACTTTGCGCTGCCCTACCTCTGCCCTCGATCCCGCCGAAGAGATCGGTGCGCGCGCCGGCCGGTCCGTCGCTGCGCTTGACACCGACACTTCGTGCTGCGTTCTGCGAGCAGACGGGCGACGCCTGACCGCCGCACACATTTAGGCCCGTGGAAGGACCATCCTTGGCTGCCTCGCGCACTGCGAAGAAGACTGTGTCCACCGCTCAGACGCCCTCCGGCCGGCTGAGCTTTGCGAAGATCCGGGAGCCCCTCGAGGTCCCGGACCTTCTCGCCCTCCAGACCGACAGCTTCGACTGGCTGCTCGGCAACGAGGCCTGGCAGGCGCGGGTCGCCGACGCCGAGGCCGAGGGGCGCGACGACATCCCCACCACCTCCGGTCTGGAGGAGATCTTCGAGGAGATCTCGCCGATCGAGGACTTCTCCGGCTCCATGTCCCTGAGCTTCCGGGACCACCGGTTCGAGGAGCAGAAGTACTCCGTCGAGGAGTGCCAGGAGAAGGACATGACCTACTCCGCCCCGCTCTTCGTGACGGCCGAGTTCATCAACAACTCCACCGGTGAGATCAAGAGCCAGACCGTCTTCATGGGCGACTTCCCGCTCATGACGCCGCGCGGCACCTTCATCGTCAACGGCACCGAGCGCGTGGTCGTCTCCCAGCTCGTGCGCAGCCCGGGCGTCTACTTCGAGCGCAGCCTCGACAAGACCTCCGACAAGGACGTCTACTCCGCCAAGGTCATCCCGAGCCGCGGCGCGTGGCTCGAGTTCGAGGTCGACAAGCGCGACCAGGTCGGCGTCCGCGTCGACCGCAAGCGCAAGCAGAGCGTGACGGTGCTGCTCAAGGCGCTGGGTTGGACCAACGACCAGATCCTCGAGGAGTTCGGCGACTACGAGTCGATCCGCCTCACCCTGGAGAAGGACCACACCACCGACCAGGACGAGGCGCTGCTCGACATCTACCGCAAGCTGCGCCCGGGCGAGCCGCCGACCCGCGACGCGGCCGAGGCGCTGCTCAACAACCTCTACTTCAACCCCAAGCGCTACGACCTGGCCAAGGTCGGTCGCTACAAGATCAACAAGAAGCTCGGCCTGCAGGCCCCGCTGTCGGAGTCGGTGCTGGGCACCGACGACATCGTCGCCACGATCAAGTACCTCGTCGCGCTGCACGCCGGCGAGGAGCAGGTCGGCTCCCCGACCGGCGAGGTGCCGGCCGAGGTCGACGACATCGACCACTTCGGCAACCGTCGCCTCCGCAGCGTCGGCGAGCTCATCCAGAACCAGGTGCGCACCGGCCTGTCCCGGATGGAGCGGGTCGTGCGCGAGCGGATGACGACCCAGGACGTCGAGGCGATCACGCCGCAGACCCTGATCAACATTCGGCCGGTCGTCGCCTCCATCAAGGAGTTCTTCGGCACCAGCCAGCTGTCCCAGTTCATGGACCAGAACAACCCGCTGTCCGGGCTGACGCACAAGCGGCGGCTGTCGGCGCTGGGACCGGGTGGTCTGTCCCGCGACCGGGCCGGCATGGAGGTGCGCGACGTGCACCCCAGCCACTACGGCCGCATGTGCCCGATCGAGACCCCCGAGGGTCCCAACATCGGTCTCATCGGCTCGCTGGCCTCCTACGGACGGATCAACCCCTTCGGCTTCGTCGAGACCCCCTACCGGCGGGTCGAGGACGGCAAGGTCACCGATGTCGTCGACTACCTGTCCGCCGGCGAGGAGGACCGCTTCGTCATCGCCCAGGCCAACGCCAAGCTGGACGACGACGGCACTTTCCTCGACGACCGGGTGCTCGTGCGTGCCCGTGAGGGCGAGGCCGTGGACGTGCCCGCCTCCGAGGTGGACTACATGGACGTCTCCGCGCGCCAGATGGTGTCCGCGGCGACCGCGATGATCCCCTTCCTCGAGCACGACGACGCCAACCGTGCGCTCATGGGTGCCAACATGCAGCGGCAGGCGGTGCCGCTGGTCCGCGCCGAGGCCCCGCTCGTGGGCACCGGTATGGAGCACCGCGCCGCGCTCGACTCCGGCGACGTCGTGCGGGCCGCCAAGGCCGGCGCCGTCCAGGAGGTGTCCGCCGACCTGGTGACCGTGGCGAACGACGACGGGACCTACCAGTCCTACAAGATCAACAAGTTCACCCGGTCCAACCAGGGCAACTGCTACAACCAGCAGGTGCGGGGGACGTCGGCGAGCACGTCGAGGCCGGCCAGCTCCTCGCCGACGGTCCCGCGACCGACGGTGGCGAGATGGCGCTGGGCCGCAACCTGCTCGTGGCCTTCATGCCCTGGGAGGGCTACAACTACGAGGACGCGATCATCCTCTCCCAGCGTCTGGTGCAGGACGACGTGCTCTCCTCGATCCACATCGAGGAGCACGAGATCGACGCCCGCGACACCAAGCTGGGTCCGGAGGAGATCACCCGGGACATCCCGAACGTCTCCGACGACGTCCTCGCCGACCTCGACGAGCGCGGCATCATCCGCATCGGTGCCGAGGTCCGCGACGGCGACCTGCTCGTCGGCAAGGTCACGCCCAAGGGCGAGACCGAGCTGACCCCGGAGGAGCGCCTGCTGCGCGCCATCTTCGGCGAGAAGGCCCGCGAGGTCCGCGACACCTCGATGAAGGTGCCGCACGGCGAGACCGGCACGGTCATCGGTGTCAAGGTCTTCGACCGCGAGGACGGCGACGAGCTGCCCCCGGGCGTCAACCAGCTGGTGCGGGTCTACGTCGCCAACAAGCGCAAGATCACCGACGGCGACAAGCTCGCCGGCCGCCACGGCAACAAGGGCGTCATCTCCAAGATCCTGCCGGTCGAGGACATGCCCTTCCTGGAGGACGGCACGCCGGTCGACGTCGTGCTCAACCCGCTGGGTGTGCCCGGCCGCATGAACATCGGCCAGATCCTCGAGTTGCACCTCGGCTGGGCCGCGGCCCAGGGGTGGTCGATCGAGGGTCAGCCGGAGTGGGCCGAGCTCATCCCGGACGACGCCCGCAGCGCCGAGCCGCGCACCCGCGTGGCCAGCCCGGTCTTCGACGGCGCCCGCGAGGAGGAGATCGTCGGTCTGCTGGACTCCACCACGCCGACGCGTGACGGCCAGCGCCTCATCGACTCCAGCGGCAAGACCAAGCTGTTCGACGGCCGCTCCGGCGAGCCCTTCCCGGACGAGATCTCGGTCGGCTACATGTACGTCCTCAAGCTGCACCACCTCGTGGACGACAAGATCCACGCCCGCAGCACCGGGCCGTACTCGATGATCACCCAGCAGCCGCTGGGTGGTAAGGCGCAGTTCGGCGGCCAGCGCTTCGGTGAGATGGAGGTCTGGGCCCTGGAGGCCTACGGCGCCGCCTACGCGCTGCAGGAGCTCCTGACGATCAAGTCCGACGACGTCACCGGACGGGTGAAGGTCTACGAGTCGATCGTCAAGGGCGACAACGTCCCCGAGCCCGGCATCCCCGAGTCCTTCAAGGTGCTCATCAAGGAGATGCAGTCGCTGTGCCTGAACGTCGAGGTCCTGTCCTCCGACGGCAGCCAGATCGACCTGCGCGAGTCGGACACCGAGGTGTTCCGCGCGGCCGAGGAGCTCGGGATCGACCTGAGCCGGCGCGAGCCCAGCTCGGTCGAAGAAGTCTGAGGTATGCCGCCGCGGCCACCACGCGACGTGGGACGGCCGCGGCGGACCCCTCCACCGCATACCTGCACCTAACGCTCTTCACGAGATCACGAGAGAAGGAATCACGTGCTCGACGTCAACTTCTTCGACGAGCTGCGGATCGGCCTGGCCACGGCCGAGGACATCCGCACCTGGTCCCACGGCGAGGTCAAGAAGCCGGAGACCATCAACTACCGCACCCTCAAGCCCGAGAAGGACGGCCTCTTCTGCGAGAAGATCTTCGGCCCGACCCGGGACTGGGAGTGCTACTGCGGCAAGTACAAGCGGGTCCGCTTCAAGGGCATCATCTGTGAGCGCTGCGGCGTCGAGGTGACCCGGGCGGGCGTCCGGCGCGAGCGGATGGGCCACATCGAGCTCGCCGCCCCGGTCACCCACATCTGGTACTTCAAGGGTGTCCCGAGCCGGCTCGGCTACCTGCTCGACCTGGCCCCGAAGGACCTGGAGAAGGTCATCTACTTCGCGGCCTACATGATCACCTCGGTCGACGAGGAGGGTCGTCACCAGGACCTGCCCAGCCTCGAGGCACAGATCCAGACCGAGAAGAAGGCGCTGGAGAACCGCCGTGACTCCGACGTGGAGGAGCGGGCCAAGAAGCTCGAGACCGACCTGGCCGAGCTGGAGGCCGAGGGTGCGAAGTCCGACGCGAAGCGCAAGGTCAAGGACGGCGCCGAGCGGGAGATGAACCAGATCCGCCGCCGGGCCGACGCCCAGGTCGAGCGCCTGGAGCAGGTCTGGGACCGGTTCAAGAACCTCAAGGTCCAGGACCTCGAGGGCGACGAGATCCTCTACCGCGAGATGCGTGACCGCTTCGGCATGTACTTCGAGGGCGGGATGGGTGCCGCGGCGCTGCAGAAGCGGCTGGAGAGCTTCGACCTCGACGCCGAGGCCGAGTCTCTGCGCGAGACCATCGCGACCGGCAAGGGCCAGCGCAAGACCCGCGCCATCAAGCGGCTCAAGGTCGTCACCAGCTTCCTGCAGACCAAGAACGAGCCCGCCGGCATGGTGCTGGACTGCGTCCCGGTCATCCCGCCGGACCTGCGCCCCATGGTGCAGCTCGACGGTGGACGCTTCGCGACGTCGGACCTCAACGACCTCTACCGCCGCGTCATCAACCGCAACAACCGCCTCAAGCGGCTACTGGACCTGGGCGCGCCGGAGATCATCGTCAACAACGAGAAGCGCATGCTGCAGGAGGCCGTCGACAGCCTCTTCGACAACGGCCGCCGTGGCCGTGCCGTCACCGGGCCGGGTAACCGGCCGCTGAAGTCGCTGTCCGACATGCTCAAGGGCAAGCAGGGCCGGTTCCGGCAGAACCTGCTCGGCAAGCGCGTCGACTACTCCGGCCGTTCGGTCATCGTCGTCGGCCCGCAGCTGCGGCTGCACCAGTGCGGTCTGCCCAAGCAGATGGCGCTGGAGCTCTTCAAGCCGTTCGTCATGAAGCGGCTGGTCGACCTCGACCACGCGCAGAACATCAAGTCCGCCAAGCGGATGGTCGAGCGTGGCCGCAGCGTCGTGTGGGACGTGCTCGAGGAGGTCATCACCGACCACCCCGTGCTGCTCAACCGCGCCCCCACGCTGCACCGTCTCGGCATCCAGGCCTTCGAGCCGCAGCTGGTCGAGGGCAAGGCGATCCAGATCCACCCGCTGGTCTGCACCGCCTTCAACGCCGACTTCGACGGCGACCAGATGGCGGTCCACGTGCCGCTGTCCGCCGAGGCCCAGGCCGAGGCCCGCATCCTCATGCTGAGCTCCAACAACATCCTCAAGCCGGCCGACGGTCGACCGGTGACCATGCCCACCCAGGACATGATCATCGGGCTGTTCCACCTGACCTCGGAGAGCACCCGGGGCGAGGCCGGCTCGGCCTACCTCGTGGACGAGGACGGCGAGCAGCACCTGCGCAGCTTCGGCTCGGTCGCGGAGGCGCGCATGGCCTTCGATGCCGGCCAGATTGAGCTTGGCAGCCGGATCCGGCTGCGGCTCAACCAGACCGCGACCCCGGAGGGCTTCGAGCTGCCCGAGGGAGCGGAGGTCAGCGAGGACGGTGTCGTCGACACCTTCGTCCTGGAGACCACGCTGGGCCGGGCGCTGTTCAACGACGCGCTGCCGCGAACTACGCCTACATCGACGACGTCGTGGACAAGAAGCGGCTCTCCGCGATCGTCAACGACCTCGCTGAGCGCTACACCAAGGTGCAGGTCGCGGCCAGCCTGGACTCGCTCAAGGACGCCGGCTACCATTGGGCGACCCGGTCGGGCACCACGGTGGCGGTCTCCGACGTGCAGACGCCGGAGCGCAAGACCGAGATCCTGTCCTCCTACGAGGAGAAGGCGGCGAAGGTCCAGCTCCAGTACGAGCGCGGTCTGATCACCGACGACGAGCGCCGGCAGGAGCTCATCGAGATCTGGACGCAGGCGACCAACGAGGTGGCCAAGGAGCTCGAGACCTCGATGCCCAAGGACAACACCATCTACCGGATGGTGACCTCGGGTGCGCGAGGCAACTGGTTCCAGCTGCGGCAGATCGCCGGGATGCGCGGCCTCATGGCCAACCCGAAGGGCGAGATCATCCCGCGTCCAATCAAGTCCAACTTCCGCGAGGGCCTGTCGGTGCTGGAGTTCTTCATCTCCACGCACGGTGCCCGCAAGGGTCTGGCGGACACCGCGCTGCGGACCGCCGACTCGGGCTACCTCACCCGCCGCCTGGTGGACGTCAGCCAGGACGTCATCATCCGCGAGGACGACTGCGGCACCGACCGTGGCTTCGTCATGCCGATCGCCCAGGCCGGCGCCGAGGGTGGTCTGCGCGAGCACGACGACGTCGAGACCGCGGTCTACGCCCGCGTCCTCGCCGCCGACGTGGAGGTGGACGGTGAGGTCCTGGCCCAGGCGGGGATCGACCTCGGCGACGTGGTCATCGACAAGCTCGTGGCCGCCGGCGTCGAGGAGGTGAAGGTCCGCTCGGTCCTCACCTGCGAGTCCCTGGTCGGCACCTGCGCCAAGTGCTACGGCCGCTCGCTGGCCACCGGCAAGCTGGTCGACATCGGTGAAGCCGTCGGCATCATCGCGGCCCAGTCCATCGGTGAGCCCGGGACACAGCTGACGATGCGCACCTTCCACACCGGTGGTGTGGCCGGTGACGACATCACCCAGGGTCTGCCGCGTGTGGTCGAGCTCTTCGAGGCCCGCACCCCGAAGGCGGTCGCCCCGATCGCCGAGGCGACCGGCCGGATCGAGGTCGAGGACACCGACAAGACGCGTCGGCTGCTGCTCACCCCTGACGACGGCAGCGACGAGCACGCCTACCCGGTCAGCAAGCGCGCGCGCCTGCTGGTCTCGGACGGTGAGCACGTCCAGGTCGGCACCCAGCTCGTGGTCGGTGCGATCGACCCCAAGCAGGTGCTGCGCATCCTCGGCCCCCGGGCCACCCAGCAGCACCTGGTCGACCAGGTGCAGGGCGTCTACCGCCAGCAGGGTGTGTCGATCCACGACAAGCACATCGAGGTCATCGTGCGGCAGATGCTGCGCCGGGTGACGATCATCGAGGCCGGCGACACCGAGCTGCTGCCGGGCACGCTCGCCGAGCGCGGTCGCTTCGAGACCGAGAACCGACGGGTCGTCTCCGAGGGCGGTCGTCCCGCCTCGGGCCGTCCCGAGCTCATGGGCATCACCAAGGCCTCGCTGGCGACCGACTCCTGGCTCTCCGCGGCCTCCTTCCAGGAGACCACCCGCGTCCTCACCGAGGCCGCGATGGAGGCCAAGAGCGACCCGCTGCTGGGTCTGAAGGAGAACGTCATCCTCGGCAAGCTGATCCCCGCGGGGACCGGGCTGACGCGCTACCGCAACCTGACGGTGGAGCCGACCGAGGAGGCCAAGGCCGCCGCGTACGCCGTCCCGGACTACGAGGACTTCGACTACGCCGGCACCTTCGGCCAGGGCAGCGGCGAGGCCGTCCGTCTCGACGACGTCCCCGTGGACGAGCCGCGCTACTGACGCGAGGACCGGTCGGCGCCACGCGTCGACCGCGCACGCCACGGGCGGGTATGCCGAGCACCGGCATACCCGCCCGCGGCGGTCCTGCGAGGATTTGTCCGCGTGCCGCGAGGCCGGTACTCTGGAGAGTCGTGCGTGGGCTAGGTCCTGCGCACGCGTCGGCGCCTCGCGCCGGCACCCATCTCTCGCCGGGCAGTCCGCCCGGCCCTGGCCCCGCACGACCGGGCGTCCGGGCGCCGGGCGGGAAGTGCAGGGGAGAGCAGCGTGTCCGACACGCCCGACCTCGGGTGTCGAAGACAGGCCCAACCCTAGGAGCGTGACCCGCGGGGCCGGCACGGCCGCGCGGCGAGCGAGGACCAACGACGACTGACGGAGACTCAGTGCCTACGATCAACCAGCTTGTCCGCAAGGGCCGGCAGGACAAGGTCAAGAAGACCAACTCCCCGGCCCTCAAGGGCAACCCGCAGCGCCGAGGCGTCTGCACCCGCGTCTACACGACCACCCCCAAGAAGCCGAACTCCGCCCTGCGCAAGGTCGCCCGTGTGCGCCTCACCAGCGGCGTCGAGGTCACGGCCTACATCCCGGGCGTCGGTCACAACCTCCAGGAGCACTCGATCGTGCTCGTCCGCGGCGGCCGGGTGAAGGATCTCCCCGGTGTCCGCTACAAGATCATCCGCGGGTCCCTGGACACCCAGGGCGTCCGGGGCCGCAACCAGGCCCGGTCCCGCTACGGCGCCAAGAAGGAGAAGAAGTAATGCCTCGTAAGGGCCCCGCTCCGAAGCGCCCCCTGATCAACGACCCGGTCTACGGCTCGACCCTCGTCACCCAGCTGGTCAACAAGATCCTGCTGGACGGCAAGAAGGCGACCGCCGAGCGCATCGTCTACGGCGCCCTCGAGGGCTGCCGGGCCAAGACCGGCACCGACCCCGTGCAGACGCTGAAGCGTGGGCTGGACAACGTCAAGCCGGCGCTGGAGGTCAAGTCCCGCCGCGTCGGTGGTGCGACCTACCAGGTCCCGATCGAGGTCAAGCCCGGCCGCAGCACCACGCTCGCGCTGCGCTGGCTCGTCGGCTACTCCCGGCAGCGCCGCGAGAAGACGATGACCGAGCGCCTCATGAACGAGATCCTCGACGCGAGCAACGGTCTGGGTGCCGCGGTCAAGCGCCGCGAGGACACCCACAAGATGGCCGACGCCAACAAGGCGTTCGCGCACTACCGCTGGTAAGCGACACCGCGGTTCACCCCCTCCCGACGAAGACCCGACCAGAGAAGAGAGACTGTGGCACTCGACGTCCTCACGGACCTCAACAAGGTCCGCAACATCGGCATCATGGCGCACATCGATGCCGGCAAGACGACGACCACCGAGCGGATCCTGTTCTACACCGGCATCAACTACAAGATCGGTGAGACGCACGACGGCGCCTCCACGATGGACTGGATGGAGCAGGAGCAGGAGCGTGGCATCACGATCACCTCCGCCGCGACGACGACGTTCTGGAAAGACAACCAGATCAACATCATCGACACCCCGGGGCACGTCGACTTCACGGTCGAGGTGGAGCGGTCCCTGCGCGTGCTCGACGGTGCCGTCGCCGTCTTCGACGGCAAGGAGGGCGTCGAGCCGCAGTCCGAGACCGTCTGGCGGCAGGCGGACAAGTACGACGTCCCCCGCATCTGCTTCGTCAACAAGATGGACAAGCTCGGGGCCGACTTCTACTTCACCGTGCAGACCATCAAGGACCGCCTGGGGGCGACCCCGCTGGTGATCCAGCTGCCGATCGGCGCCGAGAGCGACTTCATCGGTGTCGTCGACCTCATCAAGATGCGTGCCCTCACCTGGCGCGGCGAGGTCGCCAAGGGTGAGGACTACGTCGTCGAGGACATCCCCGCCGACCTTCAGGCCAAGGCCGAGGAGTACCGCGAGACGCTCGTCGAGCAGGTCGCCGAGGCCACCGACGAGCTGATGGAGAAGTACCTCGAGGAGGGCGAGCTCACCGAGGAGGAGCTGGTCGCCGGCATCCGCGCGATGACCGTCAACAGCCAGGCCTACCCGGTCATGTGCGGCTCCGCCTTCAAGAACAAGGGTGTCCAGCCCATGCTGGACGCGGTCATCTCCTACCTGCCCTCCCCGCTGGACGTCCCGCCGATGATCGGCCACGACCCCAGCGACGAGAGCGTCGAGCTGACCCGTCGCCCCGACTCGACCGAGCCGTTCTCCGGCCTGGCCTTCAAGGTGGCGACGCACCCGTTCTTCGGCACGCTGACCTACGTGCGCGTCTACTCGGGCAAGATCGACGCCGGTCAGCCCGTCTACAACGCCACCAAGGGCCGCAAGGAGCGCATCGGCAAGCTGTTCCAGATGCACTCCAACAAGGAGAACCCTGTCGGCACCGCGTCGGCCGGGCACATCTACGCGATGATCGGCCTCAAGGACACGACCACCGGTGACACGCTCTCGGACATGAACCAGCACATCGTGCTGGAGTCCATGAGCTTCCCGGAGCCGGTCATCCACGTGGCGATCGAGCCCAAGACCAAGGGCGACCAGGAGAAGCTGTCCACCGCGATCCAGAAGCTGGTCCAGGAGGACCCCACCTTCACCGTCCGGCTGGACGAGGAGACCGGTCAGACCGTCATCGGCGGGATGGGCGAGCTGCACCTGGACGTCTTCGTGGACCGCATGAAGCGCGAGTTCAAGGTCGAGGCCAACGTCGGCGCCCCGCAGGTCGCCTACCGCGAGACCATCAAGAAGGTCGTGGAGAAGTACGACTACACCCACAAGAAGCAGACCGGTGGGTCGGGTCAGTTCGCCAAGGTCCAGCTGACCTTCGAGCCGCTGGACACCGCGGAGGGCGAGCTCTACGAGTTCGACAACTCGGTGACCGGTGGGCGTGTCCCCAAGGAGTACATCCCCTCGGTGGACCAGGGCATCCAGGACGCCATGCAGGTCGGCATCCAGGCCGGCTACCCGGTGGTCGGCATCAAGGCCACCCTGCTGGACGGCGCCTACCACGACGTCGACTCCTCGGAGATGGCGTTCAAGATCGCCGGCTCGATGGCCTTCAAGGAGGCCTCTCGCCGCGCCAACCCGGTGCTGCTCGAGCCGATGATGGCCGTCGAGGTCCGGACCCCGGAGGACTACATGGGGGACGTCATCGGCGACCTCAACTCCCGCCGTGGCCAGATCCAGTCCATGGAGGACATCTCCGGTGCCAAGGTCGTCAAGGCCGTGGTGCCGCTGTCCGAGATGTTCGGGTACGTTGGTGACCTCAGGTCCCGGACCCAGGGTCGTGCCAACTACACGATGCAGTTCGACTCCTACGCCGAGGTTCCCAAGAACGTCGCCGAGGAGATCATCAAGAAGGTCCGCGGCGAGTGAGCCCGCTCACTCCGTCCGCGGAGTGATGGACCGAGCAACACCCATCCCAGACGTCGGCACCGGCACCGAGCCGGTGACGACTGCACATCCCGAGTCCAACAGGAGGACACGAAAGTGGCGAAGGCCAAGTTCGAGCGGAGCAAGCCGCACGTCAACATCGGCACCATCGGTCACATCGACCACGGCAAGACCACCCTCACGGCTGCCATCTCCAAGGTGCTGCACGACAAGTACCCGGAGTTGAACCAGGCCTCGCCCTTCGACTCCATCGACAAGGCGCCCGAGGAGAAGCAGCGCGGGATCACGATCTCGATCGCGCACATCGAGTACCAGACGGAGAAGCGTCACTACGCGCACGTCGACTGCCCCGGTCACGCCGACTACGTCAAGAACATGATCACCGGCGCGGCCCAGATGGACGGTGCGATCCTCGTGGTCGCCGCCACCGACGGCCCGATGCCGCAGACCAAGGAGCACGTCCTCCTGGCCCGTCAGGTCGGCGTCCCCTACATCGTCGTGGCGCTGAACAAGGCCGACATGGTCGACGACGAGGAGATCATGGAGCTCGTCGAGATGGAGGTCCGCGAGCTGCTCTCCTCCTACGAGTTCCCGGGCGACGACCTGCCGGTCGTCAAGGTCTCCGCGCTCAAGGCGCTGGAGGGCGACGAGGAGTGGGCCAACACCATCCTCGAGCTCATGGACTCCGTGGACGAGTACATCCCGGAGCCGGAGCGCGACCTGGACAAGCCGTTCATGATGCCCGTCGAGGACGTCTTCACGATCACCGGTCGTGGCACCGTCGTCACCGGTCGTATCGAGCGCGGCATCCTCAAGGTCAACGAGGAGATCGAGATCGTGGGTATCCGCCCCGGCTCGAGCAAGACGACCGTCACCGGCATCGAGATGTTCCGCAAGCTGCTCGACGAGGGCCGTGCGGGTGAGAACGTCGGCCTGCTGCTGCGTGGCACCAAGCGCGAGGACGTCGAGCGCGGCCAGGTCATCGTCAAGCCCGGCACCATCACCCCGCACACCGAGTTCGAGGCGCAGGCCTACATCCTGTCCAAGGACGAGGGTGGCCGGCACACGCCGTTCTACGACAACTACCGTCCGCAGTTCTACTTCCGGACCACGGACGTCACCGGTGTCGTGCACCTGCCCGAGGGCACCGAGATGGTCATGCCCGGCGACAACACCGACATGAAGGTCGAGCTGATCCAGCCGATCGCCATGGAGGAGGGCCTGATGTTCAACATCCGCGAGGGCGGCCGCACCGTCGGTGCCGGCCGGGTCACCAAGATCCTCGAGTGATCTGACCCCTCACGGTCGCGAAGGCCCCCGTCATCCGTGACGGGGGCCTTCGCGCGTCCCGACCAGGACCGGCCGGCGCCGGGACGACACGACGTCGTCGCACTACAGTGCCGGACGGTGGACCGCTCCCGAGTCCAGGAGGCCTCGTGCTCGTCTGGTATGCCGCCTACGGGTCCAACCTGCACCGCGGCCGCTTCCTGCGCTACCTGCAGGGCGGTCGACCCGACGGGGCGCACCGCACCTACGCGGGCGCCCGTGACGCCGCCGCGCCGCGGGACGACGTCGCCTACCACCTGCCCGGACAGCTCCGGTTCGGGTGGACCTCGCCCACGTGGGGCGGGGGGATCGCCTTCTACGAGGCGAGCGGTGGCGAGGGGCGGCCGTCCGGGGCGGAGCCGGAGGAGGGGGAGGGCCCGGAGGTCCTGGCCCGCGCCTACCTCCTCACCGACGAGCAGTTCGCCGATGTCGTCGCCCAGGAGATGCGGCGTGCCCCCGGCGCCGCGCTCGACCTGACGCCGACCTTGCGCGCCGGGCGGCACGCGTACGGCCCGGGGCGCTACGAGACGGTGCACCACGTGGGTGACCTCGAGGGCCGTCCCGTCCTCACCTTCACCGCGGACCGCCCGACCGACCTGTCGGAGAACGCCCCGGCCCCGGCCTACCTCCGCACCATCGCGAGCGGGCTCGTGGACGCGCACCGGCTCAGTCTCGACGAGGTGGTGAGGTACCTCCGACGCAGCCCGGCGGTGGGTGCCGCGTGGACCCCGGGAGAGCTGACCGAGCTGCTGGGGGAGGGGAACACCCTCGCCGGGCCGCCCCCGCCAGGGTCGATTTGAGGTGCTGCCGCGCTTCGTGGCACACTAGACAGGTTGCTTGGCGCGCGGCGTGCACCCATGTGCGCGTCGCCGGCCGTCCAGCACGCATCCCTGACACGGACGCGGGCGACGGCAGCGCCGGCCCCGGCCGAGCCGGGCACGGACACCGCCCAGATCGATGGAGAGATCCATGGGTGACGTCCGCGGGAGGCGCGACACGCCCGACCGCGGGGGTCGGTGGCCACCCGTGCCCGACGGTCGGCCCACGAATGTTCCAGATGGACGACGAGAGAGAGTCAGACAAGCGATGGCGGGACAGAAGATCCGCATCCGGCTGAAGTCGTACGACCACGAGGTCATCGACAGCTCGGCGCGCAAGATCGTTGACACGGTGACCCGTGCCGGCGCCACCGTGGTCGGCCCGGTGCCGCTGCCGACGGAGAAGAACGTCTTCTGCGTCATCCGGTCGCCGCACAAGTACAAGGACAGCCGCGAGCACTTCGAGATGCGCACCCACAAGCGGCTGATCGACATCGTCGACCCCACCCCCAAGGCGGTCGACTCCTTGATGCGTCTCGACCTCCCGGCGGACGTCAACATCGAGATCAAGCTGTGAGTGTGACGACGATGACTATGGCAACCACTGCATCGACCACGACGCGCACCCTCAAGGGCGTCCTCGGCGAGAAGCTCGGCATGACCCAGGTCTGGGACGCCGAGAACCGCCTGGTCCCGGTCACGGTCATCAAGGCCGGTCCGGCCGTCGTCACCCAGGTGCGCAACGCCGAGACCGACGGCTACGACGCGGTCCAGATCGCCTTCGGGGCGATCGACCCGCGCAAGGTGACCCAGCCGCTCAAGGGGCACTTCGCCAAGGCCGGGGTCACCCCCCGCCGGCACGTCGCCGAGCTGCGCACCGCCGACGCCGCCGACTACGAGCTCGGCCAGGAGATCACGGCCGAGGCCTTCGAGGGCGGCCAGAAGGTGGACGTCACCGGCACCACCAAGGGCAAGGGCTTCGCGGGCGTCATGAAGCGTCACGGCTTCTCCGGCGTCGGCGCCTCGCACGGGGCCCACCGCAACCACCGCAAGCCGGGGTCCATCGGTGGCTGCGCCACCCCGGGCCGCGTCTTCAAGGGCCTGCGCATGGCCGGCCGCATGGGCGGCGAGCGCCAGACCACCTCGAACCTGACCGTCCACGCCGTGGACGCGGACAAGGGCCTGCTGCTCATCAAGGGTGCCGTCCCCGGCCCCCGCGGCGGCGTCGTCCTCGTGCGCACGGCCGCGAAGGGTGCGTGAACCAGCTATGACCACCATCACCATCACCAAGCCCGCAGGCGGTGACGCCGGCACCGTGGACCTGCCCGCCGAGCTCTTCGACGTGCAGACCAACGTGCCGCTCATCCACCAGGTCGTCGTGGCGCAGCTCGCCGCGGCGCGCCAGGGCACCCACGCCACCAAGACCCGCGGCGCCGTCCGCGGCGGTGGCCGCAAGCCCTACCGCCAGAAGGGGACCGGTCGCGCCCGTCAGGGCTCGACCCGGGCGCCGCAGTTCGCCGGCGGTGGCACGGTCCACGGGCCGCAGCCGCGCAGCTACGCCCAGAAGACCCCCAAGAAGATGAAGGCCGCCGCCCTGCGCGGTGCGCTGTCCGACCGGGCGCGGCACGGGCGTATCCACGTCCTGTCCGCCCTCGTCGAGGGGGAGGCCCCGTCGACGAAGACCGCCCGCACGGCGCTGCTGGCGCTCTCGGACCGCCCGAACTTCCTCGTGGTCCTGGACCGCGCGGACGAGCTCGGTCTGCGCAGCGTGCGCAACATGGCCGAGGTCCACGTGCTCTTCGTCGACCAGCTCAACACCTACGACGTGCTGTGCGCCGACGACGTGGTCTTCACCCAGGCGGCCCTGGACACCTTCATCTCCGGCCCCGCCGCGACTGCCGAGGAGACCGAGTGAGCACTGCATTCAGCACCCAGAAGGACCCGCGGGACATCCTGCTCTCGCCGGTCGTGTCGGAGAAGTCCTACGCGCTGCTCGACCAGGGGAAGTACACCTTCCTGGTCGACCCCCGCGCCAACAAGTCGGAGATCAAGAAGGCCGTCGAGTCGATCTTCGACGTCAAGGTCTCCTCGGTGCACACGATGAACCGCCAGGGCAAGGCCCGCCGCACCCGCTTCGGCATGGGGCGGCGCAAGGACACGAAGCGGGCCATCGTCACGCTCCGTGAGGGCTCCATCGACATCTTCGGCACGCTCTGAGCGCCGGGACACGAGAAGCTAGAGGACTTTCGAGAATGGCTATTCGCAAGTACAAGCCGACGACGCCGGGCCGCCGTGGCTCGAGCGTGGCCGACTTCGTCGAGGTGACCCGCTCCACCCCGGAGAAGTCGCTGGTCAAGCCGCTGTCCAAGACGGGCGGCCGCAACACCTCGGGTCGCATCACGACGCGGCACATCGGTGGTGGCCACAAGCGCGCCTACCGGGTCATCGACTTCCGTCGGGCCGACAAGGACGGCGTGAACGCCAAGGTCGCGCACATCGAGTACGACCCCAACCGCACCGCCCGCATCGCGCTGCTGCACTACACCGACGGCGAGAAGCGCTACATCATCGCGCCGAACCGGCTGAAGCAGGGCGACACGGTCGAGAACGGCCCGTCCGCGGACATCAAGCCCGGCAACAACCTGCCGCTGCGCAACATCCCGGTCGGTACCGTCATCCACGCCATCGAGCTGCGGCCCGGTGGGGGAGGCAAGATCGCCCGCTCCGCCGGCGCCCGCGTGCAGCTGGTCGCCAAGGAGGGCTCGATGGCCCAGCTCCGGATGCCTTCCGGCGAGATCCGCAACGTCGACGCGCGCTGCCGCGCGACGATCGGCGAGGTCGGCAACGCCGAGCAGAGCAACATCAGCTGGGGCAAGGCCGGCCGCATGCGGTGGAAGGGCAAGCGCCCGACCGTCCGCGGTGTCGTCATGAACCCGGTCGACCACCCGCACGGTGGTGGAGAGGGCCGGACCTCCGGTGGCCGCCACCCGGTGAGCCCCTGGGGCCAGCCCGAGGGTCGTACCCGCAAGCCCAACAAGCCCAGCGACAAGCTCATCGTGCGCCGTCGCCGGACCGGCAAGAAGCGCTGAGTTTAGGAGCAGTCCGAAGAATGCCTCGCAGCCTGAAGAAGGGCCCGTTCGTCGACGGCCACCTCACCAAGAAGGTGGACGCGCAGAACGAGGCCGGAACCAAGAACGTCATCAAGACCTGGTCCCGCCGGTCGATGATCACCCCCGACATGCTCGGCCACACCCTCGCGGTCCACGACGGCCGCAAGCACGTCCCGGTCTTCGTGACCGAGTCGATGGTCGGTCACAAGCTCGGTGAGTTCGCTCCGACCCGCACGTTCAAGGGTCACGAGAAGGACGACAGGAAGGGTCGCCGGCGATGACGACCACCACGAACAGCACGGAAGAAGGATTCGTCATGGAAGCCAAGGCGCAGGCGCGGTTCGTCCGCGTGACGCCGATGAAGGCGCGCCGTGTCGTCGACCTGATCCGGGGGCATGAGTGCGTCCCGGAGCCCAGGCCCTGATGCGTTCGCTCCGAGGAGCCAGCGAGCCGGTGCTCAAGGTCCTGAACAGCGCGGTCGCCAACGCCCGTCACGCCGCGGACAACGCCGGCTCGGGCATCGACGAGGCCAGCCTCGTCGTGGCCTCCGCCTACGTCGACGAGGGCCCGACCATGAAGCGCTTCCGCCCGCGGCCCAGGGTCGCGCGAGCCGGATCAACAAGCGCACCAGCCACATCACCGTGGTTGTCGCCGATCAGACCAAGGGAGGTGCCCGCTGATGGGGCAGAAGATCAACCCGAACGGCTACCGCCTGGGCATCACGACCGACCACCGCAGCCGCTGGTTCGCCGACTCCACCAAGGAGGGTCAGCGCTACCGCGACTACGTGAAGGAAGACGTCGCGATCCGTGCGCTGCTGTCGACCGGCATGGACCGGGCCGGCATCTCCAAGGTCGAGATCGAGCGCACCCGGGACCGCGTCCGCGTGGACATCCACACCGCCCGCCCCGGCATCGTCATCGGTCGCCGCGGCGCCGAGGCCGACCGCCTGCGCGGTGCGCTGGAGAAGCTCACCGGGAAGCAGGTGCAGCTCAACATCCTCGAGGTGAAGAACCCGGAGGTGGACGCGCAGCTGGTCGCCCAGGGCATCGCCGAGCAGCTCGCCGCTCGCGTGACCTTCCGTCGCGCGATGCGCAAGGGTATGCAGTCGGCGCTGCGGGCCGGTGCCAAGGGCATCCGGATCCAGTGCTCCGGCCGTCTCGGCGGCGCCGAGATGTCCCGGTCGGAGTTCTACCGCGAGGGCCGGGTGCCGCTGCACACGCTCCGGGCGAACATCGACTACGGCCTCTACGAGGCCAAGACGACCTTCGGGCGCATCGGCGTCAAGGTCTGGATCTACAAGGGCGACCTGACCGCCAAGGAGCTCGCGCGCGAGGAGGCCCAGGCCCCCAGCGGTCGCGGTGACCGCCGCGGTGGCCGAGGCGGCCGTGGCGGAGCCGGCGGCGAGCGTCGCGGCCGCGCCCCGCGCCGGGACGAGGCGAGCAGCGCCGAGACCGGTGCCGCGGCTCCTGCGAGCGCGCCGGCCGAGTCGGCGCAGGCCGCCCCCGCCACCACCGAGGGAGGGCAGTCCTGATGTTGATCCCCCGTCGCGTCAAGCACCGCAAGCAGCACCGCCCCGGCCGCTCCGGCATGGCCAAGGGTGGCACCCAGCTCGCGTTCGGTGACTACGGCATCCAGGCGCTCGCGCCGGCCTACGTCACCAACCGGCAGATCGAGTCCGCTCGTATCGCCATGACCCGCTACATCAAGCGAGGCGGCAAGGTGTGGATCAACATCTACCCGGACCGTCCGCTGACCAAGAAGCCCGCCGAGACCCGCATGGGTTCGGGCAAGGGCTCGCCCGAGTGGTGGGTGGCCAACGTCAAGCCCGGCCGCGTCATGTTCGAGCTGTCCGGTGTGTCCGAGGACGTCGCCCGCGAGGCGCTCCGTCTGGCGATGCACAAGCTGCCCATGAAGACCCGCTTCGTCTCCCGTGAGGGTGGTGACATCTGATGGCTGTCGGTTCTGCGAACCTGACCCCCGAGCAGCTGCGCGGCCTGGAGGACGGCCCGCTGGCCGACGCTCTGGCCGAGGCCAAGAAGGAGCTGTTCAACCTGCGATTCCAGTCCGCCACCGGGCAGCTGGAGAGCCACGGCCGGCTGCGCGCCGTCCGCAAGGACATCGCGCGCATCTACACCGAGATGCGCGAGCGCGAGCTCGGCATCGGCCGTGAGTCCGACGAGAACGAGAAGGTGGGCTGAGCATGAGCGAGAGCACCCAGACCCAGGCCGAGGAGACCGCGGCGACCGCGGTCGAGGCGCACGAGCCGAGCGAGAGCTCGCTTGGGCACGGCGGTGACCGCAACTACCGCAAGGTGCGGCAGGGCTACGTCGTCAGCGACAAGATGGACAAGACGATCGTCGTGGTCGAGGACCGCGTGAAGCACGGTCTCTACGGCAAGGTCCTGCGGACGACCAACAAGGTCAAGGCCCATGACGCGGACAACACCGCCGGGATCGGCGACCGCGTCCTCATCATGGAGACCCGCCCCCTGTCGGCCACCAAGCGCTGGCGCCTGGTGGAGATCCTGGAGAAGGCCAAGTAAGAACACCCCCGGGGGGCTCGCGCCCCCCGTGCACCCCCACACCACGACGTCTGGCCAGGCTCACGGCATACCGCGTGAGAACCAGCCGGCAGTAGGAGAACGAACAGTGATCCAGCAGGAGTCGCGACTGCGCGTCGCCGACAACACCGGTGCCAAGGAGCTCCTGTGCATCCGTGTGCTCGGTGGCTCCGGCCGCCGCTACGCGGGCATCGGGGACACCATCGTGGCCACGGTGAAGGACGCCATCCCCGGCGGCAACGTCAAGAAGGGCGACGTCGTCAAGGCGGTCATCGTGCGCACCCGCAAGGAGCGTCGGCGCCCCGACGGCAGCTACATCCGTTTCGACGAGAACGCCGCGGTCATCCTCAAGAACGACGGTGACCCCCGCGGTACCCGCATCTTCGGCCCGGTGGGCCGTGAGTTGCGCGACAAGCGATTCATGCGGATCGTCTCGCTCGCGCCGGAGGTGATCTGAGGACATGGCGAAGATGAAGATCAAGAAGAACGACCTGGTGCAGGTCATCGCCGGCAAGGACAAGGGCCTGCAGGGCCGCGTCATCGCCGTGCACACCGACACCGACCGCGTGCTGGTCGAGGGCGTCAACCGCATCACCAAGCACACCCGTGCCGGTGGGCAGCGGGGCGTCAACACCGGTGGCATCCAGGTCCAGGAGGCCCCCATCCACGTGTCCAACGTGATGGTGGTCGACCCGGAGACCAAGACGCCGACCCGGATCCGGACGCGCGTCGAGACGGTGGACCGCGATGGCCGCGACAAGACGGTGCGCACCCGCGTGGCGGTGCGCTCGGGTAAGGACCTGTGAGCATGACTGACACGATCACCGACAACGCGACAGAGCAGGACGCTCCGAGCGCCGCCCCCGCGCCGCGCATGAAGGGCCGCTACCGCGAGGACATCGTCCCCGCGATGACCGAGCAGTTCGGCTACGCCAACCCCATGCAGGTGCCCGGGCTGGTCAAGATCACGGTCAACATGGGTGTCGGCGAGGCCGCTCGCGACAGCAAGCTCATCGAGGGCGCCATCCGCGACCTGGCCACCATCACCGGTCAGAAGCCGTCGGTCACGAAGGCCCGCAAGTCGATCGCGCAGTTCAAGCTGCGCGAGGGTATGCCGATCGGTGCGCACGTGACGCTGCGCGGCGACCGCATGTGGGAGTTCCTCGACCGTCTGCTCGCGCTGGCCCTGCCGCGCATCCGCGACTTCCGCGGTCTGTCCCCGCGCCAGTTCGACGGCAACGGCAACTACACCTTCGGCCTCAACGAGCAGTCCATGTTCCACGAGATCGACCAGGACAAGATCGACCGCGTCCGAGGCATGGACATCACGGTCGTGACCACCGCCAAGACCGACGACGAGGGCCGGGCGCTGCTGAAGCACCTGGGCTTCCCGTTCAAGGAGAACTGATGGCCAAGACCGCGCTGATCAACAAGGCCAACCGCAAGCCGAAGTTCGCGGTGCGCGCCTACACCCGCTGCCAGCGGTGCGGCCGTCCGCACTCGGTCTACCGCAAGTTCGGCCTGTGCCGGATCTGCCTGCGCGAGATGGCGCACCGGGGCGAGCTGCCCGGCGTGACCAAGTCGAGCTGGTGACGGCGGCACACCCGCCCGAGCCCACGGCATACCGCACCACCTGCATCTGAGAAACCACCACCTGGAACATCGAAGGTCGCCCGGGAGCCCCGGGGGAAACCGCGATGAGAAAGGGCACGAAGCCCATGACCATGACCGACCCGATCGCGGACATGCTGACCCGGATCCGGAACGCCAACTCGGCGCACAAGGACCAGGTCTCCATGCCGTACTCCAAGCTGAAGTCCACCATTGCCGAGATCCTCAAGGCCGAGGGCTACATCGCCTCCTGGTCCTCTGCGGAGGCCGAGGTGGGCAGCACGCTGATCATCGACCTCAAGTACGGCCCCAACCGGGAGCGCTCCATCGCGGGTGTGCGCCGTGTGTCCAAGCCGGGCCTGCGCGTCTACGCGAAGTCCACCAACCTGCCCCGGGTGCTGGGCGGCCTGGGCGTGGCCATCATCTCCACGTCCTCGGGCCTGCTCACCGACCGCCAGGCGGCCGAGAAGGGCGTCGGCGGCGAAGTGCTCGCCTACGTCTGGTGACCCGGAGCAGAAGGTAAGGAGCACAGAAGAATGTCTCGAATCGGACGACTGCCCGTCACCGTCCCCTCCGGTGTCGACGTGGCCATCGACGGCTCGACCGTCACCGTCAAGGGCCCCAAGGGTCAGCTCGCGCTCGACGTCGTCGAGCCGATCGCGGTGGCCGCCGGCGAGGACGGCAGCATCGAGGTGACCCGACCGGACGACGAGCGTGACTCGCGGTCCCGGCACGGCCTCACGCGCAGCCTCATCGCCAACATGGTCGAGGGCGTGACCAACGGCTACACCAAGAAGCTGGAGATCCACGGCACGGGGTACCGCGTGGTGGCCAAGGGCAGCGACCTGGAGTTCGCGCTCGGCTACAGCCACCCCATCCTCATCAAGGCCCCGGAGGGCATCACCTTCCAGGTCGAGAACCCCACCCGGTTCTCGGTCACGGGCATCGACAAGCAGCAGGTCGGCGAGGTCGCCGCGAACATCCGCAAGCTGCGCCGCCCCGACCCCTACAAGGGCAAGGGCGTGCGCTACGAGGGTGAGCGCATCCGCCGCAAGGTCGGAAAGGCTGGTAAGTAAGCCATGGCACAGATCGTCAAGCGCGCCAAGAGCAAGAGCGCCGCGCGGGGCCGCCGTCACGTGCGGCTGCGCAAGAAGGTCACCGGCACCACGGAGCGTCCGCGCATCGTGGTCAACCGGTCCTCCCGGCACGTCTTCGTCCAGCTGGTCGACGACACCCGCAGCGCGACCGTGGCCTCGGCCTCGACCATGGAGGCGGACCTGCGCTCCGCCGACGGCGACAAGACCGCCAAGGCCCGGCGCGTCGGCGAGCTGCTCGCCGAGCGTGCCAAGGCCGCCGGCGTCGAGACCGCGGTCTTCGACCGTGGTGGCAACCGTTACGCCGGCCGGGTGGGCCGCGATCGCGGAGGGCGCCCGCGAGGGCGGCCTGGCCCTCTGACAGACCCCGACAGACACAGACCAGGAAAGAGGAACCTTCCTATGGCTGGTGACTTCCAGCGCCGCGGCTCTGGTGGCAGCTCCGCCTCCGGTGACGCCCGCGACAACCGTCGGGGCGGCCGTGACAACAACCGAGACAACCGTGACGGCCGTGGCCGTGGCGGCCGGGACGACGACCGCAACCAGTACCTGGAGCGCGTCGTCACCATCAACCGCGTGGCCAAGGTCGTCAAGGGTGGCCGCCGCTTCAGCTTCACCGCGCTCGTCGTGGTGGGTGACGGCGACGGCACCGTGGGCGTCGGCTACGGCAAGGCCAAGGAGGTGCCGGCCGCGATCTCCAAGGGCGTGGAGGAGGCGAAGAAGAACTTCTTCCGCGTGCCCCGGATCGCCGGCACCATCCCGCACCCCATCCAGGGTGAGGACGCCGCAGGCGTCGTCATGCTGAAGCCGGCCAGCCCGGGTACCGGTGTCATCGCCGGTGGTCCGGTGCGCGCCGTGCTCGAGTGCGCCGGCATCCACGACGTGCTCAGCAAGTCGCTCGGGTCCAGCAACTCCATCAACATCATCCACGCCACCGTCGCGGCCCTGCAGGGGCTGGAGCAGCCGGAGTCCGTCGCGGCCCGCCGGGGCAAGTCCCTCGAGGACGTCGCCCCGCACGCGATGCTCAAGGCTCGCGCCGACGCGGCGGCCGAGGCGAAGGCAGGTGCCTGATGGCCAAGCTCAAGGTGACCCAGATCAAGTCCACCGTCGGCACCAAGCACATGCACCGGGAGACCGTCCGGAGCCTGGGCCTGAAGCGGATCGGTGACACCGTCGTCAAGGAGGACCGCCCGGAGTTCCGGGGCATGGTCCGCACGGTCGCCCACCTGGTGACCGTGGAGGAGGTTGACTGATATGGCCGACAGCACTGCCCGCCGCGAGGCGGCCGCGCTCAAGGTCCACCACCTGCGCCCGGCCCCGGGAGCCAAGACCGCCAAGACCCGTGTGGGTCGCGGTGAGGCGTCCAAGGGCAAGACCGCAGGCCGCGGCACCAAGGGCACCAAGGCCCGCTACCAGGTGCCCGAGACCTTCGAGGGTGGACAGACCCCGATGCACATGCGGCTCCCGAAGCTGCGCGGGTTCACCAACCCGTTCAAGGTGACCTACCAGGTCGTCAACCTCGACACCCTGGCCTCCCTCTTCCCCGAGGGCGGCTCCATCGGCCCGGCCGACCTGGTGGCCAAGGGCGCGGTCCGCAAGGGCCAGCCGGTCAAGGTCCTCGGCACCGGCGAGGTGTCCGTCAAGCTCGATGTCACCGCCACCAAGTTCTCGGCCTCCGCCAAGGAGAAGATCGAGGCGGCCGGCGGCAGCACCACCGAGGCCTGACCGACCCCCCTGCCGCACCGCTCGTCCACGTGAGGTCCTGCGTCGCTCCGGCGACTGCAGGGCCTCACGTGCATACCCACGGCTTTTCTGCACCACCTTCGCCGGTGTTATCGTCAACGAGATCCATGGCTCGTCACCGGGCCTGACCCTCGCCCGACGCGCCGCGCGAGTCGACCGGCCCCTCAGGAGGACCTGAATGCTCTCCGCCTTCGTGCGCGCGTTCAAGACACCGGATCTTCGCAAGAAGATCCTCTTCACGCTCGCGATCATGGCGCTGTACCGCCTCGGGACGCACATCCCCACACCCGGCGTCGACTACGGCCTGGTCCAGCAGTGCCTCAACACCGCCGAGCTGTCCGGCAACGTGCTGGGGATGGTCAACCTCTTCTCCGGCGGCGCGATGGTCCAGCTGTCCGTCTTCGCTCTGGGGATCATGCCGTACATCACGGCCGCGATCATCGTGCAGCTGCTGACGGTGGTCATCCCGCGCTTCGAGCAGCTGAAGAAGGAGGGGCAGGCCGGGCAGACCAAGATGACGCAGTACACCCGCTACCTCACCATCGGGCTCGCGGTGCTGCAGGCGTCGACGCTGGTGACGATCGCCCGCGAACCCACCCGGCTGTTCGGCGCCGCGTGCACGTCCGTCATGCCCGACGACGGCATCTGGACCCTCTCCCTGATGGTGCTCACCATGACGGCCGGCACCGGCCTCATCATGTGGCTGGGGGAGCTCATCACCGAGAAGGGCGTCGGCAACGGCATGTCGTTGCTCATCTTCGTGTCCATCGCCGCCGGCTTCCCGGCCGCCCTCGGCGCGATCTACCAGAGCTCGGTGACGACCTTCGTGCTGGTGATGCTGCTGGGCCTGGTCATCATGACCCTGGTCGTCTACGTCGAGCAGTGCCAGCGGCGGATCCCGGTGCAGTACGCCAAGCGGATGGTGGGGCGCCGGCAGTACGGCGGGACCTCGACCTACATCCCGCTCAAGCTCAACATGGCCAACGTGATCCCGATCATCTTCGCCAGCTCGATCCTCATGCTGCCCTCGCTCATCGCGAACTTCAACCGGCCCACGGAGGCAGGCGCGACGGCACCGGGCTGGGTCACCTTCGTCGACCGCTACCTGTCGATGGGGGCCACGGGGTCGGGGACGCACTGGGTCTACATGGTGCTGTATGCCGCGATGATCATCTTCTTCTGCTTCTTCTACACCTCGGTGACCTTCAACCCGACCGAGGTCGCCGACAACATGAAGCGCTACGGCGGCTTCATCCCGGGCATCCGGGCCGGTCGTCCGACGGCGGAGTACCTCGAGTACGTCATCAACCGGATCACCACCCCCGGTGCCCTCTACCTCGCCGGGCTCGCGCTGATCCCGCTCATCGCTTTCAACGTGATGGGGGTGGCCAACTTCCCGCTGGGCGGCGCCTCGATCCTCATCATCGTGGGTGTCGGTCTGCAGACCGTCAAGCAGATCGAGTCCCAGCTCCAGCAGCACGACTACGAAGGGTTCCTCCGCTGATGCGACTGATCATGCTCGGACCGCCCGGTGCCGGCAAGGGCACCCAGGCCGTCCACGTCTCCGCCGCCCACGGGATCCCCGCCATCTCCACCGGCGACATCTTCCGGGCCAACATCAAGGACGAGACCGAGCTGGGGATGCAGGTGAAGCAGATCACCGCCTCCGGCGGCTACGTCCCCGACGAGGTCACCAACGCCATCGTGCGCGACCGGCTCGGCCAGGACGACGCGGCCCGGGGTTTCCTGCTCGACGGCTATCCCCGGACGACGGGCCAGGTGGAGGCGCTGGACGAGATGCTCGCGGAGGCCGGTCACGGCCTCGACGCGGTGGTCGAGCTCACCGTCGACACCGACGAGGTGGTCCAGCGGCTGCTGACCCGCGCCCAGGAGCAGGGCCGCGAGGACGACACCGAGGAGGTCGTCCGCGAGCGGATGCGGATGTATGCCGAGGAGACCGCTCCGCTGGCCTCGCGCTACAAGGAGCGCGGGCTGCTGCGCCGGGTGGACGGCATGGGCGAGGTCGCCGAGGTGACCGCCCGGATCGAGGCGGCACTCGCGGACCTCACCGGGCCGGACGGCGGCGACGCCGCCTCCGCCCCGCGCTGATGTCGCTGTTCCGTCGCCGGTCCCGGATCGAGGCCAAGACGCCCGAGCAGCTGCGGGCGATGCGCCGGGCCGGGCGGGTCGTCGCCGACACCCTGGCGCTCGCCTCCCGGCGGGCTGTGGCCGGGGTCTCGACGGGCGAGCTGGACGCCCTGGCCGAGGACGCCATCCGCAGCGCGGGGGCGGTGCCCAGCTTCCTCGGCTACCACGGGTTCACCGGGAGCCTGTGCATCTCGGTCAACGACGAGGTCGTGCACGGCATCCCCGGGGAGCGGGTGCTCGCCGAGGGTGACCTGGTCTCGATCGACTGCGGAGCCATCGTCGAGGGCTGGCACGGTGATGCCGCCGTCAGCCTGGTCGTGGGCGGCAGGGACCGGGGGACGCCCGCGGACCTGGCCCTCATGGACGACACCGAGACCTCGCTGTGGGCGGGTATGGCGGCGTTGCGGCCGGGGGACCGGCTCTTCGCCGTGGGCGACGCGGTGGAGGCCAGCGTCGACGCCTCGCTCGACCGGCGCCGGCGGGAGGGCGTGCCCGGGGTGGAGGTCTACGGCATCCTCGAGGACTACACCGGCCACGGCATCGGTCGGGAGATGCACATGGACCCGCACGTCCCGAACTACGGTGTCAGCGCCACCGGGCCGACGGTCCCGTCCGGGGCCACCCTGGCGATCGAGCCCATGGTCACGCTGGGCACCATCGAGACCCGCACGCTCGAGGACGACTGGACCGTCGTGACCGGCGACGGCAGCCGGGCGGCGCACTGGGAGCACACGGTCGCGGTCACCGACGACGGCCTGTGGGTGCTCACCGCGGCCGACGGGGGAGCGGCCGGCCTGGAGCGCGTGGGGGCCCGCTGCGCCCCGCTCGCCGACTGATTCGCCTCGAGGGTTGCCCGTCCCGTACGATGGTGCGTCGGCCCTGCGTGGGCCGAGTCCAGTGCAATTCAGGGAATGTGGAGGACATGGCGAAGAAGGACGGCGTCATTGAGATCGAGGGCACGGTTGTCGAAGCCCTCCCGAATGCGAACTTCCGGGTCGAGCTCACCAACGGACACGTGGTGCTTGCTCACATCTCCGGGAAGATGCGGCAGCACTACATCCGGATCCTCCCCGAGGACCGGGTCGTGGTGGAGCTCAGCCCGTACGACCTGACCCGCGGTCGCATCGTCTTCCGTTACCGCTGAGTGGTGCGGACCCCTCCGGGTCCTCGTCCTCAGCACCCCTGATCAGATCCCTCCACCCGAAGGCAGGAAGCCATGAAGGTTCAGCCGAGCGTGAAGAAGATCTGCGACAAGTGCAAGGTGATCCGCCGTCACGGCCGGGTCATGGTGATCTGCGACAACCTGCGCCACAAGCAGCGCCAGGGCTGAGCAGAGAGCGATCCGCGCGCGTCGCAGCTTCGATGCGTCAGCACGACCACAATTGAATATCCCCAGGATGACGCAGCACCCGACCCCCGCCGACCGGCGGGACGTCACCCCCGGCCGCGAGAGCCGGGGACCGCGGGCGACCGAGCCCATCAGACGATGCGGACCGGTGCTGCACCAGACTCTCGCACGACAGCCAAGGAGCACTGCCACATGGCACGACTCATCGGTGTCGACCTGCCGCGCGACAAGCGCGTCGAGGTCGCTCTCACCTACATCTTCGGCGTGGGACGCACCCGCGCCGCCTCGACGCTGGAGGCCACGGGCGTGGACCCGTCCACCCGCGTCAAGGACCTGACGGAAGAGCAGCTGGTCGCCCTGCGTGACCACCTCGAGGCGAGCTTCCGCCTCGAGGGCGACCTGCGCCGTGAGGTGGCCGCCGACATTCGCCGCAAGGTCGAGATCGGCAGCTACCAGGGCCTGCGGCACCGCCGCGGTCTCCCGGTGCACGGTCAGCGCACGAAGACCAACGCCCGGACCCGCAAGGGCCCGAAGCGCACCGTCGCCGGCAAGAAGAAGGCGACCAAGTAATCCCTCTGCCGGGAGGCCCCGCCCCCGCAGACCTGCTCTTCCGCTAGGAGAAACACATGCCCCCAAGAGCCGTCAGGCCACCAGTGCGCGCAAGGTGCGCCGCAAGGAGAAGAAGAACGTCGCCTTCGGGCAGGCTCACATCAAGAGCACGTTCAGCAACACCATCATCTCGATCACCGACCCGACCGGTGCCGTCATCGCCTGGTCCTCCTCGGGCCAGGTCGGCTTCAAGGGGTCGCGCAAGTCGACCCCCTACGCCGCCCAGATGGCCGCCGAGGCCGCCGCGCGCCGCGCGATGGACCACGGCATGAAGAAGGTCGACGTCTTCGTCAAGGGTCCGGGCTCGGGTCGCGAGACCGCGATCCGCTCGCTGACCGCCGCCGGCCTGGAGGTCGGCGCGATCTCCGACGTGACGCCCCAGGCGCACAACGGCGTCCGCCCGCCCAAGAAGCGTCGCAACTGACCGCCCCGGAAGGAACTAGGTAAGCATCATGGCCCGTTACACCGGCCCCATCACCAAGAAGTCCCGCCGGCTCAAGGTCGACCTCGTCGGCGGCGACAAGAACTTCGACCTGCGTCCCTTCCCCCCGGGGCAGCATGGTCGGCGCCGCAGCCAGGAGAAGGAGTACCTGACCCAGCTGCAGGAGAAGCAGAAGGCCCGCTTCACCTACGGCGTCATGGAGAAGCAGTTCCGTCGCTACTACGCCGAGGCGGCCCGCCGCCCGGGCAAGACCGGCGCCAACCTGCTCATCATCCTCGAGTCGCGCCTCGACAACGTCGTCTACCGGGCCGGCCTGGCCCGCACCCGTCGTGCCGCCCGCCAGCTCGTGACCCACGGTCACTTCCTGGTCAATGGCCAGCGGGTCGACGTGCCGAGCTACCGGGTCGAGCAGTACGACATCATCGAGATCCGGCCGCAGTCGGTCGAGACCTTCCCGTTCGAGCTGGCCCGCCAGACCTACGGCGACCGTCCGGTCCCCGCCTGGATGAAGGTCGTGCCCGGCTCGCTGAAGATCCTCATCCACCAGCTGCCCACCCGGGAGCAGATCGACACGATCCTCACCGAGCAGCTGATCGTCGAGCTCTACTCGAAGAACTGATCGGGTGGGGGCTTTGCCCCCACCTACCCCCACGACCAGGAGCTCGCTTCGCTCGCGCTCCTGGTCGTTCCGGGAATCCAGGCCTCGCTCCGCTCGCCGGATTCCCGGGCCCCGGCATACGGACAGAGGTATGCCGGGCTCCCGCACGCGGCGTCATATAGCGGTCGCCCGTGGAAAGGAACTGAACAGTGCTCATCGCACAGCGCCCCACCCTCACCGAGGAGGTCGTCTCCGACACCCGGTCGCGGTTCGCCCTCGAGCCGCTGGAGCCGGGCTTCGGCTACACCCTCGGCAACTCCCTGCGCCGGACCCTGCTGTCCAGCATCCCGGGGGCCTCGCTCACCAGCATCCGGATCGACGGCGTGCTCCATGAGTTCTCCACCATCCCCGGTGTCAAGGAGGACGTGACCGAGGTCATCCTCAACCTCAAGTCCCTCGTCGTCTCCAGCGAGCACGACGAGCCGGTCGTGATGTACCTGCGCAAGCAGGGCGCAGGCCCGGTGACCGCCGCGGACATCGCGCCGCCGGCGGGCGTGGAGGTCCACAACCCCGAGCTGCACCTGGCGACCCTCGGCGAGTCGGGCACCATCGAGATGGAGATGACCGTCGAGCGCGGCCGCGGCTACGTGTCGGCGCAGCTGAACAAGTCCGGGGAGCAGGAGATCGGCCGGATCCCGGTCGACTCCATCTACTCGCCGGTGCTCGCGGTGACCTACAAGGTCGAGGCCACCCGTGTCGAGCAGCGCACCGACTTCGACCGCCTGGTGATCGACGTGGAGACCAAGAGCTCCATCGCCCCGCGCGACGCCGTCGCCTCGGCCGGGCGCACCCTGGTCGAGCTGTTCGGCCTGGCCCGTGAGCTCAACGCCGAGGCCGAGGGGATCGAGATCGGTCCCTCCGTGGGGGACGGTGCCCTGGCCTCCGACCTGGCGCTGCCCATCGAGGAGCTGGACCTGACGGTGCGCTCCTACAACTGCCTCAAGCGCGAGGGCATCCACAGCGTGGGTGAGCTCGTCGGGCGCAGCGAGGCGGATCTGCTCGACATCCGCAACTTCGGCGCCAAGTCGATCGACGAGGTCAAGGACAAGCTCGCCGAGATGGGCCTGGCGCTCAAGGACAGCCCGCCCGGGTTCGAGGGTGCCGCGTCCTACGAGGACGGCGGCTACGAGGACGAGGGCGACGCCGCCTTCGCCGAGGACGAGCAGTACTGAGATACGAGAAGGCTTAAGGAGAACTCATGCCTGCCCCCAAGAAGGGTCCGCGCCTCGGCGGCGGTCCGGCGCACGAGCGCCTGATGCTGTCCAACCTGGCGACTGCTCTGTTCGAGCACGACCGCATCACCACCACCGAGGCCAAGGCCAAGCGGCTCCGTCCGCTCGCGGAGCGACTGGTGACCTTCGCCAAGCGCGGCGACCTGCACAACCGCCGCAAGGTCCTGGCCATCGTCCGGGACAAGGGCGTCGTCCACCGGCTCTTCACCGAGATCGCGCCCGACGTGGCCGAGCGGCAGGGTGGCTACACCCGGATCACCAAGATCGCGCCGCGCAAGGGCGACAACGCCCCGATGGCCGTCATCGAACTGGTGCGGGAGCCGGTCGCCAAGAAGGCGGTCGTCACCCAGGCCGAGGGTGCCACCAAGCGCTCGGCCAAGGACCGCGAGGCCGCGGCCATCAGCGACGCCGAGCTCGAGGCGGAGGAGCCCACCACGAGCGACGCCGCGCAGGTCGACCAGGCCCAGGCGGAGGTCGAGGCCGCCGACGACGCCGCCGAGCGCGGTGCCGAGCCGGCCGCCGACGGCGAGCTCACCGAGGTCGCCGACAACGAGGCCGCCGACGACACGACCGAGGCCGCGATGGTCTCCGGCGGGGCCGACGATGCGCAGCAGCCGGCGAAGGGCGACGACTCCGCGAAGTGAGCCGTCGCGTCCCGGACGCACCTGAGGGCCGCCCATCCCCCACCGGGGGTGGGCGGCCCTCGTCGTCGCCTCCTGGTCGTGCAGGGCAGGATGGACGGGTGCGCATCAGGATCGACCTCGCCTACGACGGCACGGACTTCTCCGGGTGGGCGCGTCAGCCCGGGCTACGGACGGTCGAGGACACGCTCGCGTCGGCGCTGGCGACCGTCCTGCGCAGCGACCCGCCGAGGCTGACCGTCGGTGGGCGCACCGACGCCGGCGTGCACGCCGGGGATCGGTGTGCCACCTCGACGTCGACGCTGCCGTCTGGTCCAGGGTGCCGGGCCGGTCCGACCGGCCACCCGGTCAGGCACTCGTCGCCCGGTTGGGAGGCGTGCTGCCCCGGGACGTCGTGGTCCGCCGCGCGCGTGAGGTGGACGACGGCTTCGACGCGCGCTTCTCCGCGCTGCGACGTCGCTACAGCTACCGCCTGCTGGACCGTCCCGAGGTCGCCGACCCGTTGCGGCGCCGGGACACGGTCGTGGTGCGACAGGCTCTCGATGTGGAGGCGATGGACGCCGCAGCACGGTCGCTGATGGGGCTGCACGACTTCGCGGCGTTCTGCCGGCCCCGGGACGGGGCGACCACCATCCGGACCCTGCTCGACTACCGTTGGACCCGGGGTGAGGACGGCGTGCTGGTCGGCACGGTCGTGGCGGACGCCTTCTGCCACAGCATGGTGCGGGCGCTGGTCGGCGGTGTCCTGCCCGTGGGGGAGGGGCGCCGGACCGGGTCCTGGCCGGCGGAGGTGCTCCGTGCCCGGACCCGCGACCCTGGTGTCCGCGTCATGCCGGCGCACGGTCTGTGCCTCGAGGAGATCGTCTATCCCGAGGCCGCCGAGGCGCAGGCGGCGCGGGCGTCGGAGAGCCGGGCCACGCGTGCCCCGGTGACCGCGGGCCGACGAGACCCGCGGTCGGGGACGGACTAGGGTCGAGCCATGCAGGCCGCCTACGCCCAGGAGATCCATCCGGACGAGCCGCTGCGCGGGCTCGTGGTCGGGGAGCGGCCGGACCCTGAGGCGCCGAGGGGATGGCGGGTCCTGCCGGTCGTCGCCGCCGGACTCAACCATCACGACCTGTGGTCGCTGCGCGGCGTGGGGCTGTCCCCCGAGCGGCTCCCGATGATCCTGGGCTGTGACGCGGTCGCGGAGCATCCCGAGCTCGGGGAAGTGGTGATCTACCCCGTCACCGTGGGCACCCCCGGGTGGGAGGGGGACCCGACCCTGGACCCCCGGCGCAGTCTGCTCTCCGAGGTGCACCAGGGGACCCTGGCGGAGTACGTCTGCGTGCCGGAAGGGGCATGGGTCCCGCGACCGGAGCACCTCAGCGCCGTGGAGGCCGCCGCGCTGTCGACCTCCTGGCTCACGGCCTACCGCATGCTGTTCTCCCGGGCCGGCGTCGCCCCCGGTGACACCGTCCTCGTGCAGGGCGCCGGTGGTGGGGTGTCGACCGCTCTGATCCAGCTCGGTGCGGCGGCCGGCCTCACGGTCTGGGTGACGGGGCGCAGCGAGGAGAAGCGGCGACGAGCCCAGGACCTCGGCGCAGAGCGCACCTTCGAGCCTGGTGAGCGACTCCCGGCGCGGGTCGACGCCGTCCTGGAGAGCGTCGGCGCGGCGACCTGGTCCCACTCGATCAACGCGCTGCGACCCGGCGGCACCGTGGTCATCTGCGGTGCCACCTCCGGGGATGCTCCCGAGAAGGCGGAGCTGACGAAGATCTTCTTCAAGCAGCTCCGCGTCGTGGGATCCACGATGGGGACCCGGGAGGACCTGGCCCGGCTCTGCCGCTTCGTCTCCGGCACCGGGCTGCGGCCGGTGATGGACCGCAGCTATCCCCTGAGCCAGACGGCTGACGCCCTGCGCCGGATGCACGACGGGGGAGCCGTGGGGCAGCTAGGGATCCAGGTCCGCTGACCGCCAGAGCGGCGGTTTGCACGCCGGTCCTGTGCCCGTGTAGAGTAGTGCTTCGCGGCCGACGCGAAAGCGGCGGACGCACAGCCACAGTCGGCACCCCGACCACCCACTCCAGATCACCTGATTTGGAGACGGTGCACAGGGTCCGGTAGGCTGGAGAGGCTGCCCCGCAGCGGGAAGGCTCGATCAGAGTCTTACCCCCGGTGTGTGTCCGATTCTTGAGAACTCAACAGCGTGTTTGTTTTTTGATGCCATGTTTGTTTGGCCATGGCACTGGTCACCCCCGTGGTTGGTGTTGTGGTTTTTTTGCCGGGTTTGTCTGGCTTTCCGGATGCTCATGTTTATGGGTTTTTGGTTTTTTCGGAGAGTTTGATCCTGGCTCAGGACGAACGCTGGCGGCGTGCTTAACACATGCAAGTCGAACGCTGAAGCCCCAGCTTTTGTTGGGGTGGATGAGTGGCGAACGGGTGAGTAACACGTGAGTAACCTGCCCTCCACTTCGGGATAAGCACTGGAAACGGTGTCTAATACTGGATGTGACATCAGCCTGCATGGGTTGGTGTGGAAAGATTTTTTGGTGGTGGATGGACTCGCGGCCTATCAGCTTGTTGGTGGGGTAATGGCCTACCAAGGCGACGACGGGTAGCCGGCCTGAGAGGGTGACCGGCCACACTGGGACTGAGACACGGCCCAGACTCCTACGGGAGGCAGCAGTGGGGAATATTGCACAATGGGCGCAAGCCTGATGCAGCGACGCCGCGTGAGGGATGACGGCCTTCGGGTTGTAAACCTCTTTCAGCCTTGACGAAGCCCTTTGGGGTGACGGTAGGGGCAGAAGAAGCACCGGCTAACTACGTGCCAGCAGCCGCGGTAATACGTAGGGTGCGAGCGTTGTCCGGAATTATTGGGCGTAAAGAGCTTGTAGGCGGTTTGTCGCGTCTGCTGTGAAAGCCCGGGGCTTAACTCCGGGTCTGCAGTGGGTACGGGCAGGCTAGAGTGTGGTAGGGGAGACTGGAATTCCTGGTGTAGCGGTGGAATGCGCAGATATCAGGAGGAACACCGATGGCGAAGGCAGGTCTCTGGGCCATGACTGACGCTGAGAAGCGAAAGCGTGGGGAGCGAACAGGATTAGATACCCTGGTAGTCCACGCCGTAAACGTTGGGCGCTAGGTGTGGGTCCCATTCCACGGGGTCCGTGCCGCAGCTAACGCATTAAGCGCCCCGCCTGGGGAGTACGGCCGCAAGGCTAAAACTCAAAGGAATTGACGGGGGCCCGCACAAGCGGCGGAGCATGCGGATTAATTCGATGCAACGCGAAGAACCTTACCAAGGCTTGACATACACCGGACGATCGCAGAGATGTGGTTTCCCTTTGTGGCTGGTGTACAGGTGGTGCATGGTTGTCGTCAGCTCGTGTCGTGAGATGTTGGGTTAAGTCCCGCAACGAGCGCAACCCTCGTTCCATGTTGCCAGCAACACCTTTGGGTGGTTGGGGACTCATGGGAGACTGCCGGGGTCAACTCGGAGGAAGGTGGGGATGACGTCAAATCATCATGCCCCTTACGTCTTGGGCTTCACGCATGCTACAATGGCCGGT